>DASZJB010000085.1:0-28037 GCA_035948615.1 Candidatus Dormiibacterota bacterium
CGGCGCTGGACCACGGCTGAGCATCGATCGGCTCGGCCACGACGCGCATGGCGCGCAGGGGAGCGGCACCGTAGTGGGTCATCATGGCGATGTCGAGCGCGTCACGCCCGCGCCCGATGAGGACGCGGCCGGTACGCCTGGTGTTGTTGCGTGGATCGAACGTGTACCAGCGGTCACCGACATAGGCCTCGAGCCACGCCGCGAAATCCATCGGCTCGTCGAGCGCCAGTACGTCGATGTCGGGGAGATATCCGAAGCAGTAGCGCGCGGGGATGTTGAGTCCGCGAAGAAACGTGACCGCGAGATGGGCGAAGTCGCGGCAGACTCCCTCGCGCTGGAGGTAGATGTCGGTCGCACCCGTCGACGGACCACTGCTGCCGTGCCGGAACGTGATGTTGTCGTGCACCCAGTCGACGACTGCCTGCACGCGCTGCCAGCCGGGTGTCACGTCGCCGAAGAGACGCCAGGCCGTGTTGCCGAGCCTGTCGGACTCGCAGTAGCGGCTCGCGAGGGTGAAATGGAGGGTCGAGTCGGGCAGGTCGGCAACCGTGGATCCGGCCGCCCCTTCGTCGACCTCGTCGATGCCGCCCTCGACCTCGACCTCGGCTTCGTAGCGGATGCGCGCATTCCCAGGCCCGAGCACGAACCGCTGGCACGTGTTCCCGTACACATCGCTGTACTCGTGGAGGCTTGCCGGCGGCCAGGTTTCGACCCCGGCACTGCTCATCGAGAGCACCGTGTCGCGGCGCGGCTCCACCTGGAGGACGAAGGTGACCGGCCAGTCGAGGTCATGGAGAAATTCACAGCCCACGCGAAGCCGTCGAACGCTCGTGGGGGCGTCGATCACGATCCTCACTGTACCGCCGAATCGGGGCGCGTGAACCGCCCTGGTTGCACAAGCGGCGGGACGCGACCTTGTGCGCCGCGACCAATGACGATGCGGCGGATTCGGGGAGTACTGTCCGTGGATGACAACCGAGGCCGGCACCGCCCGGGACGCCGCCTTGGGTCTGCCGCGGGCGGCTGACGAATGCGTCGACCTCGACGGGGTGGTCCGGCCACCCTACACGGAGCTGCTCGCGACCCTCGAGCGCGCCGCCGGCACACTGCCTCAACTCCGCCGCGATGCGCAGCAGTGGTTCGCCGACCGGGGGGTCACCTTCGGTGTTCCCACTGAGGGCGTCGCCCCCATCTTTCCGTTCGACCCGGTGCCGCGGGTGCTCTCGTCGGGTGAGTGGCGATCCCTCAATCGCGCGCTGTCGCAGCGCGCCATGGCACTCGACCTCTTCGTCTCCGACTGCTATGGCTCGCAGCGAGCCATTCGACACGGCGTGGTGCCCGGACGTCTCGTCTACAGCAGCACCGGCTACCTCCGTGACATCGTCGGCGTCCGCCCGCCGCGCGCGACCTGGTGCCACGTCTCCGGCATTGACGTGGTGCGTGTCAAGGGGACGTTCCACGTGCTCGAGGACAACGTGCGCATACCGAGCGGCATCGCCTATGCGCTCGAGTCCCGGCGCGCGATGGAATCGTTGGCACCGGACTGGTTCGAACTCGCACCTGTCCGGCCGATCCACGGCTACACCGGCCGGCTCCGTCGCATCCTGCAGCGCATCGCCCCGCGCCAATGGGACGCGGACATCGTCGTGCTCACGCCGGGTCCATTCAACGCCGCGTACTACGAGCACCGGCTCCTCGCCGACGAGATGAACGCCACGCTCGTCGAAGGACACGAGATCATCGTGGTCGAGGATGAGGTCTACCGTCGCGACGCCGAGGGAGTCGCCCAGCACGTCGACGTGATCTACTCGCGTGTCAACAGTGAATGGCTCGATCCGCTCGTGTTCCGCCGGGATTCGATGCTCGGAGCCCCGGGACTCATCGAGGCATGGCGGCGCGGCAATGTCGCCATTGCCAACGCGCCCGGAACGGGCGTCGCCGACGACAAGGTGATCTACCCCTACGTCCCCGCGATGATCCGCTACTACCTCGGCGAGGAGCCGCTCATGGACAACGTGCCCACCTACGACCTCACCGACCCGCGACAGCGAGCGTACGTTGTGGCCAACATCGGCAGCATAGTGCTGAAGCCCGTGGACGCCAGCGGTGGTTACGGAATCCACTTTGGGCGGCTGATGTCGTCGGCCGAGCGCAGCGTCGTGCTCGACGGGGTCATGGCCAATCCCCGGCAGTGGCTCGCCCAGGAGGAGGTGGCGCTCAGCCGGGCCGTGTGCCTGCGGCCGGGCGGCGGCTTCGAGCCACGCGCCGTCGACCTCCGTCCGTTCGTGCTGCTCGACGAGCGGCCCTGGATCGTGCCGGGGGGTCTGACCCGCGTTGCCGGCGACCCCGACGAGCTCGTCGTCAACTCCTCACAGGGAGGCGGGAGCAAGGACACATGGGTACTGACACGCTGACCTACTCGGTGTCGCACCGCACTGTCCTGCGCTACACCGGGAAGGTGAGCCTCTCGTACAACGAGGTGCGCATGCGACCGCGCGACCGCGGATCGCAGCGCACCCTGACATTCGCACTCCTGAGCAAGCCGTGGGCGGTGCCCCGCAGCCGCGTGGACTACTTCGGCAATTTCGTCCACCGCGTCGACGTGACCACGCCGCACGACCTGCTCGAATTCACCGTCGACGCCGTTGTCGAGAACACAGAACCCCGGCGGCGCCGGCTCTCAGAGTGGGACCAGGAGGTGCTCGCGAGCGATCCACGCCTCGAGTACGTGCTCCCGAGCCCTCGAGTGCCGCTGGCGGACAACACGCGATCGCTCTGGCATGCGTGGAACGGCGCTGACAGGAGCTTCGACAGCATCCTGGCAACCGCGCAGCGCATCCCGCGCGAGCTGCGCTACGTGAGTGGCGCCACGACCGTGGAATCGAGCATCGACGACCTCCTTGCGGGAGGCGCCGGAGTGTGCCAGGACTTCACCCACCTCTTTCTGGCGATGGTCCGTGGGGCGGGGTGGCCGGCGCGATACGTCAGCGGCTACCTGGGGCCCGTCGACGATGAGAGGGTGGTCGAAGGGCAATCGCACGCGTGGGTCGAGATCTGTGGCTCCGACGGTCGCTGGCTCGGACTCGACCCGACTCTCGGGCAGCACGTCGGTGCGCATCACCTCCGGCTGGCCGTCGGCCGGGACTATGGGGACGTCGCACCACATCACGGGCTCTTCTTCGGAACGGCCACGGGCGCTCCACCGGAGGTGACGGTGCGAATCGCTCGAATGTCCAACCAGCAGGTGGACCAGGTGGAGCATCACGCCGCGGTGCACTGGCAGCAACAGCAACAGCAGCAATGAACGCTCAGGTCCAGGGTCGCGCCGACCGTGCGGCCCAGTAGGCGCCGGCCGGCTCCGCGATATCCGGTACCTCCACCGCACCGGTGTCCAGCGCTCGGAGGTTGCTGATCAGCTGTTCGACGGTCGCAGCTCCGCTGAGGACGACCGAGACCCATGGCTGCGCGAGGGCCGCCGCGATCGCCAGCGCGTCCGGCTGCACCCCTGATGCTGAAGCGGCGCGGCCAAGCGGGCTCTCGTCATTTCCCGCGTCTCCGGCGCGAGTGAGCCTGCCGTTGGCGACAGCCTCCTTCACGATCACCGCCCATCCGGCCTCGAAAGCCTCGCTGAGCGCGGGCCCTGCTGACGGCTCGAGCACGTTCCAGGTCGCCTGCACCGACGAGAACACGGGCACTCCGTCAAGGCGCGCTTCGAGTGCCGCACGGATGGCGTCCGACTGCTTTGGACCGGTGGTGGTGATGCCGACGAGCAGGCCGTCACGGCGGCAGTCTGCGAGCGCAGCCAGCAGGAGCCGATCCTCGAGAACCCCCGAATCGATGGTGAGCGAGTGCACCTGGTAGAGGCGAAGGTGATCGCCCAGCAGTGCGCGAGTCTCGGCGTACTGACGCTCGAAGGTCGCCAGGGAAAGGTCCTTGACCTCCTGCACGGGGGCGCTGAGATCCCATCCCCCAACGTACGTGTAGCCCCACTTGGAGCCGATCACCAGGTCGTCAACGCCTCCGCGGCGCGCCAGCCATCGGCTGAGAAACGCCTCGGCCAACCCGTAAGAGCGTGCGACGTCGACGTAGCCCACGCCGGCGGCGTACGCAAAGTCGAGCAACTCCGAGGTCCGCTCGCCGAGCGCGGCCTCCGAGCGGTCACCACCGAGGTCGGCGGCGCGATTTGTGGTGATGTACGCGGGGCGTCCGATCGCCGCCAGCCCGAGCCCGATACGGCTCAGGCTCGGGCCGTCACGCCCAAGTGTCGTGCGGTCGTGCGACGGATCCTGACGGGCCGAGCCGCGGCCGGACGTGCGCATGGCCAACATGGTGAGCGCGAAAGGTCATCGTTGGGAGGGATTTCAAAGGTGACCGCGATCGGCACGCGCCAGGGTCCGAAGGTGTCGGTCTACCTTGAACGGCGCCGGCGGACCGCCGATGCCACCACGAGGAACGCGCCCGAGCCGAGCAGCAACGGGACAAGCGCGCTTGGCGCAGCCCCGGTTGACGGCGTCGACACTGTGGTCGAGGCTGCACAGACGCCCGTCGGCGGCCTGATGATGTTGGTGTCAAGTGTCAGAGCGCCATTCCTTGCCAGAGCGCGCCCACCGTTGGCGCCGCCGCCCACTCCGATGGTGGCTCTGGTGGTGAGAGTGATGCTGGTGAGAGCGATCAGATTCCCCTGGAACGACGTGGCCGTCCCGAGAGTCGCGGAGCTGGTCACCTGCCAGAACACGTTGCAGGAGCTTGCTCTGTTGATGAGCACGACCCGGGAAGCGCTTGCGGTTGTCAGTGCGGATCCGATCTGAAAAATGAAGACCGAGCTGGATCGACCCTCTCCATTGAGGATCAACGTGCCGGTGAGTTGTGCCGAGGAACTGAAATGGTAGACGCCCGGAGTGAGTGTCTTACCCCCCAGGTTCACGCCTGACATGTTCTTGAAGGGCGTGGCGTGAGCGGCATCGTTGTAGGTGGTTACGAGGTCGGTGTGCGCCCTGATCGCCACCGCGTTGTCCTCGTCCTTGGCTCCGGTGACCACGCCGGGCGGGAATCCGGTGACGGATGAGGCCTTCTTCGGGCTGATCGCCAGATTGCCCGTTATCGTCGTGGAACCCGTATTGGTGATGGCTGACGCGGCCATCACGGTGAAGTTGCCTGCTGAGAGCAGGCGCGGCTGCGCCACAGAGGCGACCGCGATGGTGGGAAAGACTCCGAGCGTGACTCCAAGGACGCATACGAGCAGGAAGAGCAGTCGCGAAGCCTTGAAGACGCCGAATGGAGCACTCACAGAATCGCCAAGCATGCGGGGGCTCTCTTTTTCGTACTGCGCGCTAGCGTACGTAACGGACTGAAGATTGGCACCGATCGCGCAACGTTTGTGTCGCGGAGCCTGCCGGTTATCGAATGGTCACCATCCCCAGGCTTCCTCAGCCGAGGAGAGCGCTCAACTCGCCGGCGGCCGGCGCCGCAGTGCCGAGAAGTGGCAGCCCGTACGCCAGTTCGAACGCCCGCAGCGTGCTGTAGTGGTCACCGACTGTCGCAATCGACCCGCGCCCCCTTGTGCCCGCGGAGATCACGATCATGGGGACGAGGCCGCCGGCGGCATTGCCGCAACAGGATCCTGAAGGAGCGGCATCGTTCTCATCCATCGTGATGATCACGGTGCCGTCATCCGCGAACCACGACGATGCGAGCACCGGCGGAAGATTCGCCAGGAGCCATGCATCCCCCTGCCCGACACTGCCGTCGTGCATGTCATTCGCGAGATTCGGCGTGATCCAGACGAAATCCGGAGGGCGGCTGGAATCGAGCGCGGTCACGGCGATTGCCGCCCCGGGATACGGAACGATGTGGGCGGTGCAGGTGGCTCCGAGGTTGGCGCTGAAGTACATGAACGGGTCGTGCTTTTCAGCGTAGTCCCCCGCGCTCCCAGCCTGGTCACACGGGGATGGCATGCCTTCCATGTACGCCACCCATGGGATGCCCGCCGCCGACAGTTCGCCGCCAAGATCTCGCGCCCCAAACGGTCCGCAGCCTCCGCCGTCCGGGGTGCAGTCCGAGGTGACGCCTTGCGTCGAGCCACTCACGAGTGCGAGGTAGTTCGGCGCGCTCGGATGTGCGATCGCATACCACGAGGTGAACGACGCGTAGTTCGCGGCGAGTGAGCAGAGATACGGGTCGGCATCGCATGCGCCGAGGGTCGCTGCGTAGCCTCGGTTCTCCTCCAGGATCACCATCACGTGCGGCGCAGCTCGCGTAGCGGCTGCCGGCGATGTTCGCGGAGGTTGGGGTGGTGGCGAAGAGCCGGCGGGATTGCCGCAGCCCGCGACGATGACCGCTACCCCCACGGCCATACACAGTCGTCGCGCCGTCATTTCGAACTCACCGGATGACGATCATCGGGCGCGACGTCGACACCTGCACGGACGGTGTCACGCGGTGCGCTTCAACGACGGCGCGGTGCCGTCGACGGACGTCAGGCTCGGGACCGTCCCCGCATGAGGTACCAGCCGATGGCGATGAGCACGATCACGACGACCACGTAGACGATGATCTCTTTGGTACCAAAGACGTTGAAGGCGAGCATGGGGCTGTCTCCTTGATGGTGGCGACGGCTGGATCGGCCGCCGCCACGAACGGATTCGCCGCCATCCTACGGTGCGGGTCCGCCGTTTCGCGCGCGAGCCCCGGGCTGGCGGCCCTCAAAAAGGCGTCATCGAGCCTCCGGCGAGCGGGCGCCCATCGAGTGGCCGGATCTTGACCCGGAGGGCTTTCCCGTTCGAATCCGTAGACTCCGCGGGGTGTCAGAGCCCGACGGCGAGCTGCTCGCTCTCCGCAATCGCGTCAGCGATCTCGACCAGCGAATCGTCGAGCTGATCGCCGAGCGGTTCCGGGTGGTTGCCGATGTCGCCCGGGAGAAGGCGGCATCCGACAGTGCGATTCGCGATTCCGACCGCGAACGCCAGGTCCTCACCGCGGTGGAGCACATCGCACGGACCGAAGGCGCCCCGGTCAACCTGATACGCCGTATCTACCGCGATCTGCTCGCCGAATCGGTGAGCCGGCAGGTTTCCAGCCGTTCCGGCCTGCAGCCCGAGGTGGCGCTGAGCGTCGCCGTGCGCGGCGAGCACTCGTTCGGCTTCCTCGCGGCACAGAAATACCTCTCGGCACGTGATGTTGCAGGCGAGCTGGTCGTGACTCCCACGTACCAGGCGGCGGTTGACGCCTTGAAGGCTCGGGAAGTCGACCTGGCCGTCCTGCCGATCGAAAACACTGCCGCCGGGAGCGTCGACGACACCTACGATCTCCTCCGCGAAAATGAGGTGTCCATCGTTGGCGAGGAGACGTCCAGCGTCGACTTCTGCCTGTGCGGAGTCAATGAGATTCCGCTCGGCGCGATCAGCCGCGTGCTCGCGGCCGGCGATGGTCTCGAGCAGTGCTCTCGATTCCTGCAGACGCTTCCCAATGCGGAACAGATCCTGCACTCCGACACGGGTGGCGCGATGCGACTCGTGCGCGTCGGAGGCGACCCGACGCATGCGGCCATCGGGGCGCCGGAGGCAGCGGCCGCGCACGGGTTGGTGGTCCTCCAACGCGGCATCGCCAACCACGCCGAGAACTACACGAGGTTCGTCGTGCTCGCCCGGCATCCTGTTGCGGTCGAGCTCGGCGCTCCGTGCAAGACGAGCCTAATCCTGGTCACCCGGCACGAACACGGCGCGCTGATGCGCTCGCTCGGCGTCCTTGCGGCGAGCGGACATTCCATGACCAAGCTCGAATCGCGCCCTCGTCCCGGCCGGCCCTTCGAGTACATGTTCTTCATCGATTTCGAGGGCAACATCGCGGATCCTCGCACCGCCGATGCCCTGGACGACCTCCGCTCGACCGCGTTGCACCTGAAGGTGCTCGGGAGCTATCCGGCGACGACGACGAGGGGTGACGCTCATCCGGGCGATGCCACGCCACTCGTGCCGGCGTCAGCCGATGCCGAGGCTATCGAATCCCTTGTCCCACCGCGTCCGGCGACCAAGGCGTCGAAGAATTACCGGCTGGCGGGACGCGGCGCGCGGTCCGACGACACGGTGATTCCTGTCGGGAATCTGCTGATCGGTGGCGGCGGGTTTCTCGTCATGGCGGGCCCATGCTCCGTCGAGTCCGGAGGTCAGATCAACGCCACCGCGCGTGCGGTTCGCGAAGCGGGCGCGCAGATCCTGCGGGGTGGAGTGTTCAAGCCGAGGACCTCGCCGTACGCCTTCCAGGGACTCGGCTGGGCGGGTCTCGAACTGCTCGCCGCGGCCGGCAGGGCTACGGGTATGCCGATCATCAGCGAGGTCATGGCTGTGGACCAGGTCCGGCGAATGGCGGAGATGGTCGACGTGCTCCAGGTTGGGACCCGGAACATGCAGAACTTCGACCTGTTGCGCGAGCTCGGCAAGATCGATCGCCCGATCTTGCTCAAACGCGGGCTCTCGAGCACCATCGACGAATGGCTCGGCGCCGCGGAGTACATCCTCGCCATCGGCAATCAGCAGGTGATGCTGTGCGAGCGGGGGATACGAACCTTCGAGACGAGTACGCGCAACACGCTCGACCTGTGCGCGATACCGGTGCTCCGTGAGCTGACGCATCTTCCCGTCATCGTCGATCCAAGTCATGGAACCGGTCATCGTGCCTACGTCGCGCCGATGGCGAAAGCCGCACGAGCCGCGGGCGCTCACGGTCTGCTGATCGAGGTGCATCCGGATCCTGACAAGGCACTCTCAGATGCTGAACAGAGCCTGTCCTTCTCGGAATTCCTCTCGCTCATGCACAGCCTGCAGACCGTCCCCCTCTCCTAGCGCTGATGGGGCCGCTCGACCCATAGGAAGCTCGTGAAATTCTGGTCGAGGTCCTGGAGGTTGTCCTCGACCACGCGCAGGCCGTTGAGATCGGCGAGGGTCCTGCTCCCCATGGTGCCGATCGACGGCGGAAGCTCACCTGTCCCGAGCAGCTCGGCCACCTTCGCCTGATCGATGAGGTCGCCCTCCCCACTCGTCTGCTTGAGATTCGCGTACTTCTTCTCGAGGTTGGTGCGGCACTGGCGCAACACCTGAGGGTGGGCCATGACGGTGTCGACCTCCGAGAGGTCGGCGCCGGCGGCGATCATCAACGCGTGCGAGATCTTGATCGCAAACTCCTCCACGATCGCGAAGCGATAGCGGGCCATTGCCGTCACCGACTCGCCGACCATGCCGCCGACGGAGTTGTGAATCGCGAAAACGCCGCGATCGATCTCACCCTCATGGAGCGCGCGCAGGACGCGCTCGGTGGTGTGCAGATACACGATCTCGCACAGAACATCGGGCGTGCGACCCATGTAGTACCGGGCTGCGTCCTCGTTGAAGCTGCCGCGCCCGCCCTGGATGCCGACCACCATGCGGTCGGTGACCACGCGATTGGGGAGCAACAGGTCGAAGACCGAGTCCTGGGCTTCCGAGAGGCGCAGGCGCATCGCCCTGGTGTGCGGGTTGAGTGTTTGCAGATCGACGAAGAGCTGCCAGGTGTCGTTGCTCACCTGCGAGGTCACATCGTGCAGCCGCCTGGTGCCCAGGGTGTCGATCGGCGTCGCCGCGAACCCGAACCGTTCCAGGGTGCGACCGACGAAATGGGTGACGCCCTGACTCTCGGCTGCGAGTCGATCGTGCTCGTCGGCTGACATCGCCACGACCTCGAGCCCCTTGGATTCGAAGTAGCGCGCCCACGCCTGCAGGGCTTCCGGCGAGAGACGGTAGCCGTCGATCACGATCGTCTGACCGGTCATCCCGCTCGCCGCGACACTGTCCGGCCCGAAGAGCGGGTGGGTGAGCAGCGCCTGATACGCGGGGGGAAGATGACGGCGGAACACCTCGCGCGCGTGCACCTTCACGGAGAGTACGTCGATGAGGGTTCGCGTCCCACCGAGATCCTGAAAGTACGGAAGGTGCTGCTTGATGGTTGCCTCGAATTCGGAGATGGGGACACAGTAGAAGACCGCGTCGGATGCGAGCGTGTCGCGCAGAGAAGCGGTGGCCAACCCGAGCAGTTCGGCGTCCGCGCGCTGCAGCGGGTCGGAGTCGTATGCCCTGAGCGTGAAGTCGCCCTGCAGCGTCGACGCCCAGAGGCGTCCAAACCGGCCGAGGCCAACCACTCCCACGGTTGCCGGCAGGCCGCTGGTGATCACCAGGGCTAGTGTACGGGGCGCCCGGACCATGGATTCGCGGGTGCCGCGATGGTGCTGCGCCAAAGACGGGTACGCCGGTATGGTCTCGGTTGCATGGCGATTCCAGCCGAGCCCGTCACCAGCGACCGGAGCCCTCGCGACGCTGCGGTGCAGCAGGTGCCACGCGCGCTACGCGAGGAGGTCCGCCTGGTAGGTGACGCGCTCGGCGAGGTCATCGCCGAGCACGGCGGCGCCGCGCTGCTCGCCGACGTGGAGGCATTGAGGCGAACCGTGATCCGAGCCCGGGCTCAGGACGAACGCCGAGGTGGCTACTCGGACGCCGACACGCTCGTATCGTCATGGTCGCTCGATCGCGCCGAGCAGGTGGCGCGCGCGTTCACATGTTATTTCCACCTCGTCAACCTCGCGGAGGAGCGCTACCGAGCCGGCGCGCTCCGCGATTCCGGCGCGGCAGGGCCCGCGGAAGCACTCACGAACGCGCTTGCGACGGTGCGCGCGGAGCTGGGGAATGAAGGGCTCGACGCACTCCTCGCGAATATGAGGGTGCATCCGGTGTTCACCGCGCATCCGACCGAGGCGCGGCGACGAGCAGTGACCTCGGCGCTTCGGCGAGTCGGCGACCAGCTCGAGCGTCTCAGCGAGGTGCGGTCATCAGATGCGCCGCCGCCGGAGACCAGGCGCCGGCTGCTCGAGGAGGTCGACGGACTCTGGCGGACGGCCCAGCTGCGAAGCCAGGAGCTGCAACCCCTCGATGAGGTTCGCGCTCTCATGGGCGTCTTCGACGAGACGCTGTTCCGTCTGGTTCCGGCGGTCTACCGGGAGCTCAGTGCGGCGCTTGACGCCGCGGATACGGGCACACGCCTCCCACCCGCACCGGCGTTTCTGCGGTTCGGCAGCTGGGTCGGCGGTGATCGAGACGGCAACCCGCACATCACCGCTCAAGTGACCCGCGAGACCATGCTCATCCAGTCCGAGCACATTCTTCGCGGGCTGGAAGCCGCGTGCGCTCGCATCGGCACGGGGTTGACCGCCGACTCCGCGACCACGCCACCCGACGCGCGCTTTCTCAGCCGGCTTCGCGTCGCGCGAGGGATCGCCGGCGGACGCGCCGCGGCGATTGGCACGCGGTCTCCGGGTGAGCCCTACCGCGAGTTCCTCCTGCTGGTTGCCGAGCGAATCGGAGCAACCCGCCGCGCGGACCTCTCCCTGGCGTACGCGGGCCCGGATGAGCTGGTCGACGACCTTCTCGGCGTCCAGGATGCGCTCGCCACGGCGGGGGCTCCCCGCCAGGCGTATGGAGAGCTGCACGAGCTCATCTGGCAGGCGCAGACGTTCGGCTTTCACCTCGCGGATCTCGAGATCCGTCAGCACAGCAGCGTGCATCGCAACGCGCTCGCAGAAATCGACGCAGGAGGCGCACGCTCACCCGAGACCGAGGAGGTGGTTGCCACCCTGCGCACCGTCGCGCTCCTGCAGCAACGGCTCGGCACGCGCGTCTGCCATCGCTACGTGGTGAGCTTCACCCGGAGCGCCGACGACATTGAGGCGGTCTATGCGCTCGCGGATCGGGCCTGCGCACCCGGTGCCGCCCCCGAGCTCGACGTCATTCCACTCTTCGAGACCATTGCGGACCTGCGCAATTCGCGCGAGACGCTCGACACGATGCTGACTCTCGAACCCGTCCGCCGGCGGATGGCGGCGACCGGACGTGGTCTCGAGGTGATGCTCGGCTACTCCGACTCGGCCAAGGAGAGCGGGCCGGTCACCGCCACGCTCGCCTTGTACACGGCTCAGGCCGACCTCGCCGCGTGGGCGGCAGAACAATCGGTCCAGCTCACGCTGTTCCACGGGCGCGGCGGTGCACTCGGGCGGGGCGGTGGGCCGGCCAATCGCGCGGTGATGGCGCAGGCGCCCGGTTCGGTGTCGGGGCGTTTCAAAGTGACCGAGCAAGGCGAGGTCATCTTCGCCCGGTACGGCAACCGAACCCTGGCGCAACGTCATCTCGAGCAGGTGACGTCCGCCGTGCTCCTGACCTCGACAACGGCGGCGCGCCGACATAACGAGGGAGCAGCCAACCGTTTCGCAGCGCTCGCGCGAACGCTCGACGACGGCGCGGGCACCGCGTACCGCGAACTGATCGAGAGCAACGGGTTTGCCGAGTATTTCGCCGAGGTGACACCGGTCCGCGAACTGGCTCGGCTCAATCTCGGATCCCGACCGGCAAGCCGAGGCGGCGACAGGAGCCTGGCATCGCTCCGCGCGATTCCGTGGGTCTTCGCGTGGTCGCAGATCCGGCTCAACCTTCCCGGCTGGTATGGGATCGGCAGCGGACTCGCCGGAGCAAGCCTGGACGAGTTGCGCATCGCCTATGAGCAATGGCCGTTGCTCAATGTGCTCATCGACAACGCCGAGATGAGCCTCGCCAAGACCGATCGGTTCATGGCCACCGAATATCTTCGTCTCGGCAGGCAACCACGCATCGCCGAGTTGATCCTCGCGGAATACGACCGCACCATCGAGCGGATCCTTGCGGTCACCGGTCAGTCTCGTCTGCTCGAGAAGCGCCGGGTGCTCTCATGGGCAGTCGAGCTGCGCAATCCGTACATCGATGCACTCTGTCATCTGCAGCTTCGCGCGCTGCGTGCTTTACGCAGCGGCGACGCGCTGGATGCCGATCGCCGGCGGCTCGAGCAGCTCCTGCTCTTGACGGTGAACGGCATCGCCGCGGGACTGCAGAACACCGGCTAGCGCCGCGATCCTTGCACCTTCATCGGCGGCGACGGTCCGCAGCGACCGAGCACCGCGACGCGGGGCGACGTACACGGATAATCGGCTCATGGTTCACGTCGGACGTGGGGCGCTCTGGTGAAGATCGGGGTGGTCGGGATCGGGAAGATGGGCCGGCCAATCGCGGATCGTCTGATCACCGCGGGCCACGATGTGGCCATCTGCAACCGCTCGGAGAATGCGGCGGTGCGGTCACTGCGGGAGCGGGGCGCGACCGTCGTGGCGCTGCCGGAAGATCTGGCGGCCGGCTCGGAGGTCGTGCTCACCGCGCTGCCGACCGAGGATGCCGTTCGGCAGGTCTACACCGCGATGTCGGCGGTGGCCGGCGCGGGTCAGATCTATGCCGACCATTCGACGGTGAGCCCGGCGCTCAACCGGCACTGCGCGGCAATCCTCGCAGGCCGGGGTGCTTCGTTCCTCGATGCGCCGGTGTCGGGCGGCCCGGCTGGAGCCGAGGCCGGAACCCTCACGGTGATGGTGGGAGGTGACGACGCGACGTTTCAGCGGGCGCTCGCGGTCCTCGAAGCCTTCGGTTCCAAGATCCGGCTCTGCGGACCGATCGGAGCGGGTCAGGCGATCAAGCTCGTCAACCAGTACCTGGTTGCCGTGCACACCATGGCCGCGTCAGAGGCGGCTGCGTTCGCCGTTCGGCTCGGCGCGGATCTCGGCATCGTCCAGGACGTGATCGGAACGTCCTTCGGCAGTTCCGCAATGTTGCTTCGCAATCTCCCGCGCTTCACCGCTCGGGACTTCAGCCCGGCCACCCCGATCGGACTGATCGCGAAGGATCTGTCGATCATCCACGCCGAGGCGGTCCAGGCCGGCGTGCCCCTCCTCATCGGCGGGCTCGTGGAGCAGTACTACCTCGAGGCGAAAGCACGCGGATGGGCCGGCGAGGACATGTCAGCGCTGGTGAAGTTCTGGGATCGCCAGTCAGGTGCGCCTGACGAGCCCCCGGGCAGCAGCTGACCGTGCCTCGGTTCGCTGCGAACCTGAGCATGCTCTGGCAGGAGTTGGACCCATACGAGCGCTTCGCGGCCGCCGCGGTAGCCGGCTTCACACACGTCGAGATGCTGTTCCCGCACGAGCTGGATGCGGATCGTGTCGCATCCATTCTCGACGACCTCGAGCTCGCGATGGTCGTGTTCGATCCCGCCGCAGGTGACTGGGCTGCCGGCGAACGCGGGCTGCTTGCACTTCCGGGTCGCGAGGCCGAGTTCGATGCGACGCTACGCGACGCGATCAAGTTCGCGACGCGGATCGGCACTTCAAGGCTCAATGCGCTGGTGGGCATTCCGCCTGCAGCGGTGAGTAGCGACGAGGCTCACCACACGGCGATCGCGAATCTCAACTCCGCCGCACCCCTCGTGCGTGAAGCGGGAATCACCCTGCTGGTTGAGGCCATCAACAATGTCGACATCCCCGGATACTGGGCGAGCAGGGTCGCTACCGCGGCGGATCTGGTGCGGACGGTGAATGACTCCGGTGTGAGGCTGCAACTCGATCAGTACCACGCGGCCATGGCAGGCGAGGATGCGCTGGACTGTCTGCGGACATATCTCCCGCTGGTGGCACATGTCCAGATCGCCGACGTCCCGGGACGGCACGAACCCGGAACCGGTTCCCAGCCGATCGGTGACTTCCTGCTCGAGCTGGATCGCCTCGGATACGACGGCTTTGTCGGTCTCGAATACCGCCCACTCGTCGACACGCCGTCCAGCCTGGAATGGATGCGGACGATGGGTCTGCGTCGAGACTAGAAAGCGTCCGCGCGGCTCGGGGTTGCGCGCATATCTTCGATCGCCCGCCGTGCCGCCTTGCGCAACCGTGCGCGGGTGTGGGCCATCGGATCCACGACGGGACCGAAGTCGGCGAGCGACAGCGCCACGGTGAACAGATCCGGCAGCGGATCGAGCACCGAGCCGGCGATGGCGATGCACGGGACGCCGGAGGCCGCTGCGCGCGCGGCGACCTCCGCAGGCGCTTTTCCGGTCGCTGTCTGGCGGTCCAGACGCCCCTCACCGGTGATCACCACCCCCGCGGTGCGAAGTGCCGTGTCGAGCCCGACCGAGTCGCACACGAGCCGGGCGCCGGCCACCAGTTGCGCGCCGGCGATGGCGAGCCCGAATCCGCACCCACCGGCGGCACCGGCCCCCGGAATCGACGCGAGATCCCCGTACCCGTGGCGTGATGCCACAGCCGCGAAACGCGTGAGTGCCCGTTCGAGGCGGCGCACATCGTCGGCGGACGCCCCTTTCTGCGGCGCGAACATCTGGGCCGGACCCTGGGGTCCGAACAACGGACTCAGAGTGTCGCAGGCAACCTGGATCGAGCACCGCGACAAGGCCGGCAGAGCAGTGCTCAGATCGATGCCGTCGAGTTCCTCGAGGCCCGCTCCGCCCGGACTGATTTCCCGCCCGTCCGCCCCGGTCAAGCGCACACCGAGCGCCTGGAGCAGGCCCGCGCCCCCGTCAGTGCTCGCACTCCCGCCAACTCCGACGACAACCGTTCGGGCCCCGGCGTTGAGAGCGATGCGGATGAGCTCTCCGGTGCCGCGCGAAGTCGCGTGGAGCGCGTCGAGCGCGCCGGTCCCGAGACGCCGCAGCCCTGACGCCTCCGCAAGCTCGACCATGGCCTCGTCCCGTCCGAACCATCCGAGCCGAGCGACGACAGGTGCGCCGGTCGGGCCGGTCACCCGATGACGAGTCACGCGCGCCGCCGATCGGCGTGTGCGGAGGAGCACGTCGAGGGTACCGTCGCCTCCGTCAGCCACCGGCATCTCGATCGCATCCGCGGCCGCGTCGCGAACCCCGCGCGCCAGCGCCGCGGCGGCGGCCTGGGCGGTGACCGTGCCTTTGAACGCGTTGGGTGCGCAGACAGCGACCAATCTCCCGACGAGCCGAGGGTCACGGGGAACAGGCGCAGTTCGCGGCATGCGTATCCATGGTGAGGAATCGCCGGCGGGATACGGCGATCACAATGTTGCGGTGACCAGCCGGGCCGCGACACTGGGACTCGGCGCGGCCTTCGTGGCGGCATCAACTCTTGCCCCGCTGGTGCTGAAGACCACACCGTCCGACCTCGACCTGTTCTTCTGGCCGTCAGCCGAGACAGCGGTATCCGGTCATCCCCTGCTCGTCTATTCCGCGCAGTTCTCCGGCGGCGTGTTCAACGACAACGGCCCGTTCGGGCTGATTCCCGTGATCCCCGCGGCTGCGCTGGCCAACGCCTTGGGGTGGGCCGGCAGTCTCGCCGGCCGTGCGGCGCTCACCGGAGCGATCGTGTCGCTCTTCGTGCTCCTGCTGGCGTACCAGGCCGTTCAGTTGATAGGAGCAGCGCGTGGTGGTGTGCGCCGGCCGCTCCCGGTCGCAGCCACGATACTGCTCGCCCCCGCGCTGTGGATCGGCATCCTCGACTACGGTCACGTCGAGCAGCCCGTCGAGATGTACCTGCTCCTACTGGCCATCTCGTGGTCACTGCGCAATCGCCGTGCGTTGACGGGTATCGCGCTTGGTGCGGCGATCCTGACGCGCACGATCGCCGGATTCTGCGCGATTCCGCTCATTCTGGCCCCGCTCGCGTCGCGCCGGATTCGCCCGATGGCAATCACAGCGGTTGCCATGATCATCACCGTCTGCATCGGCCTCACACCGTTCATCCTCGCCGACGGGTCGACGGTGCTCCGTGCGCTGGTCACGAATCGTGGCGGCCTCGATATCGGCAGCGGATCCTTCTGGATCCTCGCACGACACGCATCGTGGGCGGGGCTCGTGCGGGAATTCGATGTCTACATCGGCGCGGCGGTGGCGGCTGCGCTGATTGCAATCACGCTGCGGCGCAAGCCCGCGCTCGCGACCACGCACGTGGGGCTGACCGGTCTGCTCACGGTTGCGTCGTGCTTCCTTCCGCTCTTCGCCAAGAGCGTCTTTCCGTACTACCTCGTGGAGCCGTACGTGTTCTCCGCAATCTGGTGGCTCGCGCGCCCCGGTACTGCGTTCAACTGGCGTGCGTTGATCCCGCTGTCGCTCACCGTCGACGTGTTCGTCGTCAAGGCGGCATTGCTCTCACCGCTCAGTGTGTGGGGTGCCGTCGCAGGTGTGGCGTCGTCGGCGGTGCTGGCGGTTGCGGCGGCGCTGGTGACAGTCGATCTGCTTCGTGCTGATGTCGATGTGGCCGCTTCGCCCGCGTTCCGGCCCGGCACCGTCCGCCGGCCGGTCCCCGCCGCCCTGGAGGCGCCTTGAATGGGGATGGAACAGGGGCGTTTCCTCCTGCTGGGCTCCGGGGAGTTCGAGCCATGGGCAGCGGAGGCCGAGCGCTTCGCGCTCTCGCGCGCCGCAGGCGATGGCTCCGTCGCGATCCTGGCGACCGCCAGCGGGCGCGAGGGCGACTCCGTCTTCGAGCGATGGATCGCCATGGGGGTGCGTCATTACGAGTCGCTCGGCATCACCGGGCACCCTGTCCGTGTCCGTACGCGTATCGACGCACTCGACGCGAACACGGCAACGTTACTGGACAACGTGAGCATGGTCTTCTTCAGCGGAGGGAGCCCGAAGTACCTGGCGCAGACGTTGAGCGGTACGCCGCTGTGGGACGGTGTGCAGCGCCTGCTTAACCGAGGCGGCGTCTTTGGCGGTTGCAGCGCCGGAGCGATGATCGCGGGCGCAACCGGAATGCCCTTTCCCTTTGCCAGCGGGCTCGGGCTGCTCCCCACGACGGCTCTCGGCGTTCATTGGGATGCGCTGTCCGGTTGGTGGATCCGCTGGTTGCGCGATCGCGCGCCCCGACGGCTGCCTCCAAGCGTGCGTTTCCTCGGAGTCGCGGAGCACACGGCGATCGCGACCGACGGTGATGGCTGGCAGGTCTTCGGCACGGGGGTCGTGGACGTGCGCCGGGGCTCGGACCGGCAGGATTTCGGTCATGGTCAGCGGATCCCGCTCTAGCGAGGCCGGGCGGTCCGTGCGCCACCCGCCGCCCCCATGCGCAATCATTGGGCTCGAAGTGATCTCGAAACCTGGCTGCACGCTGCCCATGGCCCTTGGTCGTCAGGGTCACAACGTTCCGTGAGGGCCGCAAACACAGCAACCTGGGTAACGGCGTCATTCCTCCTCCTGTTGACCGCGTGCTCACCGTCGGCCGCCCTGGTTGCCACGCCGAAGGCGAGTCCGGGAATCAAGACGCCCTCGTCTCACACAGCATCCCCTACCGCGCCGGCGCCTCCTCACGCCTCACCGAGCCGTCTGCCCGGTGCGTCGTTCGCCCTTGCCGCCTTGCCTCCGGGCGTGCCGTTCACCGGCAAGCTGCTGATCGCCGACCGCGGCAATGGCAGGATCATCGAGATCAACGCAAACGGGGTGGTCGACTGGATGTTTCCACGACCCGGGCAGAAGCTCCCGGTTCGGTTCGGAGCACCCGACGACGCCTTCTACACGGCGGACGGCAAAACCATCATCGCCAACGCGGAGGGCCGTCAGACAGTCACCGCGATCGACAGAGCAACCGGAACGATTCTCTGGCAGGTTGGCAAATATGACGTTCGCAGCAGCGCTGTCGGGTATTTCAACGAACCGGATGACGCCGTGCCACAGCCAGACGGAACCATCTGGGTCGCCGACATCCGCAACTGCCGCCTGGTGCATCTCAGCGCGGCAGGAGCGTGGCTGGGAACGCTCGGGAATCGCGCGTGCCGGCACAATCCGCCGAAGAGCTTCGCGGAGCCCAACGGCGCCTTTCCCACGCCGACCGGGTCGCTCATCGTCACCGAGATCGGCGGGAGCTGGGTGACCTCCCTGGTACCGGGCGGCGCTGCGGCATGGTCGGTGCGCGCGCCGGTTCGCTATCCGTCCGACGGGATGGAGATGCCCGGTGGATCGGTGCTCCTCACCGACTACTCGCTGCCGGGAGCAGTCGTGCGCCTCAGCAGCACGGGCAAAACGCTGTGGTACTACCGGCCGTCCGGCCGCGCCGAGCTCAATCACACGTCGATCGCCATACCACTCGCCAGCAATCGGGTGGCAATCTGCGACGACTTTGACAGCCGGATCATAGTTGTCGATCCCGCTACCAACCAGGTGATCTGGACGTTCATGGGAAGTGGTCCGTCTCGACTCTTCTATCCCGACGGCATCGACTACGAGCCGCCGCAGTGAGATGGCGCCGCGATCTCGCGGCGCATTGGGACACCCGGTCACTCGGCGAGAGGCCGACCGCGCATGCCCGGGGCAACGACGGGCCGCCTCGATCAGCTCCATACTCACGGTCCTCACGCTCGCGGCGTGCGCGAGTCCCGTGACCCACACGCCCTTACCGAACACTCCGAGGGCCCCGGTCCCGGCACCGACAACGACAACGACGCCGACTCCGTCCGCCGTCGCGACCCTCGCCGGTTGCGGTTCCGCGGTCACCCGATCCGCGCTCAGCGTCATCCACCACTTCACCGTGTCGCCCGACGACATCGCGATCGACAGTTCGGGTCACCTCTGGGTCAGCGCACGTGAGGCCGGCCAGCTCATCGGCCTGAACCCGGATGGCAGCGGGGTGACGACCACGATCGTGAGCGGTGGCCCGGAAGGCGTTGCGGTCGCAGCCTCCGCCATCTATGTCGCACAGCAGAACATCAACGCGATCGAAGAGATCACGCCACTCCGCCACGAGGTCGTGACCCTTCCCAATCGCACCGCGAATGCCGGGATCGACGGGATATCGGTCGCTGCGACGAGCCAGACACTGCTGGTACCTGACAGCCCGGTGGGCACGCTGCTCGAAGTGTCGCTGAGCGGACCCCCTGATCCCCGCGTGATCGCGACCCACCTCGGACGACCGGTCGCCGCCACCGCCGTTGCCTCAGGTGAGATCTTCGTTGCAAGTGAATCGTCGCCCGGGCTCGTCAGAGTCACGACAGCTGGAACCGTGATGAAGATCGGTGGATTCACGGATCTCGACGAGGTCGTCGCCTATGCGGGGCTCCTTTATGTCACCGAACTGGATCGACACGATGTCGTCGCCATTGATCCGGCGTCAGGAGCGTCGCGTGCAGTCGCGGTGAACCTTCCGGCGCCGCAAGGGCTTGCTGTGACGGCGAATGGGATCCTCGAGATCGTCGACGCCACCACCGACACGCTGTATTCGCTGCCCACCTGTGGAGCGCGCTGAGGGCGCGCGTGTCGCTTCAGACGAGAGTCACGATCATGGTCACTGCGGCAGCTCCCATCAGCATCGCCGCGATCCACACCAACACGGCGCTCACGGTTCCGCTGCGATGCTCCTCCATGACCCCTCGATCACGGGCGAGCAGCGCGATCAGCACGAGGATCGGTGGAGCAACCACCCCGTTGACGATCGCGGTGACGACGAGTGCCTGGATGGGGTTGATGTTGAGGACGCTCATCAAGAGCCCGCCGACCAGCGCGATCACGATGAGTACATAGAACGTCGGTCTCGAGAGCGGGGTCTCGCTGAGACCCCCGCGAAAGCCGAAGAACTCCTTCACGGCGTACGCGGCGCTTGCCGTGAGCACAGGAATCGCGAGCAGCCCGGTGCCGATCAGACCGAGCGCAAAGATCAGGGATGCGAGCGGTCCCGCCAGTGGTTTGAGCGCCTGCGCAGCTTGCTGCGCGCTCTGGATGCCGGTGTGTCCGGACGAGTGGAGGACGGTCCCGGCAGTGAGGATGATGCAGTACATGACCAGCTGCGAGAAGAGCATTCCGACGAATACGTCGATACGCGCGGCCCGCAGCTCCTTCCGTGTTGTCCCGCGGCGCTCCTGCTCGGTCGTGGCTCCGGCGGCTTTCATCTCGTCGACCTCACTTGATGACTGCCAGAAGAAGAGGTACGGGCTGATCGTCGTGCCCAGAATCGCGACCACGATGCCGATGAAGTCCTTGTTGAATTCGATGTGCGGGATGAATGTCGCCTTGACCGTTGCCAGCAGCGGGGGGTGGACGATGACCACCGTGACCACGTAGGCGAAAAGAGCCAGGGTCAGGTATTTGAAGCATCGAAAGATGATCGAGTACGAGAGCTTGAGCTGCATCACGCCGATGAGGACGGCAATGGGAACGAGCAGCCACGCAGGTTGGACATGGCTGCCGGTCAGCAGCGAGCCCCCTGCTGCGACCGCGCCGAGGTCCGCACCGACGTTGATCGTGTTCGCACAGAAGACCAGGACGATGCAGACGCCGACCAGAACGGATGGGAATTTCCGGCGCAGCGAGGTACCGAGGCCAACACCGGTCTGGAGCGCGATTCGCGCACATGCCTCCTGGACCGCGATCATGAGGGGGAAGGTGAAGATCGCCATCCAGAGCGTCCCGAGACCGAACTGGCTGCCCGCCTGCGAGTAGGTCCCGATGCCCGACGGATCGTCGTCCGAGGCACCGGTGATGAGCCCGGGACCCAGGAGCTGCAGGTAGCCAAACGGTCCGCGATGGAGAGCGTCAATCCCACCACGGCCCGCGGACGGCGCACCCGTGGCAGCCTCGTCGCTGGGGCCCTTCGCGACCGCCGCAGCTGGCGGCTCCTCGTCCAGCGGGGTGACCCGGGACACCACGGCACGGATCGGATCCGGTCGCTCGTCAGCCGCGGGCGGCTCCGGATTCGATGTCGCCATGAGGTTTGGGGGTGGTGCTCCGACGCCGTCGCGGCGCTTCGACGCGGCGCGCCCGGAACTCGTACCCCCAGGCTCCTTTATGGTTCCTCGCTAAGTAAACGTTACAGCAAGGCTAACACCCTGCACCCGCTGGCGGCGTCAGACACCCCTTCCCGGTCACCGGCGTGTAACGCGGTTTCGCGAGATGTCGGACAACCCCGTCCACGAGGCGCCGGCCTGCGCTTCATTACGTTCAGCGATGAGCCAGCTCTTCCGTCGAAGCCGTCCCCGCGTCTCCCAGGAACCACCCGCCCCGATGGTCGCAACGAGCACCGGAGTCGTCTGCACCCTCCCTGGTTGTTCCAATGATACCGCCCAGCCCTGCGCCTACCGCGATGGGCGCGGACGTGCGTGCGGAGCGGCCTACTGTCCGGAACACGGCGTCAGCGCAGGCGGAAAGTTCTACTGCCGGCGGCACGCCGGCGTGGTCCGCGCGGTGGGCTCTGAGACCACACCGAGCGGCGGATTGCCGGACATCGACAACCGGGCACCGTCATTGGTGAGCTGGGTCGCACGAGACCTCGATGCCAACGTTCGCAGGCTGCTCTCCGGCGCGGCTCAAACCGGCGAGAGCGTCATCGCCGACGAGACGGTCCACGTGGCGCGTGACTTCAACCGGAAGGCGCGTTGGGAGCAGAGCTGGCGGCTCGTGGATCACACCGGCGTGATTCTCAAGGTCACCATTCAGGTCATGGAGGAGAACGACACCCTCGTCCGCGTTCACGTCGGTAGCGGCGTCATCGCCGATGGCGTGCCCCCCTGGATCGTGCGCCGCACCGAGGAAACCGACATGGCCACCGACACCGCGCAGCGACAGCGGTTCTACGAGTGGCTGGACGAGAGCATCTTCATGGCCGTGGATCGGTTTCGGACCGAGCGCCAGCGCGCCAGCTAGCTCCGGCTGCATTCCAGACGGTCGTCAGCGAGCGACCACCAACGGTTGCGGGATTCCATCGAGTGCTCCGGATGTCGCCCGTACTGGAGCACCGCCGGGGACGTACATGGTGACGCCACCCGCACCCAGGCATCGCCACGCTCCGGATTCCCAGAGGGCGCACGTCCGCTCGTCGACGCCGATCAGAACAGCGCCTGGCAACGCTGTCCGCGCCGACGGATACCACTTCGCACCAAAGGTGTCGTGATGCGGAAGCACAGCGGCTCCGGGGATCACGTCGAGCCCCTGCAGCGCGCGGCGCTCCGTGTGCCCCGGGAACGACTGACGGACCAGGGTTGCGGAGCAGAGCGCCATCGCTCCGGCTGACGAGCCCGCCAGCGATGCGCCGTTCCTCCAGGCACGGATGATCGCGCTGCCGACGGGGCTGTCTCTCAGTACCGACGCAACCAGCCCGGGATCGCCGCCGGGGAGGTAGCAGAACCCCGCTCCGGCAACGGTTTCGGCAAGCGTCGCGTCACGCGCCTGCGCCTTTGTGTACACGGCCAGCTCGATGAGGTCCAACCCGAATTGCTGAAACCACGCCTGCGCATGCCCGACGGCCATCTCCGGGCGCGATCGCGCTGCTGCGGTGGCGACGACATACGCGGGGCCACTTGCGGCATCGGCGAGGAGTGCGTCCTGCGGCTCGTTGCCTGGATGAAACTCATCGCCACCGACCAGCGCCAGCAATCCCGCGCCGGGAATTGCAGTCAGACCCGCTGCGCTTGCAGGGCTGCCTCAAGACGCAGGCGCGACTCCGCCTCCCGCCTCGCCTCGACTACCACGTCCCACATCACGCGGGACGCGTCTCGCTGCTGCAGATACGACTTGATCGACCGGCTTTCAGCGTGGTCTGCACGACGCTGCTGCCACCAAATCCAGGCCATCTGGGGTTCCTTTCTAGACGTCCCCAGTCTACCTCGGATGTTCCGCCTCTGTCGGGCATTTCCCAGAACGCAACCGCGCGTCACGGCCCCACCGATGAGCGTTCAGGTGGTCACCAGGTCACTGCGATGTACTTGCTCTCCATGAACTCGAGGAGTCCGTCGTGGCCACCCTCGCGACCGAGACCGCTCTGCTTGACACCACCAAACGGCGCGGCCGGATCGGAGACGAGCGGACGGTTGAGACCGACCATACCCGACTCCAGCGCTTCGCTGACGCGCAACCCACGCGCCAGGTCGCGCGTGTACACGTAGGCGACAAGCCCGTACTCGGTGTCATTCGCCAGTTTCACCGCGTCCTCCTCGGTGTCAAAGACAACCACCGGTGCGACGGGTCCGAAGACCTCCTCACGCAGGATGGCCGCACCAGCCGGCACATCGACCAGCACTGTCGCGGGATAGAAAAAGCCAGGTCCATCAGGAACCGCACCCCCAACCGTCAGCCGAGCACCGTCACGAACCGCGCCGGCCACAAGTGACACCACCTTGTCGCGCCCGGCGGCATTGATCAGCGGGCCGAGTTGCGTGCCCTCCTGCAGGCCCGGGCCGACTCGAAGTGCGCCCATCGTCTGGGACAGGCGCCGGCTGAACTCGTTGGCGATACCACGCTGCACCAGGAATCGATTGGCGGCGGTGCACGCCTCCCCACCATTGCGCATCTTTGCCACCATCGCGCCCGCGACTGCGCTCTCCAGGTCGGCATCGTCGAACACGACGAAGGGCGCATTGCCGCCGAGTTCCATCGAACAGTTCACGACGCAGTCCGCCGCCTGTTGCAGCAGGCCACGCCCGACCTCGGTTGAGCCGGTGAACGAGAGTTTGCGCACCCGGGGGTCGTGCAGCATCGCGGTGACGACCGGGCCGGAACGCCGCGAGGGCAGGATGTTCACCACGCCCGCCGGAACGCCGGCTTCCATGAGCAGCGCCCCCATCGCCAGCGCGGTGAGCGGCGTATCGGACGCGGGCTTGAGGACCACGGTGCATCCCGCCGCGAGCGCCGGCCCGATCTTGCGCGTCGCCATGGCCGCGGGGAAGTTCCACGGGGTGATCAGGATGCTGACACCGATCGGCTGGCGCAATACGAGGATCCGGTTGGTCCCGGCCGGTGCGGTCTGCACGTGGCCCTCGGCGCGCACGGCCTCTTCGGCGTACCACCGGAAGAACTCCGCGGCGTATGCGACCTCGCCGCGAGCATCGGGGAGGGCCTTGCCGTTCTCCCTGACGATCAGCCTCGCCAGGTCCTCGGCGCGCTCGGTCATGAGCTCGAAGGTACGGCGAAGCAGCTCCGCGCGCTGCCGTGGTGGGGTCGCCGCCCACCCGGGGAGCGCCGCGGACGCGGCGCTGACCGCGGCAAGCCCATCCTCGACGGAGGCGTTGGCGACGGTCGCGATCACCTCACCGGTGGCGGGATCGTCAACATCGAACGTCTGGTGATCGGACGCATCCGCCCACCGACCGGCGATCATCAGTTGGGTCGGCGCGCCGATGGCTTCGGCGTGAAGCACGGTGCTCATGACTTCATTGCCCTCTCGATGACGGTGACGATGCGCTCGGTCGACGGGATCGCCATGTCCTCAAGCGCGTCTGCGGATGGGAGCGGAATATGCGGCGTGGTGATGCGGAGCGGCGGCCCGTCGAGGTAATTGAAGCACTCCTCAGCGACGATCGACACGATCTCGGCGCCCCACCCGCAGAGGCGAGGATTCTCCTCGACGGTGAAGAGCCGGCCCGTGGCCGCCACCTCGCGCAGGATCGTCTGCGTGTCGAGCGGCACGAGGCTGCGCACGTCGATCACGCCGGCCTCGATCCCCCGCTGCGCCAGGGCCTCCGCCGCGGCCACGGCGCGCGGCACCATCGCCGCAAGGGCGACGATGGTCGCGTCCGCGCCGCTGCGAAGCACCTTCGCCGACCCCAGGGTGTCGACGATCTCGCCGTCGGGGACCTCGCCCTTGGTGGAGTACAGCCCCTTGTGCTCGAAGAACATCACCGGGTCCGGGTCCCGGACCGCAGCGGCGAAAAGTCCGATGACGTCGGCGGGATTCGACGGCGCCACGACCTTGAGCCCGGGTATCGCCATCGCCCAGTTCTCGACCGACTGCGAGTGCTGCGCACCGAACCGAAGACCGCCGCCGTTGCCGGATCTGATCACCAGCGGGAAGCTCACCTGGCCTGCGGTCATGTACGAGCTCTTCGCGATCTGATTGGCGACCAGATCCCAGCAGACCGCGAAGAAGTCCGCGAACATGATCTCCGCGATCGGCCGTAGCCCGGTCATCGCAGCCCCCATGGCCGCGCCGAGGATCGCCTGCTCGGAGATGGGAGTGTCGCGCACCCGCTCGGGGCCGAAGCGCTCGAGCAGCCCCACCGTTGCCTTGAACACTCCCCCGGCGCCGCCGACATCCTCGCCGAGGAAGACGACCTTGGGATCGCGCTCCATCTCCTGCGTGATCGCCCGCGCCACGGCGTCGCGATATGTCAGTTCCGCCATGACCATCCCCCGTCGGACCAGACGTCGCGCATGAGGTCGTCCGCGCCTGGAGCGGGCGATGCCTTCGCGCTCACCGTCGCCGTCTCGACATCGCCGTCGGCGGTCTCCTCGATCGCATCGAGGTCAGCCTCGCCGACGCCTCTGCCCATGAGCCGCGCGCGGTAGATCACGATCGGGTCGTACCCCTTCCAGGCCGCTACTTCGGCGTCCGGCCGGTACTTGCCGGGATCGGCACGGGAGTGCCCGGAGCTGCGATAGGTGCGAGCCTCGATGAGCGACGGCCCCCCCCCGTCGCGAGCGCGGTCGAGGCACTCGCGCGCGGTGAGGTACATCGCGTCCGCGTCGTTGCCATCGACGAGGATGCTGGCCAGCCCGTATGCGGCGGCGCGATCGGCCGCGGGATTGGCGACGGCGGTGACCGCACGGATGGGCGTGTACTCCATGTACATGTTGTTCTCGCACACGAACACCACGGGAAGCTTCCAGACCGCCGCAAGGTTGAGCGCCTCGTGGAAGGCGCCGATGTTGGTCGTGCCGTCGCCGAAGAACGCGACCGCGACGCGTCGTTCGCCGAGGTACTGCGCAGACCATGCAGCCCCAAGCGCGATCGTGAGATGCGCACCGACGATCGCATACGACCCCATGACGCCGTGACTCACATCGGTGAGGTGCATCGATCCGCCCTTGCCCGACAGCACACCACACGTCCGGCCGAGCAGCTCGCCCATCACACCGGTCATCGAGGTGCCGCGCGCGAGCGTGTGCGCGTGACCGCGGTAGGTCGCGAAGGTGTAGTCCTGCTGCTCCATCGCCTCACCGAAGGCCGCCGCGATCGCCTCCTGCCCCAGGGAGAGATGGCTCGTGCCTTTGACCAGGTTTTCCATGAAGAGGTCGTAGGCGCGCGTTTCGAACTTGCGCATGCGCACCATCTGGCGGTAGAGCGCCAGCTGGGTCGGCACCTCGACGCTGCCCTCGGGGTGGTGCAGCGTCCCCGGGTCGATCCCCGGCGGTCCCGCCGTCGCGGCCGTACCGTCAGTGGTTGACGTCATCACTCAGCTCTCCTCTGGAATCGTTGTGCATACCGGCTAATACTTGTTGGTGACAAACAGCTCCTCGGCGGGAAAGAGGGTCAGCAGCGAACAGCCGCCCGGGGTGACCACGACTTCCTCCTCGATTCGCGCCGCAGACTGCCCATCGGTCGCGGGGCAGTACGTCTCGAGCGCGAAGACCATCCCCTCCTGCAGCTCGATGGGGTGGTCGAGGGAATTGAGCCGCGAGATGATCGGCCGCTCGTGCAGGCCGAGACCGAGTCCATGGCCGAACTGCAGCCCGAACGCGGCCATCTCGCTCTGAAACCCGAAGTCCTTCGCCTCCGGCCACAGTCTCGCGATCTGATCCGTGCTGGTGCCCGGGCGCACCTGCTCGATGGCGGAATCGATCCACTCGCGAGCGCGCGCATACGCGTCGCGTTGCGCGGGAGTCGAGCGACCGACGGCGAACGTGCGGTAGTAGCACGTGCGATAGCCGTTGAAGGACTGGATGATGTCGAAGTACGCCTGGTCGCCGGGACGGATCAGCCGATCCGAGAAGTTGTGCGGATGAGGGTTGCAGCGCTCGCCGGAGACGGCGTTGATTGCCTCGACGTCATCTGATCCCATCTCGTAGAGGCGCTTGTTGGCCAGCGCGACGATCTCGTTCTCGCGCACCCCGGGCTTCAATGCCTCGGCGATGTCCTGGTAGACGCCGTCCACCATCGCTGCGGCTGTGGAGAGCAGTGCGATCTCGTCAGGTGACTTGATGAGACGTGCATCGAGCATGACCTGCTGCGCGTCGCGGACGTCGATGCCGACTCTGAGCAACTCGAGCAGCATCGGCGTCTCCGCGATGTCGACACCGAGCGGCATTCCCGCCACGCCGGCGGCCGAAAGCTCCGACTGAATCTCCGCCACCGCGCGCGTGATCAGGCCGGCATCGGGCGCGACCGCGCCACGCAGACCCAGCATCCCGGCGCGGCTGTTCTCGGGCCGGATCCAGGGCGAATA
>DASZJB010000086.1:0-2361 GCA_035948615.1 Candidatus Dormiibacterota bacterium
GTAGACGATCTGATCGTTGCTCGCCCAGGTCAGCGCGGTCACCGGGGTCGGCGAGTCGATGCGCCGCACCCGCTGGGTTCCGTCGCTTCTGAGGGTGATGATGCGCGAGCCGCCGTTGCCGTCATCCAGCGCCAACGCCAGGTACTTGCCATTGGGCGAGAAGCCCGCCGCGCTCGGCGAGGAAGGCTCGAGCTGCCAAGGGACGCCCGCGCGCGGGAATTCGATCAGGCTTCCGGGAACCTCGGGCGTCTGGGTAGTCGCGCCCTCGGGGGTCAAGGTCGGGCTGGCCGACGGCGTTGTCGCGGCCGCGGTGACCGACGCTGACGGTGAGCTCGTGGCCGATTGCGGCGGCAGGCCGGCGGTGCTGAGCAGCGAACCATCCGGCGAGTAGAACAACGAGCCGCCGGTGCCATTCGATCCGAGAACCTCGGGATTGAGCACCGGCGGTGCAACGGGTCCCGGTGGCGGCGTCGGCGCTGTCCCGAAGGTGATGTTGATCGGCGCCGCCGCGGACGCGCCCGAGGCAGCCTTGATCGCCGTCTGGGCGATGGTCACCGTGTAGGGCGTATTTGCCGAGAGATGGTGCGCGGGTGAGATCACGAGGTCGTTGTTCTTCCAGGCAAACGACACCTTGATCGCGGGCTGAATGTGGACGCCCGACTCGACGACCTGCTCGTTCATCGGTTGGTTGAACGCGACCGTGATCACCTGGTTCGGGCTCACGGAATGCTGCGCGGTGAGCTGCGAATATGCGGTGACGGTCTGGTCGACAGTGTGGTTCGCGACGAAGGTGAAGACGGTGGCGGTGATGAGCGCTGCCCCGACGAAGGCTCCGCCCCAGGCGAAGTGCGCCGGTCCGAGACGCCACCAGCGGCGCACGCCACGAACGCTGTGGCCACGCGACGCCTCGGCGACGAGCTGAGCGCGGAGGCGGTTCTGGAACCGCGGGTCCGCCTCCACTCGGGGGCGCGCGGCGCGCACCGTCCTGGCGGTTTCGAGCAGTTCGGGCTCATCGTGGAACAGGTCCTCGAGCTCGGGATCGAACCATCCGCCCATCCAGGACATCAGCCCTGCTCCTCGACGGCGACGACGACACCGAGGCGGAGCCGGACGCCGATCATCCCGCGATGGATGAGCAGCTTCACCGCTCCCTCGCTCTTCCCCAGGATCTCCCCGATCTGGGCGAGCTTGAGGTCCTCACCGAGCTTCAGGGTCATCGCGGCCCTCTGCTGAGGCGGGAGGTCGTCGATCGCCGCCCACACGCGTGCGGCCTCGGCGCTGTCAACGACCCGGTCGTCGACCGGGCGAGCAGGATCAGCGACGGCGATCGCGCTGTCGAGGCTCGAGGTCGGTTTGCGGCTGCGGTAATGATCATTGATGGCGTTGACGCTGATCTGATAGAGCCAGGCGCTGAAGGGGTGGCCTGACGGTTTGTATCGCCCGATTGCACGGAGTGCCTTGAAAAAGACCTCTGAGGTAACGTCCTCCGCTGCCTCCTGGTCTCGCAGTCGGCTGAAGACGAACCGGTAGATCTGCCCGAAGTAGTGGTCGTACAGTTCCCCAAAGGCGTCGGCGTCCTGTTTGGCACGCTCGACAAGCTGGTCTTCGTACGCCCGAGGTAGCGTCATCTCGGGATCACCGGGCGCACTCGATCAGTCAACGTGGCCCGAGTTGGTCCGGTTACGTCCGCTGGCATGAAATCGCCCTGCTCCCCGCGTGCCGGAGTCAAATCGGGCCTGCCCCACTTCCCGACTGGCCCTGATTGCAGCTCACGGCGAGTCTCGACCGCGAGCCCAGGCAGGTCAGTGATTATCCCCGCCACTCGCCCGTCTGCGAGGTAGGCGCGCAGCCGCTGGGGGCCGTCAACCGTCCACACCATCATGGGAAACCCACGCGCCTGTGCCTCGGCCAGCAGCCCGGTGCCGGGGATCCGCCGGCTCCGGCCGCGGAGCGGTGCCAGCCACTGATGAACCGCCAGGAGATCGGCGCCACATCGTTCGGCGAGATCGAACGGCATGCCTTCATAGCGCTGCGTGCGGCTGCGGAGCCTGCCCGGCCCGAGCAGGAGCCCGCAGCGGGCACTCGGATCGAGGTGCTTGATCGTGCTGATCACCGGCTCCTCGAAGGACGTGTACAGCAACCGATCACGCGGAAAACGCCTCGACGCCGCCTCGATCACCTCCGCCTCATAGCCGGGTTCCTTGACCTCGACGTCGAGCGCGATCCTGCCGGCGCAGAGATCCAGGACCGTGTCGAACCGTGGAGGTTCGTGGCGGCTGAGGCGGACGAGCGCCGAGTAGGTCAGCAACGCGAGGGGTACTCCCCGGCGGGACGCGTTGTGATGCACCACCAGGACGCCGT
>DASZJB010000087.1:0-3245 GCA_035948615.1 Candidatus Dormiibacterota bacterium
TCGCTGGGACGCAGGCACCCACAACGAGGGCACCAGCGCCGAACGTCTCGACGCCGCACGCGCGGATCGTTTCGCTCCGGGCACGCCTCGGCACGACGAGAGCGAAGAGTTCGTGCGCAGATCGCTCAACCGCTACTACCAGTGATCACCACCCGAACGGATCAACGCTCGAGTGCGGCTGCGACCGAAGCAGCAAGCCCCGACGGCCAGACAGAGCCGCCTCGCATGCTCACCGGCGCGCAGGTCGCCCTCGAATCGCTCATCCGCGAGGGTGTCGACACGATCTTCGGGTATCCCGGCGGCGCCAATCTCTGGCTGTATCGATACCTCCCGGACTACCCGGCGCTCCACCACGTCCTGGTGCGCCACGAGCAGGGCGGAGCCCACGCCGCTGACGGCTACGCGCGCAGCAAGCGCGGGGCGGTCGGCGTGGTGTTCGCGACCAGCGGTCCTGGAGCCCTGAACCTCGTCACCGGCCTCGCCACCGCGTACATGGACTCGGTGCCGGTTGTCGCGATCACCGGCCAGGTGCCGTCGACGGCCATCGGAACGGACAGCTTTCAGGAGTCCGACGTCATCGGCTCGACCATGTCGGTGGTCAAGCATTCGTACCTGATCACGCGAGTCGAGGACATCGCTCCGACCATCAAGGAGGCGTTCCACATCGCCCGTACGGGACGGCCCGGTCCGGTCCTGATCGATTTTCCCAAGGACCTGCAGGCGGCGCGCACGGTGTTCAACTACCCTGACGGTCCGGTGCGGCGGCGGTCGTACCCCGCGCCGCCGAGGCCCGACCCGGCGAAGCTGCGCCAGATCGCCGAGCTCATCAAGGCGGCCAAGCGCCCGGTGATCCTCGCCGGTCGCGGCGTGCTCATCGCGCGCGCTGAGGAGGAGCTCGCGGACCTGGCCCATCAGGCGCACATCCCTGTCGGCTGGACGCTGCTCGGCACCGGCGCGTTCCCGGTGACGGATCCGATGGCGCTCCAGATGGTCGGGTTCATGGGCGCCGGGTACACGAACAAGGCGGTCTGCGAGGCCGACGTGCTGATCATGATCGGCATGCGCTGCGACGACCGCGTCACCACGCGGCTCGACTCGTTCGCGCCCCGCGTCGAGCACCTCGTGCATATCGACATCGATCCAGCCGAGATCGGCAAGAACGTCGTTCCGCACGTGAGCGTCGTTGCCGACGCGAAGGTTGCGCTTCGCGAGCTGAACCTGCTGGTCGAGCCCAAGCGGGAGCATGAGTGGCTCACCCAGATCGATCAGTGGAAGGAGGAGCATCCGGTTCGCTTCGCCAACCACACAGGGCTGCTCCAGCCACAGGAGGTCCTCGAGGCGATGTATGCGCGTTGCGAGGACGAGGCGATCGTACTTGCCGACGTCGGTCAGAATCAGATCTGGGCGGCGCTCTGGTTCAACTACCGGAAGCCTGGTCTCTTCCTCAACTCGGGTGGGACCGGAACCATGGGCTACGCGTTTCCCGCCTCGATGGGCGTGAAGCTCGCCAACCCCGGCAAGACCGTCTTCTGCGTCACCGGCGAGGGTGGCTTCGTCATGAACATGCAGGAGATGGCGACGATGGTCGAGAACAACATCGACGTCAACGTCATCATCCTGAACAACTCCTCACTCGGCATGGTCCGTCAGTTCCAGGACGACTTCTATGACGGCGTCCGATCGGCTGTGGACCTGACCTTCACCCCCGACTTCGTGAAGCTGGGTGACGCCTTCGGCATGAAGGCGATGTCCACGGACCGTCTGGAAGATGTCGGTCGGATGCTCGATGAGGCGATGGCACACAAGGGCCCGGTGCTCCTGAACTTCAACATCGACCCGAACGCAAACGTCTATCCCATCGTGCCGCTCGGCAAGGGCATGCTCGACTTCGTCGAGGCGAGCTGATGACCCAGAGCCGGCTGCTGTCCGTGCTGGTCGACAACAAGCCCGGCGTGCTTCAGCGCGTTGCGTCGATGATCCGCCGGCGCGGCTTCAACATCGACTCGCTCTCGGTCGGACCCACCGAGGACGACACCATCTCGCGTATGACCATCACCGTGCACGTCGGGCGTCAGCAGGCGGAGCAGGCCACCAAACAGCTCGCCAAGCTCATCGACGTCATCACCATCGACGACATCACGGGGCTCCGCAACGTCGCCCACGAGCTGGTGCTGATCCGCATGCAGGCACCACCGGGTGAACGCACCGAGCTGGTGCATCTGGTCGACATCTTCCGGGGACGGGTGGTCGATGTCGCCGCCAGCTCGGTGATCATCGAGGTCACCGGCAGTGCGGAGAAGATCGACAACTTCATCGACCTGATGCGGCCGTACGGCATCAAGGAACTGGCGCGAAGCGGCGTCGTGGCACTGGTCCGGGGCGACCAGGCGCGCTTCCGCCTCATGGACTTCGCAACCGACGGCGACGAGCCGCAGACAGAGCCGCGCCAGCTTGGCGTGGCCGGAGACACCACCGGCACCGTATGAGCAAGCGCAGAGGAGGCAGCGATCGATGACCGCTCGGATGTACTACGACGCAGACGCCGATCCACAGGCTCTGTCGGGCAGACCCGTCGCCGTGCTCGGCTACGGTTCGCAGGGCCACGCCCACGCGCTCAACCTGCGCGATTCCGGGCACGACGTCCGGGTCGGGCTGCCCGAGTCGAGCCGCAGTCGCGCTGCCGCGCAGGCCGAGGGGCTGCGCGTCCTGACGCCTGCGGGCGCGTGCGAGGAAGCGGACGTGATCATGGTGCTGACACCGGACACCGGTCAGCGCGCCCTGTATGACGAGGCGATCGCGCCCCACCTCCACGTCGGCAAGATGCTGATGTTCGCGCACGGATTCAACATCCGCTACGCGCTCATCGATCCACCTGCCGGTGTCGACGTGAGCATGGTGGCACCCAAGGGCCCCGGACACCTGGTGCGCAGCACCTTCGTCGCCGGCCAGGGGGTTCCCTGTCTCTTTGCGGTGCACCAGGACGCGACCGGCCGCGCCCGGGAGCGCACGCTGGCGTACGCGCGCGGGATCGGTGGCACCCGGGCGGGCGTGCTCGAGACCACGTTTGCCGAGGAGACCGAGACCGATCTCTTCGGCGAGCAGGCGGTGCTCTGCGGTGGCATCACGTCGCTCGTCAAGGCCGGCTTCGACACGCTCACCGAGGCCGGATACCAGCCCGAGCTCGCCTATTTCGAGGTCATGCACGAGCTCAAGCTCATCGTCGACCTCATGTACCAGGGCGGTCT
>DASZJB010000088.1:0-26625 GCA_035948615.1 Candidatus Dormiibacterota bacterium
GGCGACAGGCAGAGGCGCTCGATCGGCATGAACTTTGCGGCCGCATCGATCCGGCGCTTGAGCTCGTCCTTGGTTTCGAGGGTGCCGCGCTTGGTCGTCACCAGCCCGAGGACCACGTACTTGTCGTCGGGGACATAGCGCAGCGGCTCGAAGCCACCGGAGCGCGCGTCGTCGTACTCGAGAAAGAACCCATCGACGCCGAGCTCACCGAAGAGCGCCTCGGCGACGAAGTCATAGCCGCCCTCCGCCGCCCACGAGGAGCGAAAGTTGCCGCGGCACATGTGGGTCGTGATGCGCATGCTCGCGGGTTTGGCGGCGAGAACGCGGTTGATGTTCTTGATGTACAGCTCGTGCTGGTGCTCGCGGTCTCCGCCGAGCGAGGCGATCAGCTCGCGCTGGCGTGGGTCATTGAGGTACGCGAGGCTGGTGTCATCGAGCTGGAGATACGTGCATCCCATCTCGCCGAGGCGGCGCACCTCGTCGGCATACGCGGCGATGAGGTCGTCCCAGAAGCCGGCCATGTCCGGGTACACGGATCCGTCGATCGCCGCCCGGCCGCCCCGGTAATGCACCATGCTCGGCGAGGGAATCGTGAGCTTCGGCGTGACGCCGTCGCCGCAGTGATCCTTGAGGAACTGAAAGTGGTCGGCGAATATCGTTTCGCCGAGCCGGATACGGTCGTTGATGCGCAGCGCGGCGGGTGCGAAATCGAGGGTACCCGAGTCGTTGAAGAACTGCACATGCAACTTCTCGTCGGCCTGGGTGACGCCGCCGAGCTGGTAGATGAAATCCATGTGCCACGCGGCGCGGCGGAATTCGCCGTCGGTGGCGGATTGCAGTCCGGCATCGTGCTGCATCGCGATGACATCGAGAATCGCCTCGTCCTCGACCTCGCGGAGCGCAGCCGCCGTGATCGCACCCGCGGCGCGCTGCGCACGCGCCCGCATGAGCCGCGCCGGACGCAGGAGGCTGCCAACCTGGTCGGCCCGGAAGGGTGGCTCTGTTCGTCTGCTCATCGCTGCTGCTCGTCGGCGGCTGATCAGCGCGGTAGCGTACCCGATGGTGCATTCCATGGTGCGCTCGTCGGCGGCGGCGGTGTGGCACGCGGAATTCCCTAGGCTTTCGCCGTCGATGTCCGAACCACCGCCCGACCACGGTCCGAAGAGCGATGCGTCCCGCAGGGCTGACGAGCGGCGCATCCGCAATCGCGCGCTCACCATCGGAGCGAGCGTCACGCCCTTCGGATTGTCCTTCGGTGCGGTCTCGGTTGAAGCGCATCTGAGCCTCGTCCAGGTCTGCCTGCTGTCGCTGGTGCTGTTCTCCGGGGCATCGCAATTCGCGCTCGTCAGCATCATCGGCGCCGGTGGTACGTACTTCTCCGCAGTGGGAACGGCGCTGCTGCTCGGTGTGCGCAACGGCCTCTACGGGGCGCGCATCAACGCGCTGCTCCGCCCGACCGGATGGCGCCGGTTTGTCATGGCGGAGGTCACGATCGACGAGAGCACCGCGATGGCGGTGAGCGAATCGCGATCCGGGCGCTCAGCGCGAGCGTTCTGGTCCACGGCGCTGAGCGTGTACGTGCTCTGGAATGTGTCGACGGTGGTCGGCGCCCTGGTGGGCAACGCGCTCGGCTCGCCGGCGACGACCGGTCTCGATGTCGCGGGACCGGCTGCGTTCATCGCGCTGCTCGCCCCACGTCTCACCACCGCGCGCATGCGTCTGGTCGCGCTTGGATCCAGCGCGATCGCGCTCGTCACCGTCCCTGTCGTGCCCATCGGCGCGCCGATTCTCATCGGCGGGCTGACCGCTGTCGCGCTCCTCCTGGTGGTCGACCGGTGAAGCTCTGGTTTGGCGTACTCATTGCCTGCGCCGGCTGTGCTGTTCTGAAGCTCGCCGGCTTTGTGGTGCCGTCGCGTCTCCTGGAGTCAAGCGTGGCCCGCCGGACTCTCGAGGCTCTGCCGGTCACCCTGCTGAGCGCACTCATCGCGGTCTCCGTGTTCGCGACCGGCAATCACCTGACGCTCGATTCGCGTGCGGCCGGTCTCGCCGTCGCACTGATTCTCGTCGCGATCCGGGCACCGTTCCTCGTCGTCGTTGTCGCGGCGTGTGCGACCGCTGCAGCCGCGCACGCACTCTGATCAGCGAGCGCTCTGAACGGCGCTGAAGGTATTGCAGCGTGTGAGCTGCGTGCATGATTGAGGCGTGGATGCCGAGGGATGGCGAAACGCCATGCGCGAGTGGGCGTTACCCGACGCCATCCTGGAAGCCGCACCCGAGTCGCCGTGGGGGTTTCCGGTTGAGCTCTTCAGATCGCGCGCTGAGCTTGCGGCGCCGGGAGTCCTGACGTTTGCAAACCGCCGCGCCCGGGACGCCCTGCCCGCCGGCGGGAGCGTGATGGATATCGGGGTCGGTGCGGGTGCCGCGTCACTCCCGCTGCATCCACGATGCTCGCGGATCATCGGTGTCGACTCGTCGGTACAGCAACTCTCCGAGTTCCGACGCCAGGCACGCCGTGCGAAGGTCACGGTTCGCACCATCACCGGAGACTGGCCGGCGGTGTCGAGGCAGTCGCCGGTCGCCGACGTGGTCGTCTGCAACCACGTCGCCTACAACGTCGCCGACCTCGCGCCTTTCGTGCTGGCGCTGACGGCCCACGCGCGCCGGCGTGTCGTCATGGAGATGACCAACCGGCATCCGACCGCATGGATGGCAGACCTCTGGTGGTGGTTTCACGGCTTGGACCGCCCGGCTCGACCCGACGCGAACGACGTCGTCTCCGTGCTCCGCAGCCTCGGCCTGAAGGTTCACCGGCACGCCGAGGTCACGCCCGGCCGCGCCGGTGGTTTTGCGCGCCGGGAGGATGCGGTCGCATGGATACGCCGCCGCCTCTGCCTTGAAGCCACCCGCGATGGCGATGTGGCCGCGGCGCTGGGCGAGCGTCTCGCCCACGACGGCGCCTTCTGGACGGTCAGGCCACCGGTTGAGCCGGTGGTCACGGTGTGGTGGGACGTGCGGCCGGAAGGTGCGGAGTAGGGTGAAGTGGTGCACGACCACGGGCCCGGCGCGACCCACCCACAGCACATTCCGGGGGATACAGACCAGGGACCGCTGGTCGTCGCCCTCTGCCTGATCGGCCTCTTCATCGCGATCGAGGTCACCGTCGCGGTCCTGGCTCGGTCGCTCGCGCTGCTCTCCGACGCGGCGCACATGCTCACCGACGTCGCGGCGCTCGGCGTCTCGCTGGTCGCACTCCGCCTGGCCCAGCGGCCCCCGAAGGGTGGCTTGACCTTCGGCCTCAAGCGCGCCGAGGTGCTCGCCGCGCTGATCAGCGGCGCCACGCTGCTGGTGCTCGCCGCGGTGCTGGTCTTCGAGGCGGTGCTCCGGCTTGCGGCGCCTCTGCCGGTGCAGGGAGGTGCGGTCATCGCCATCGCCGTTGCCGGCATCGTGGTCAATCTCGCGGTCACCCGCCAGCTCTCCCACGCAAACCGGCGCAGCCTGAACATCGAAGCCAGCTTTCGCCACATCCTCACCGACCTGTACGCGCTGACCGGGACCCTGATCGCGGGGATCGTGATCGTCGCGACCGGGTTCGAACGCGCCGACGCCATCGCCTCGGTGGTGGTGGCCGGCCTCATGGTCTATGCCGGCGTCCGGTTGCTCGGCAAGGCCGGCCGGGTGCTGCTCGAAGCCTCGCCGGCGGACCTCGATCCCGAGGTGATCGGCAGCGCGCTTGCCGCGCATCCCCACGTGGTGAACGTCCACGATCTCCACGTCTGGGAGCTCACCTCAGGTTTCCCGTCGCTCTCCGCGCATGTGCTGGTCCACCCCAAGGACGACTGCCACGCGATCCGCCTCGACCTGGAGCGTTTCCTGGAGGAGCGCTTCCATGTCGAGCACACCACGCTCCAGGTGGACCATGCCCCGGCCGAGTACCTGCGGGTCGAGCGGCTGGTGCCGGATCGAGACCGGTCAGCCCACTGAGGGCTCGGGTGCCGCGGCGATCGCGGCGCAATCGACGCAGACGCCGAGCACCGCGAAATGGTACGGGCGCAGCTCGAACCCGAGGCGTCGCTTGGCGCCCTCGGCCATCGCGTGAAACAGGTCCTCCGGCGCCTCCATGGTCGCTCCGCACACCTCGCAGACGAGGTGCCCGTGCGCCTCGGTGGCCAGGTGGTAGGTCGCCGGCCCGTGGCCCAGATGAGTGTGGACCACGACCCCCAGCCGCTCGAGCTCCTCGAGGTTGCGATACACCGTGGAAGCATGGACGTCCGGCGCCAGGGCCCGGACGGCGACGAGCAATTCCTCGGCGGTCGGATGGGGTGCCCCTTTCACGAGCGCGGTGAGCACGAGTCGCCGGGCGGTGGTGACCCGCGAGCCGCCATCGCGGAGTTGGGCGACGAGTTCGTCAACCGTGCTGCTCATGCTTCAAGGATAGCCGCGCCCGGCCGCCATCGCAGGGACGAAGCACTTGGCTACTGGACGCTGTTGCGTGCTGGTCGCGTTTTGATACCCTGGGTGCGCTCCTGACGTTGAAGGAACATGAGGAGGAAGCCCATGGCCGCGACGGCGTCTCGCTTGGCCCGTATCCGCGGCGCGCTGACCCCTCGGGAGTGGGGACGGGTCGGCGGCATGGCCGGGTTCATCATCGGCCTCTACGTCGTCGGGTGGGGCGTTTTCATCATCGCCATCCTGCCCGAGCACTCCAAGTTCCTGGGCATCGGGGTCGCGGTGACCGCGTACACACTCGGTCTCCGGCATGCCTTTGACGCGGATCACATATCGGCCATCGACAACACGACCCGAAAGCTCATGTCCGAGGGCAAGCGGCCGCTCTCGGTGGGCTTCTGGTTCTCGCTCGGCCACTCCTCGGTGGTCTTCGCCCTGGGAATCGGGCTCACGTTTGCGGCGCGGGCGATCATCGGCGAACTCAGCAGTCCGAACGCGACCGTGGCGACCTTCGGTGGCATCATTGGTACGCTCGTTTCGGGCACGTTCCTCTACCTCATCGCCATCCTGAACCTGGTGATCCTCGTGGGGATCGTCAAGGTGTTCCTCGAAATGCGCCGCGGCCGCTACAACGACGAGGAGCTCGAGCAGCAGCTGAACGCGCGCGGACTGATGACGCGCTTCTTCGGCAAGCTGATGCGGTCGATCCACAGCCCCTGGCAGATGTACCCGGTGGGAGTGCTCTTCGGTCTCGGGTTCGACACCGCGACCGAGGTTGCGCTGCTCGCCGCAACCGCGGGCGCGGCCACCGCGGGGCTTCCCTGGTACGCGGTGCTGAGCCTGCCGATCCTCTTCGCCGCCGGCATGGCCACCCTCGACACGCTCGACGGCTCCTTCATGAATTTCGCCTATGGATGGGCGTTCTCCAAGCCGGTTCGCAAGGTCTACTACAACATCACCATCACCGGGCTGTCGGTGGTGGTGGCGCTGCTCATCGGCACAATTGAGGTCTTCGGACTCCTGGCCGCCAGGCTCAACCTCAGCGGTGGTTTCTGGGCGTTCATGTCGAGCTTCAACATCAACGAGGCCGGCTTCATCATCGTCGGCCTGTTCGTCATCACCTGGGCCGCGGCGCTCGCCATATGGCGATTCGGACGCATCGAGCAGCGCTGGGAGCGTGCCGCGGCGCGGCAGCGATCGCGCTGACGAGCGCTACTCGGTGGTGATCGCGCGCAGGATGTCGACGCGTGATGCGCGAATCGTCGGGAAGATCGCGGCAACGACGCCGAAGACTCCAGCGATGATCGCGTAGAGAATCAGGTTCGTCCCGGGGACTGCGATCTCGGTGATCCCGAGGTCGTGCAGCGACCCGCTCACCGCGACGCCGAGGCCGAGGCCGACGCTCAGCCCGAGCACAGCACCGAGGAGCGAGATGATCACCGATTCCCAGCGCACCATCGACCTCGTCTGCGACCGCGTCATCCCCAGTGCTCGGAGCAGGCCGATCTCGCGAGTGCGCTCGAGGACACTGAGGATGAGCGTGTTCGCGATACCCAGCACGGCGATGATGATCGCGAACGCCAGGAGCGTGTAGATGAGGTTGAGGAAGCTGTCCAGACCCGCGCCGACGAACGCGCGATACTCGGAGCGGCTCATCGCCATCAGCAGCGGAAACGCCTTCACGTCCTGGTGAAGCGCCTTCTCAGCCTGAGTCGGCGACACACCGTTGGCGGCGTTGGCGAGGACGATCGTGTCGCGCACCGTGGGCACGTTCGGCGCCATGGTGGCGAGCGACACCACGTATCCGCTCACCAGCGCGTTGGCCGTGTAGATGCCGCCAATACGGATGGGGACGCTCGCGCCCTGCGGGAAGTTGAAGGTCACCAGCTGACCAAGGTGCACGCCGGAGGCTGTCGCCTCCGTGGAGTCGACGATCGCCGTATTCGTCGACGCAATCGCCGATGCCGTCCCCGACACCATGGTGAGCGCCAGCACGCTGCCGAGGTTGGCCGGGTCGATGGCCGCGATGCCCTGGGAGCTCCCACGAATGAGCACCGATGTGCCCCGCACCTCGGTCACGTCACGCAGGCTCGGGTCCTGCTGCAACGCCTGGGCGGCCTGGGTGTTGAAGTCGGGGCCTTGTGTGAACACGATGAAGTCCGCTCGAAAGGCGCCTTCGATTGCGTCGTTGGTGGACACGCGAACCGAGTCCGTTAGCACCGCGACGCACGTGACCAGTGCGAGCCCGATCATCAGCGCCGCCGCGGTGAGCGCAGTGCGGCGTGGATTGCGCCTCGCGTTCTGACCCGCGAGTATTCCCGCAGCTCCGCGCGAGTGCGCCACCGGCCATCCGAGCACGGTCGCGACCGGCACAACCAGCACAGGGGCGAGCAGCGCAACACCGAGGAACACTCCAAGGAAGCCGGCCCCGATGAGCTGCAGCTTCGACCCGGCCGACGTGAACAGCCCGATCACCAGTGCGGCGCACCCGAGGACGAAGATGACCAGACCGATGGCGATCCGGCGTCGCGGCAGCGGCTGGGTCTCGGGGAGAGCCTCTGCCAGGGCGGCGACGGGCGCGATCCGCGTCGCGCGCCGTGCCGGCAGCGACGCAGCGATGACGGTGACGATCGTGCCGACGAGCACCGCGATGATGAACGTGCGGGGGACCAAGGTCACGCCGCCCGTGGACGCCGACCCGAAGACCGACAGCAGGGCTCGTGCAATCAGGATGCCGACAAAGAACCCGAGGATCGACGCCACCAACCCGGTCACCGCCGCCTCGATGAGCACCGACGTCATCACCTGGGCTCGAGTCGCACCGAGCGCGCGCAGCAGCGCCAATTCGCGGGTGCGCTGCGCCACGAGGATGTTGAAGGTGTTGATGATGAGGAAACTGCCGACGAACAGCGAGATGAAGGCAAAGACAAGCAGCGGGGTGCCGATGAAGGTGCTGATGGTCGACTCGGTGCTCTGCTCCGCTGCAGCCGCCGCCTGCTGACCGGTCTCTGCCACCGCATAGCTGGGCAGCGCAGCAGCGAGACGCTCGCGCAACACCACGTCGGTGACGCCGCTCTGCGCACTCACCAGGATGCTGTCGTACTTGTTCTGACCTTCGAGGACCCGGTTGGCGGTGGACTCCGTGAACAGCGCGATGGTCGCCCCGGCCAGGTTGTCCGAGGATCCGTAGCCCGCGATACCGGTGATCGTGAAGTGCTCTTCGACGCCTCCGAGAAACACGATCGGCAGGGACTCACCGACGACCAGGTCGTTTTTCGTTGCGGTGCCCGCATCGATGACCACGTCGGTAGGCCCCTGCGGCGGCGTGCCCTTGCGGAGGTGGTACGGGGATATGTTGGAGTCGGTGATCCAGTTGGCACCGAAGGTCGGTGGCCCGTTGCCACCGATCGGCTTCCCATCGTGGCCGATCAGGGTGGCGCCTTCCCTGAAGATGTTGCCCACCGCATCCTTGACGCCGTCGACACCCCGCACCGTCGACAGCAGCGAGGTTGGGATCGGATGATTCTGTCCGCCACCGATGCCGCCGGAGTCACCGGCGATCGGGCGTCCGTGGACCGTCACCGCGACACCGGCGTTCGCCGTCGCGAAGATGCTCGTGAATGTCGCGTTGATGGTGTCGGTGAGGATGAAGGTGCCCGCGACGAACGACACGCCGAGGATGACCGCAATCGTTGTGAGCGCCAGCCGGAGCTTGTGCGAGAGCAGGCTTCGCAGGCTGATGCCGAGCACGCGTCAGCCCTGCACGAGGCGGTCAGTCACCAAGGTGGCGCATGACGTCGAGCACGCTGTCGGCGGTCGGTCCGTGCATCTCGCTCACGACGCGACCGTCCGCAAGGAAGACGACGCGATCCGCGTGCGCCGCGGCAAGCGGATCGTGAGTGACCATGATGATGGTCTGCCCCAACTCCGCGACGGCGTGTTGAAGAAAGTCGAGGAGATCCGTGCTCGCGCGGGAGTCGAGGTTGCCGGTGGGCTCGTCGGCGAAGATGATCTCCGGCTGGCTCGCGAGTGCCCGCGCCGCGGCGACGCGCTGCTGCTGTCCTCCGGAGAGCTGATTGGGACGGTGTTTCAGCCGGTCGCCGAGACCGGTGATGCGCACCACTTCGGCAAGCGCGGTCGCGTCCGGCTTCTTTCCAGCGATGGTCAGCGGCAGCACGATGTTGTCGAGCGCGGAGAGCGTCGGGACCAGGTTGAACGACTGGAAGATGAAGCCGACCCGCACGCGGCGCAGCATGGTGAGCTGGCGATCGTTGAGGGTGCCCAGCTCCACGTCGCCGATGTGGACGGTTCCCGAGGTCAGCCGATCGAGCCCGGCGAGGCAGTGCAGCAACGTCGATTTGCCCGATCCTGACGGGCCCATGATCGCGCTGAATTGACTCTTGTCGAACGCGACGGAGATGCCGTCGAGCGCACGCACCATCGCGTCGCCCTTGCCGTATTCCTTGACGGCATCGGTGGTGCGAGCGGCCACGGGGCGCGCCTCCGACGACATTGTCGTTGCCCCTGCCGTGGTGATCGCCGCCATCGGGTGTCAGGGTAAACGAAGTTCGGGTTGGCGCCGACCGCCCCGGTACCATGGAGGACAGTGGCTCAATTCGAATCGAGATCGATCCTCGTGGCCGAGCTTCCCGTCGGCGAGCGGAAGGCGCGAGCGGTCGAGGAGATGTTCGACCGGATCGCGCCTCGCTACGAGCTGGTGAACCGCGTGATGACCCTGGGGCTCGACGCGGGCTGGAGGCGTCGAGCGGTGCGCGAGTTGCAGTTGGAACCGGGTGCGCGGGTCATCGACCTCGGGTGCGGGACCGGCGACCTGTGCAGGGTTCTCGGACGCGCGGGGCTGCGAGCGGTGGGGGTGGACATGGCGGCGGGCATGCTCGCCAAGGCGCACACGGTGGCGCCACTGGTCCGTGCCGACGCCCTGCAGCTGCCGCTGCGCGACGCATCGGTCGACGGCGCGGTCAGCGGCTTCGCTCTGCGCAACGTGGTCGACATCGCAGCGTGCTTCGGTGAAGCCGCGCGAGTGATCCGTCCGGGCGGCCGGGCCGTCTTCCTTGAAGTGTCGGAGCCGCCGAACCCCCTCGTGCGCTTCGCGCACTCACTCTACTTCCGGCGGATCGTCCCCGTGGTAGGTGGGTTGCTGTCCGACCGGACCGCCTACCGGTACCTGCCCGCATCAACGGCGTATCTGCCCGCCCCGAACGAGCTCCTGGCCCTGCTGACCGGCGCAGGGTTCAGCCAGTGCCGCCGGGTACAGCTCGGGATGGGCGCGGCACAGCTGTTGATCGGGACCAGACGGTGAGCGCGGTTCGGCCGGCGCCCGATCTGCCCGCCGGGGCAACCGACAGCGATCTCTTCGATTGGTTCACGCCCGGCACCGGCGTGGTCCTTCAGCGCCATGACTACGGTCTCGCCGCCGCCGGCGATTCGCGGGCGATCCGCGTGCCCCCCGGTCCGCACCACGTGGATCGCGCAGCCTCGCTCGCCCAGGATGCTCTCGACCAGACGCCCGGTCTCGGCGTTGTCATGGGAGCGCTTCCCTATGAGGGGAGCTGCGAGGCGATCCTTCGCCTGCCGGAGCGGGTGATCCGGGCGATTCCCTTCCACGGCGGCGTCGCACCGCGGCCCGGATGGATGGTGACGGGGCTCGTGCCCGACCCACTGCCGATCGAGTACGAGGCCGCTGTGGGACGCGCGCTTGCCGCAATCGATGAGGGCGACGTCGAGAAGGTCGTGCTGGCACGAACCCTGCAGGTGCAGGCGGACGCCGTGATCGATGCCCGCCTTCTTGCCCGGCGCTTCAACGCCGGTGAGCCCGGGTCGTTCGCATATCTCGTGGCCCTGCCGGGAGGCGCCTCGACCCTCGTCGGCGCCTCGCCGGAGCTCGTCGTCCGGCGCCGGGGACGGAAGGTTTTCAGCGACCCGCTGGCTGGGACCGCCCGCCGGTCGCGCGATCGGGTGCGCGACCGGGAGATCGCTCGTCAACTGCTCGACGCCGTAAAGGAACAGCGTGAGCACCGCCTGGTTGCCGAAGCGGTCGCCGACGCCATGACGCCCTTCTGCGTGAACCTCGTCGTCGACAGCGAGGCCGGCCTCACGTCGACGGCGACGCTCTGGCATCTCCACACCGCGATCAAAGGGACGCTCAAACCGGATGCCCCCGACGCGCTGAGCATCGCCGCCGCCCTGCACCCCACGCCGGCAGTCTGCGGAACCCCTCAGGCGGCGGCTGCTGCGCTGATCACGCGCCTCGAAACCGTCGACCGCCATTTCTTCGCCGGTCTCGTTGGATGGGTCGACACGCTCGGCGATGGGGAGTGGGCGCTGACTCTCCGATGTGCCGAGGTGTCGGGGTCGACCGCTCGGCTGCATGCGGGCGCCGGCATCGTGGCGGGGTCGGAGCCGGCGTTGGAGGATCTCGAGACCGAGGCAAAGTTCAGTGTGGGGCTGCGCGCGCTCGGGGTGGACCCGGCCCAGGTCTGAGCCCCGGCTATCCGGCGAGGGCGGCCGTGACCGCCTGCGAGACCGCGGCGCGCAACTCGACGGCCCGGCTGCGATCGACACGAACCCTGACCATCTGCACACCGCCGGACGCCTCGGCTTCGTGGATCGCCGGTACCACGACCCCGGCCCTGTCGACGGTGCGGACATCGATGCCCGCGGCCCGCGCGATCGCCTCGAGGTCGAGCCCATGCGGTGTTCCGAAGAGCTGCTCGAACTCGTCCTTCGGCAGACATGCCTGGGGAAGCATCGAGAAGATGCCGCCGCCGTCATTGTCGATGACCACAAGCACCGCGGCGTGGCCATGACGAGCGCCCCAGAGCAGCCCCGAAGCGTCGTGAATCACCGAGAGGTCGCCGAGTAGCGCGTAGGTCGGACCGCTTACTTCGGCGACGCCGAACGCCGTCGATACCAGGCCGTCGATGCCGCTGGTGCCACGATTGGCCAGAACTCGCACACCGTCGCGCGGGCGCATGTACATGTCGAGGTCGCGAACCGGCATGCTCGATCCGGCGAAGAGCACACCGCCATCAGGGATGGCCGCGGCAAGGTCGCGTGCGATACGCCCTTCGAATGGCTCGTCCCACGAGTCGAGCAGCGAGTCGACGGCCATGCGCACCTTACGGTCGGCCTCGTACCATTCGTTGAACCACTGTGGCCTGGTTGCGGGCATGGATGATGTCGTCGACTGAAGAGCCGCCGCCACCTCGGCTGGGTCCTCGTTCACGGTCAGCGTCGAACGGCGGTCGGGGTCCGCAACCAGGTGGTCGGGGTCAATGATGAGCAACCGGTCGGCGCTGCGGACCAGTTCCTGGATTCCACGTGAGGTGGGCGCTGCGCCCACTTGGATGACGAGATCGGGGTGCTGGCGCGCGCGGAACTCCGCGCTGGCGGCGAGCAGTGTTCCGGCGGAGAGCGCACCACCTCCCGATGAGTCCGGGGCACCCCGCAGGCCGGAGAGCGGTTCCGCGAGCAGAGGCCACCCTCGTGCAGCGCATAGCTCGACCAAGCCTTGGGGCGGAACCCGCAGACGTCCCGCAACCACGACGACACGATGGCCGGTACTTACCTCACGCAGAAACGACGGCAACTGATTGTGCGGCCGATGCGTGTCGGTGTACGTCTTCGACGTGCGCTCGCCACCGAACGCATCGACACTGTTGCCGGTTGGCAGCAATGGTTCCCGAAACGGCAGGTTCAGATGGACCGGGCCTGGCGGCGGGATACCAACCGCATGGTGTATCGCGCTGAGCCCTGCGGTCAACCAGCGGAAACGCTCGTGCGGTGCCCACACGGGGACGCCAGTGTCGTGAAACCATTTGACGAATCCGCCGAAGAGGTTCTGCTGGTTGATTGTCTGGTTAGCGCCGACGTCGTGCATCTCGGGCGGCCTGTCCGCGGTCATCACGATGATTGGCACCCGTGACATCGACGCCTCAACCACGGCGGGCAGGTGATTCGCCGCCGCGGTACCCGACGTGCAGAACATCGCGACCGGTTTGCCGGACGCTGTTGCGATCCCAAGCCCAAAGAACGCCGACGAGCGCTCGTCGACGTGCACGTGCAGCGTGATCCTTGGATCACGAGCGGCGGCGAGCGCGATCGGCGTGGAACGTGATCCCGGTGTCATGCACATGTGGGTCACGCCTCCGCCCACGAGCTCATTGAGCAGCGTGGTCGCATACGCGAGCGCGACGTCGCCCTCGTTCGGATCGCTCATGCGGAGACGAGGTGCAGGTCCACCGCCGGCCGGCGAGGCGTGAGCCAACCGTCAACGGGAACGACTGGATCAGCGACTACGTCGGACTCAAGCAGCAGAGCTGTGCCGGCGCCGTGCGCGAAGGGCGCGTCCGGCAGCGCGGCAGCGAGCGCAACCACAACGGCGAGCCCGACCGACGTTTCCAGGGCACTCGATGCGATTGCGGGGAGGCCGCTTTCCTCGGCCGCACGCAGCGCCTCGCGCAATCCGCCGATGCGCTGCGGCTTGATGACGATCGCATCCGCAGCCTCGAGCTGACGAAGGCGCCGCGCGTCGGCGGTTATCCTGATGCACGATTCCGCGGCGACCGGCATGCGGGTTCGCCGGCGCAGCGCCGCAAGTTCCTCTAGCGACCCGACCGGGTCCTCAACCAGTTCGATGTCGTAGGTGGCGAGCTGGGTCAGGTTGCGCAGTGCGGTCTCGACATCCCACGCGCCGTTGGCATCGAGGCGGATCTTGACTCCGGGACCGCACGCCGACCGCACGGCGGCGACGCGGTCGATCGACTGGTTGTCGCCCACCTTCACCTTGATGGTCCCGCAACCCGAGGCGAGCGCGAGTGCAGCGGCAACGTCGGGCGCGATCCTTGGCACCATCGCATTGACCGCCACACGATCACGTACCGCAGCTGGAAACGGCAGTGTCGCCGCTTCGAGCGCCGACCGCTCCGCGGCTTCGCGCTCAGACTCGCTCCAGCTCTTGAGGGGCGAGCACTCACCCCATCCGGCTGGCCCTTCGAGCAAGTAACCGGTGCGCACGGTGACACCCATCACTGGGTGGCGCAGCGCGATCGTGAATGGCAGACGTCTCACGACGCCAGCAGCGCCCCCGCGAGCACGACGCCGAACACCAGTTGCAGGCGCGTGATGCCGATCAGTGCTGGAACAAGCGCCCTTCCCTCGGCGGTGCGCACTACCCGCAGCGGGCCGATCGCGAGTGGAATCGCGACCAGGGAGAGCAGGACGAGCCAGGGAAGCGATCGCACCACCGCGCCGACCGAAGGGAGGAGCAGTGCGATCACCACGGTCGCGACCAGGAGCACACGGCTTCGCTGGGCGCCGATGCGCACCGCCAATGTTCGCTTGCCGACCGCGCTGTCCGTCGGGATGTCACGGAGGTTGTTCACCATGAGCAGCGCGCAGGCCAGCAACCCGACCGGGACAGCGAGCCAGAGCACGTTCGCATCGACCCGGTCCTGCTGGACGAATGCGGTGCCACCCGTTGCGACGAGCCCGAAGAAGACGAACACCGAGACCTCGCCAAGCCCGCTCGCCGCGTACGGCTTCGGCCCACCCGAGTACAGGGCCAGCGCGACGACTGCCAGGGCGCCGGCGGCGATGAGCCATGGGGAGGTGAGCAGGGCAAGGACGATGCCGGCCACCGCCGCGATGCCCACCATCGCGATGGCTGCCGTCGCCACCGCGCGCGGAGGCGCCAGGCCCGAGGCCACCAGGCGCCGTGGTCCCACTCGCGCGGCGGTGTCGACACCGCGCACGCCGTCGAAGTAGTCGTTGGCGTAGTTGACGGCGACCTGGAGGGCGATGGCGACGACCAGGGCGAGCAAGGAGCGCGGGATCGAGACGGCATTCCGCCCGGCCCACGCCGCGCCGACCAGCACGGGAACGATCGCCGCGACCAGCGTTCGCGGCCGCGCACCGATCCACCAGACGGCGAGCGGGCCCGGTTTGGGCGCCGCCTCGGCGATCACGGTCGGTGGGGAAACTTCGCGAAGTCGGGGCTGCGCTTCTCGACGTAGGCGTCGCGACCTTCCTGCGCCTCCTCGCTCATGTAGAAGAGCAGCGTGGCGTCGCCGGCGAGCTGCTGCACGCCGGCAAGACCGTCGCTGTCGGCGTTGAATCCCGCTTTCAGCAGGCGCAGGGCCAGCGGGCTCATCTCCAGCATCCGGTTGCACACCGCGACGGTCTCCTGCTCGAGCCTGTCGAGCGGGACGACTCGGTTGACGAGCCCCCACCGCTCGGCCGTGACCGCGTCGTACTGCTCGCAAAGAAACCAGATCTCCTTGGCACGCTTCAGCCCGATGGTTCGCGCCAGCAGCCCGGCGCCGTACCCGGCATCGAACGAGCCCACCTTCGGTCCGGTCTGGCCGAAGCGGGCGTTGTCGGCCGCGATGGTCAGGTCGCAGACCAGGTGGAGGACATGCCCACCGCCGATCGCGTAGCCCGCCACCATGGCGACGACCGGCTTGGGCAGACGCCGGATCTGCACCTGGAGGTCGAGGACGTTGAGGCGTCCGATCCCGGCCGGATCGCGATAGCCGTCATCGCCGCGGACGCGCTGGTCACCGCCCGAGCAGAACGCCTTGGTTCCCGCGCCGGTGAGCACGACGACCCCGATCGCCGGGTCGTCGCGCGCGAGCTCGAAGGCTCGTGCGAGCTCGAAGAGCGTCGTCGGCCGGAACGCATTGCGCACCTCGGGCCGGTTGATGGTCAGCTTGGCGATGCCGCCGGCGGTCTCGTAGCGAATGTCCTCCCACTCGCCGGTCGCGACCCAATCCACGATGGCACGCACCTCACGCTGAACTCGAATCGATGGCTCTCGATGGTAGCCCGCCAGGGTCCGGGCGGGCGGCGGGGTACGCTCGCCGCATGACCACCTCAGCCCTCCGCCGCGCCCTGCGTGCCGGGGATCTCGTGGCTGTCGAACGCAGACCGGGGCCCGCGTGGCTGACCCTGCTCCGGCACGCCCGCGACGCGGGCGCGGCGGTGCTTCCGATCGACGTCCGCCTCTCGGCTCCCGAGCGCGCCGCGCTGATCGGCGTGGCACAACCGACGCTGGTCGCCGACGAGAACGGGATACGTCGCGCGGATGGCTCGCCCATCGATCCTGCCATCGCGCTCGTGGTCGCAACCTCCGGCACGTCGGGGCAGGCCCGCCTCGCTGAGCTTCCCGCCGCCGCGGTGGAGGCCGCGGTGCTCGCCTCGGCCTCGGCCATCGATGCTCGCGCCGAGGATCGCTGGCTTTCCTGCCTGCCCCTGGCGCACATCGGGGGACTGCTGGTGCCGGAGCGCCACCTGCTCATCGGCGCTCCTGTCACATTCCGGCGCCGTCTCACCCGCTCTGTCGTGGCCGGGCTCCGCGACGTGCGCTTCACATCGCTGGTGCCGACACAGCTCACCCGCCTGCTCGACGCCGGAGCGGATCTGGGGAGGTTCCGGGCGATCCTCGTCGGCGGATCCGGGGTCGGTGGCGCGCTCAACGCGCGAGCCGCAGACGCCGGCGCGCGCGTCGTGCCGACCTACGGGATGACCGAGACCTGTGGCGGTGTCGTGTACGCCGGTCAACCGCTCTCCGGCGTGGAGGTTCGTGCTGCGCGATGGGGGGAGCTGCTCATACGCGGCCCGACGCTCATGCGCGGCTACCGGCTCGATCCCGAGGCGTCGGTTGGCGCGTTCGAGCCCGGCGGCTGGTTGCGCACCGGCGATGGGGGGGAGGTCGAGCCGAACGGGACCGTACGCGTCTTCGGAAGGATCGCGCACGTGATCGTCAGCGGTGGCGAGAAGATCTGGCCGGCTGAGGTCGAGGCTGCGATCTCGAGCCACGCGGATGTCGCCGCAGTGGTTGTCTCGGGGACCCCGGACGGCGAGTGGGGCGAGCGGGTGGTCGCGCGCGTTGTCCCGCGACGCCGTGCGCATCCGCCCACGCTCGGCGCACTCCGCGACCACGCGGCGGCGACCATCGCCCGGCACAAGCTGCCGCGCGAACTCGTCCTGGTCGAGCGCCTCGATCACACCGCGCTGGGGAAGATTCGCCGGCGTTGAGCGCTCAGGCGCTTCGGGTCACGTATCGCGGAGTCGCGGTGTCGGGCCCCCCGTCGACTCGATCCACGAGCTCATCTCGTACGAGCTTGTCGAGGTGCGCCTGGACTGTCCAGGCGGCGAGCGGGTACACCTCAACCGGGTAGTCCGCGTAAAGAGTTGGAACCAGGTCCATCGGTGTGAACGAGGGCCGTCCGCGCGCGGCGTCAAGGATTTGCGCTTCGCGCTCCGACCGGTGAGCGATGTACTCGGCGATCAAGGCGCCGGCGTCATCGACGCGCTCGCCGTGCCCGGGGAGGATGGTCATTGGCTGCAGCGCCTGAACGCGCCGTAACGACTCCATGTAGTCGGACATGTCGCCTTCGCCGGGATGGACCACGGAGGTGGTGCCGTTGAGGATGTGATCGCCGCTGTAGAGCGTGCGCGTCGCGGGATCGTAGAAGCACAGGTGGTCGCGCGTGTGCCCGGGGGTGTGGATGGCGATCAGGTTGACGTCGCGGTTGCTCACGACGTCGCCGTCGGAGAGCGCCTGCCCGCCCTCATCTCCCGCCAACGGGTCGAAGCTGTGGACGGTCGCACCCGTTTGCCGGGCGAGGCGCGACGCGAGCGGGCGGTGATCCGGGTGCGAGTGTGTGAGCAGGATGGTGCCGACACGGCCACCGCGTGCCGCGGCTGCGTCGAGGATCGCCGCCAGGTGGTGGTCGTCGTCGGGGCCGGGGTCGATGCAGACGACCGATGGGCCGCCGACCAGATAGGTGTTCGTCCCGCGCCCGGTGAACACCGACGGGTTGGGGGCGAGCACGCGGGTCGGGGGTTCGGTCATGACGTCGTGCCCTGCTCGCGCTGGAGCGCCATCCACTCGGCGATGAGCTCTGGGGTTATATCGGTCACCTCGATCGGACGCGTTCCCAGAGTTCTCAGGATCACCTCGACGGACCCGAGCCGGGCGAACTCGTGGCACATCATCCGCGTGGGCGGCATGATCGCGGGGAGCTCGAGGCCGAGCATCGACTCGGGGCGGTGCCATCCACCCTCGACGGCCTCGGCGGCGTGCACCCGTACCTCGCGATCGTCGGGAGCGGCGAACCCAAAGAATCGGGTGTCGTAGCGCCGACCCTCGCGCGGTGGGGTGATGAAGTGCCCGATGTACACGAGCCGTTCCGGCGCGATCGCGAGCTCCTGCTCGGCGAGTGCCTCGCTGAGGTCACCCCCCGCGAGCAGTTTCGAGCGGGCGGCCCCGATCCGCTCCGACAGATGGCCGGCGTCACTCCCCGCGGCAGCGCCGCCGATGAGGATGCCGACCTCCTCGAGCACCTCGCGAACGCCGGCCACCGCGTACGCCGCGTCGCCGGTGCCGTCGGCGCCGTCCACGGCCCCACCGGGGAACACGAATGCCCCCGCCGCGAAGCTGCTCCGTTGCGGCCGGCGGAGCATGCACACCTCGACGCCACCGTCGACATCTCGGAGCAACGCGACAGTGCTCGCGGGGATCGGGGGATGTGGGTCGGCGACGGCCATCAACGCATGGTATGGGCGCGGAGTTCGAGCACGACTCCGCTGTCGAACGCGACACTATCGCGTCAGATGTCATCCCATCTCGACGTCGCGCTCGAGCTTGCCGACATTGCCGACTCGATCACGAAAGCGCGCTTTCGTGCGCCGGACCTACGCGTCGACACGAAGTCGGACAGCACGCCGGTGACCGACGCCGACCGTGCCACCGAGCAGGCGCTTCGAGACGCGTTGCAGCGCCTCCGACCCGGCCAGGAGATCGTCGGCGAGGAGTTCGGTGGGGCCGGGGAGGCAGAGTGGCGATGGATGCTCGACCCGATCGACGGGACCGTGAACTACGCCAACGGGGTGCCGGTCTGGGCGACCTTGATCGCGCTCATGCGCGCCGATCGCGCGGTGTGCGGCGTGGTCTCGGCGCCAGCACTGGGGCGGCGCTGGTGGGCGGCAACCGGCCAGGGTGCGTTCACGGATTCGGGTGAGCGCATCCACGTTTCACGGACGCCGACGCTCGAGGACGCTTACGTGTCGTGTACCGACGTTCGCGACTTCGCGACCCGTCGCGGGGAGCGGGGATTTCGCACCGTGCTAGAGCGAGCGCGCGTGATTCGCGCGTTCGGGGACTTCTGGTCGCACATGATGGTCGCCGAGGGAGTGATCGATGTCGCCGTCGAGGCCTGGGTGAACCCCTGGGATGTCGCCGCGGTTCAGGCGATCACCATCGAGGCGGGTGGACGTTTCAGCGACTTCGACGGCGCGATGCGGATCGATTCGGGCAACGTGATCACAACCAACGGCCTGCTCCACGACGAGCTGGTAGGGCTTATGGGGGATGGGCGCTAGACGAGACTGAGTTTCATGTAGACTGCCGTCTCATGAACGCCCCACGTCTTTGCCGCACCTCGGACATCGCCCGAATGACGGCAGCCGGGCTCGGCCTGATCGCGCTGGTCAGCGCGTGCGGCGCGACCAGCGGCCACCCTGCATCGAACACCATCGCGGTGGTGGCCGCCGAAAACGAGTACGGCAGCGTCGCCGCTCAGATCGGTGGGAAGGACGTCACGGTCACGTCGATCGAGAGCAACCCGAACACCGATCCGCACACCTATGAGGTCAGCCCAAGCGTCGCCGAGGAGGTCGGGGCCGCCCTGGTGGTCATCCAGAACGGGGTCGGCTACGACGGCTACATGACCAGGATCCTGTCGGCGTCACCGAACCAGAGCCGCAAGGTCGTCAATGTGCAGCACCTGCTCGGGCTTCCAGACAGCACCCCCAACCCGCATCTCTGGTATGACCCGACGACCATGCCCAAGGTCGCCGATGCCCTGGCTGCCGACTACGCGGCTCTGAAGCCGGCCGATGCCACGTATTTCACTGCGAATGCAACCCGGTTCATCGCGTCGCTCAACCCCTGGCTGGAGGCGCTCGCGAGCTTCAAGTCGCAGTATGCGGGGACGCCTGTGGCCACCACGGAACCGGTCGCGGACTACATGCTCCAGGCGGCCGGCGCCGACAACCTGACGCCGTTCAGGTTCCAGGCGGACGTCATGAACGGGGTCGATCCAGCGCCCCAGGACGTATCGCTCGAGACGAGCCTGTTCACGGAGCACAAGGTCAAGGTGCTGGTCTACAACCAGCAGGTCACCGATACCCTGACGCAGACCTTCATCAGCGCCGCGCAGTCGGCGAAGATCCCGGTCATCGGGGTATACGAGACGATGCCGGCGCCAGGCTACAACTATGAGTCGTGGATGCTCGCGGAGGTCGCTGCGCTGCAGAAGGCCGTCGCGGACGGTATCTCCACGCAACACCTGTAGACATGGAAGGACGCGCCGCCACCGGATCGGACGAGATCCTCGCCGTCGACGGCATCAGCGTCACCCTGTCCGGACGCGAGATCCTTCATGACGTCACCTTCCACATCAGAGCGGGCGAGTTCACCGGGCTCATCGGCTCGAACGGTGCCGGCAAGACAACGCTGCTCCGGGTCATCCTCGGGCTCACCAGCCCGAGCGGCGGTACGGTTCGCGTTGACGGTGGAGGGCGGCGCCAACCGCTCATCGGCTACGTGCCCCAACGGATCACGCTCGACCCGGACATGCCGTTGCGAGCGCGCGACCTGGTCGGGCTCGGCATCGACGGTCAGCGGTTCGGACTGCCGTTGCCGTCGTCCACCCGGCGCAAGCAGGTCGATGAGATGCTCGAGGCCGTCGACGCGACGCGATTCGCCGAGTCGCGCGTCGGCAACCTCTCCGGTGGTGAGCAGCAGCGCATCCTCATCGCCCACGCGCTGATCAGCCATCCGCGCTTGCTGCTCCTGGACGAACCGCTCGCGAACCTGGACCTCGGCAGCGAGCAGGAGGTGGTTGACCTGCTCGCCCGAATCGCCAGGGAGCAGCGGATCGCCGTGCTCATATCGACGCACGACATGAACCCGCTGCTTCCCGTGATGGACCGCATCGTGTATATCGCGAACGGCCGGATTGCGACGGGGACGACCGCTGAGGTTGTCTCGAGCGAGTCGCTCACCAAGCTCTACGGCGTGCACGTCGACGTCATCCACGTCCACGACCGCATTCTCGTGGTGGCGGGCCGCCGGGAGGAGGCGCTCCAGCACGGTGACGCCGAGTCGATCGTCGAGCTGGTGTAGCGGTGACCGGTTTCCTTTCACCGCTCATCGAGCCAGGCTTCTTCTCCAACCTCCCGGTGCAGACCGCCCTCGTGGTGGGTGGCGTGGTCGCGGTCGTGTCCGGCATCGTCGGCACGTTCACGGTGATGCGCGGCCAATCGTTCGCCGGTCACTCGCTGGCTGACATCGGCACCGCGGGTGGATCGGCGGCGTTCGTGCTCGGGATCAGCCCGCTGTTCGGGTACGTCGCAATGAATCTGATGGCCGCGGGTGCCATGGAGTGGATCGGCATCCGGAGGCCGCGGGGACGCGACCTTGCGACCGGGATCGTTCTGGGCGCGGCGCTCGGGCTGGCGGCGCTGTTCCTCTACCTGGACACCACGGGGTCCAGCACCACCGGGGCGACCGTCAACGTTCTCTTCGGATCGATCTTCACGCTGCCTTCATCGATGGTCCCGGTGATCGCGATCTTCAGCGTCGTCGCCGCAGGCATCGTGCTCGTGTTGTACCGCCCCCTGATCCTCACATCGATCAGTGCGGACCTGGCAATCGCACAGGGTGTCCGGGTTCGCCTGGTGGGTATCTGCTACCTGGTGGCGCTCGCGCTGGCCGTGTCGCTTTCCGCGGTGACCATCGGGGCGATCCTGTCGACGGCGCTGCTCATCGGACCCGCCGCAACGGCGCTGCGCATCACCAACCGGACGGGTCGCGCCGCGGTGATCGCCGCCGCAATCGGTGTCATCGCCACCTGGCTCGGCGTGCTCCTTGCGTACGACTCCTATTACTGGTTCCCGAACGGCGGTGGGTGGCCGGTGAGCTTCTTCGTCGTCACCCTGATCTTCCTGGTGTATCTCGTTTCCCAGCTCCGGTTTCGCGGACGCGCCCTTGCACCGCGCCAGTCGACCGCCGCGCAGGCAGGCTGATGTTCTCGGACCTCATGCTCACCGCCTGGGAGTCCGCGTCGATCGTGGCCGTCGTCGCCGGTGTCGTGGGCTTCTTCATCGTCCTGCGCGGGTCGGCGTTCGCGGCTCATGCCCTGCCCAACGGCGCCTTCGCCGGAGCGGCAGGGGCAAGCCTCATCGGCGTCGACGCGATCGTCGGTCTCGCCGTGTTCTCGATACTCGGCGCCCTGACCATCGCCGGTCTTGGCCGGCGCGCTCGCCACGACGTGGCGACGGCACTGGTGATCGTGATGATGCTCGGCCTGGGTTCGCTGTTCCTGTCCATGACCACCGAGTACGCGCCGCAGATCTATTCGCTCCTGTTCGGCGAGGTGCTCGGGGTGAGCAGCAGCGAGCTCGTCCCCATCGGGGTGATCGGCGTGGTCGCGATCGGCGCGATCCTGCTCATGTACCGCCCGCTGATGTTCTCGTCGGTGATGCCGGATGTTGCTGCGGCGCGCGGAGTCCGCAGCCGCCGGATGGAGGTCGCGTTTCTGCTGGTCGTCGCGCTGACCACGACGATGGCGGTTCCGGTGGTCGGAGCGCTGCTCATCTTCAGCCTGTTGATCAGCCCCGCCGCCGCAGCTCGTTCGTTCACCAGCAGGCCCCTCGGCGCCATGGGACTCTCGGTGATCATCGCGCTCGCCACGGTGTGGTCTGCGATTGCCCTGTCGTATCTGTCCAATCTCCCGATCGGGTTCTTCGTGGGGTCCATCGGAGCGGTGACGTACGCGACCGGCCGAGGGTTCTCGGCGTGGCGGCGGAACCGTCAGGCGTCGCCACGTCCGTCCGGCCAGGCCCTCCAACACAGCGTGGCGGGCTAAGATCGGCCGGTGCCACTGGACCGCCGGGCCGAGCGCTCCCGTCCTTTCGGGTTGATCGGTGCGCTGATCCTCGCGGTGCTCGCCGCGGCGTGCGCGTCGGTCGCCGCAGCCGGGCCGGTACCACTCCGCGTCGGGGCGATCTTCCCGCTCTCCGGCAGCACCGCTCCGGACTCGACCGACGAGTATCTCGGCGCGAGCCTCGCCGTGCAGATGATCAATTCGGAGGGCGGCATCGCCAGCCATGCCATCTCTCTCGACGTGCGCGACGTTGAGGACCAGAGCCAGATCCCCGCGGCGGTCGCGAGCCTTCGTGGTGACGGAGTTACCGTCGTCATTGGCGCATACTCGTCACAGCTCTCCATCCCCGCGGCGGCGGCCGTATCGGCTGCCGGGATGGTGTACTGGGAGACGGGCGCGGTCGCCGATCGGGTCACCGGACAGGGATCGCCACTGGTGTTCCGTGTCGGCGTCAACGGCGCTGAGCTCGGCATGAACTCCGGGAAGTTCATGCTCCAGGAGCTGGTGCCGCGGATGGGCATCCCCATCGGGAGGATTCGTGTGTCCTTTGTCACCGCCGATGACGACTACGGGCATTCCGTTGCGGACGCGACCCGTGCGGCACTCCAGGCGGGCGGCATGAGCATCAGCGGCGAGTCCGTCTACAACCCGTACACACCGGACTGGACGCCAGTGATGCAGGCGCTCGTCGCAGCGAAGCCCGATATCCTCGTGCTCTCGTCGCACATCCAGGACGGCATCGCGTTCCGGCGGGCCTTCCTCGCAGCCGGCCTGCAGGTCAAGGTGTTCATGGGAACGACCATGGCGCAGTGCGATCAGGATTTCGGCAACGTGCTCGGTTCCGCCGCGGTTGGTGTCTTCGCCTCGGATCGCCCTCAGGGGGACTTCAATCCGGATGCTCTCGATCCTCAGGCGAAGGCCCTCTACCAACGGTTCGCCCAGCTCTGGAAGGCGCGCACCGGCGAGGCCGCCCCGGACGAGGAGGGGATAGCCGGTTTCAGCGCCGCCTGGGTGCTCGTCGCCGACGTCCTCGGCCGGGCAGGTGATGGCAGTGCTCAGGGCGTCGCGGCCGCGGCGCGGGCGCTCGATCTTCCGAGTGGCAGCCTCCCCAATGGCGGTGGCGTCCTGTTCTCGACGGCGCGCGGCCAGCTCGGGCAGAACATCCGGGCGGCCGCGGTGGTGTGGCAGTGGCAGGCGCCCCGTCACAGCGTGGTCGTCTGGCCGCCGGTGTACGCGACCGGCCAGGTCAAGCTGGCGCTGTCCGCGTCGTGATTGGCTGAGCGGCGATCGAGGCATACTCGAACCCATGGAAACAGCAACGTTCGGCGCGGGATGCTTCTGGGGCGTGGAATCGGTGTTTGAACAGGTCGACGGGGTCACCGCGACCAAGGTCGGCTATACGGGTGGTTTCACCCAGGCGCCGTCATACGAGGACGTGTGCTCGCATCGCACCGGGCACGCCGAGGCTGTCGAGGTCACGTACGACCCCTCCCGGGTGAGCTACGACACGCTCCTCGACATCTTCTGGATGAACCACGATCCGACCCAGCTCAACCGCCAGGGTCCCGACGTCGGCGACAACTACCGGTCGGTGATCTTCTTCCACTCGCCGGAGCAGGAGGCAGCCGCGCTGGCGTCGAAGAGGCGGTTGGAGGAGTCGGGACGCTACCGGCGTCCGATCGTCACCGAGATCGTTCCCGCGGCGACATTCTGGGATGCCGAGGAGTACCACCAGAAGTACTTTTCGCGGCGAGGAATCGCTGCGACGTGCAACATTCCCACTCGTAGCGAAGTGGTCGACCCCGTTTCCTGACCCCATTTCCTGCTCGTTCGTCGTACGGGGCGACCATCCGGGGCTCATTCACAGGAGAAGCAGTGAAGTACGTCATGCTGATTTATCAGGGCACTGCGCTCGAGCAACAGGCCGCGCTCCCCGAGGAGGAGCAGAAGAAGGTCTACGCCGACTACCAGGGGATCAATGAGACGCCGGGGGTCACGCCCGGCCAGCCGATGGGACTTCCCCAGACCGCGACCACGGTACGCGTCCATGACGGCAAAACCCTGACCACCGACGGCCCGTTCGTCGGAACGAAGGAGGCCGTGGGGGGTTGGTTCATCCTTGAGGCCGACGACCTCGATGCGGCCGTAGAGGTGGCCGCCCGTGTCCCAGCAGCGCGCTACGGTGGCGCCGTCGAAATTCGACCCTCCGAGGTGTACTGGTAGCCGCTTCGGCAGCAGGCGCATCGCCACCTGCCGGCAACATCCCGGCCTAGTGCGGGGCGCTGTCCCGGAGCGCGGCCAGGACCGACTCCCCGTAGCGTTCGAGCTTGGCCGGTCCCACCCCGGGAATGGTCGCCAGCGCATCCGCGGATGCCGGCCGGCGATGCGCGATCTCGGCGAGCGTGCGGTCGTGAAACACCACGTATGGCGGCACCTCGCTGCGCCGCGCGACCTCCAGCCGCCACCTCCGGAGTGACTCGAATCGCGCCGCGACATCGGGCGTCATCGTGAGCGCGGACGCCGACGCAGGCGGCGATTTCCGGCCATTGTGCGCGCTCCGCGCTGGGCGAGCCGCACGCACATCGACGTCGAGTGATTCCTCGCCGCGAAGCACCGCGGTGCCGCGGGTCGTGATCCCGAGCGTGGGCTTCTCGCCATGGCCTCGGCTGATGCAGCCGAGCTCGACGAGCCGCTCGAGGAGCTCGCGGATGCGCTCGAGCTCCCAGCCACGGAGCGCGCCGAACCACTGCAGCTCGGAGACCCATGATCGCGATGCGGTCCACGCATCCGCGGAGCCGCGCAGGATCGACGCGATGCGGACACCCCCGAGATGGTTGTCGAAGCGCGCGACACAGGCGAGGGCCGCGACCACGTGGGTGGGATCGACCGGCGCATAGGCGGAGCGATTGCCGTCCAGGCAGTTGTCGCACGCCATGCACGTCCGGGCCACTCCCTGCTCGCCGAAGTAGTCGGCGATGCGGGCGTGCCGGCAACCGCGCGAGCCCGCGTACTCCATGACCTGGTTCACCCGCGCGTAGGCGTTGGCCTTGAGCCGCGCCTGCTCCTCGAAGTCGACAGGAGCCCCGGTCAGGCGTCGAATACCGCCGTCGGGCTGGATCACCTCGGCGCGCCGAAGCAGGTCGAGCGCTGCGCGTGCGCCCTTGACGGAGACACCGCGAGATTGCCAGTTGTCGATCGCATCACTCCCCTCACGGAGGAGCTCGCGATACACGGCGCGGACCACGTCGCGCTCGGGGTAGGCCTGCTCGATGAAGAACTCCTGCAACTGGCGGTCGGCAGGGCTGTACAGCAGGATGCATTCGGAGGGTTCGCCGTCGCGTCCCGCCCGACCCGCCTGCTGGTAGTACTCCTCGAGGCTGCTGGGAAAGTCGTGATGGATGACCCGGCGGATGTCCGGGAAGTCGACGCCCATCCCAAACGCCGAGGTTGCGACGATCGCCTGCAGACGGCCCGCTGCAAACCCCTCGTGCACGCTCTGTCGTGTGTCCCCATCCACTGCGCCGTGATACGAGGCGACCGCGATACCCGAAGCCGCGAGCAGTTCCGTCACCTCGTCGGTCGTGCGCCGGCTGCCGCAATACACGAGCGCGCGGCCTGCGCCCGCGTGCACGAGGTGCAACAGCGCGTCACGCTTGTCCGCCGATCCGCGGCAGCGGACCACCGACATGGTGAGGTTGTCACGCACGAAGCCTGTGACCCGCTCGACCGCCCTGTGCAGGCCGAGGCTCGTCGCGATGTCCTCACGGACTCGCGGGGTCGCCGTCGCCGTGAACGCGCCGACCGGGGGCCGGCCGCACGCGGCGATCGCGTCGCCCAGACGTCGGTAATCGGGTCGGAAGTCGTGACCCCAGCTCGAGATGCAGTGCGCCTCGTCGACCACAAAGCGATCGACGGTCAGCCTGCCGAGGCTGTCGAGGAAGCCGGGGGCGCCGAGGCGCTCAGGCGCGAGATAGAGGAAGCGAAGCTCACCATTCGCGGCGGATCGCAGCGATTCCGCACGGCTTGCGGCGCTCACCTGGCTGTGCAGGCATGCCGCCGGCACGCCGAGCCCGTTGAGACGCGCGACCTGGTCGACCATCAGCGCGATGAGCGGCGAGACGACGATGGTGAGTCCGCCGCCGGCGATCCCCGGGACCCAGTAGGCGATGCTCTTCCCTGAGCCGGTGGGCGCTACGAAGAGCAC
>DASZJB010000089.1:0-33517 GCA_035948615.1 Candidatus Dormiibacterota bacterium
GTTCGCCACCGTCGACTTGCTGCGCCGTGAGGTGCAGTCGCTCCCTGACGCCGAACTGGTGATCTTTCCGGGCCAGCGCCACGGGTTGCTCCCCGTTCGCGTCGAGGCGGCCGCGCGAATCGCGGCGTTCCTCGTCAGCCGCGGCTAGACGCGAAAGACCCGGCGGACCTCGCCGAGGCCCTCGCCGAGCGCATCGATCTCCTCGTGCGTCGTGTACAGATACACCGACGCGCGAGCCATCGACGGCACGTCGTAACGGGCCATGAGCGGCTGCGCACAGTGATGTCCGGCGCGTACTGCGATGCCGCGCCGATCCAGGATCGTGCCCACGTCGTGCGCGTGCACGTCCGCGAGGTTGAAGCTCACCACGCCGCCTCGGGCTTCGAGGTCGCGAGGTCCGAATATCGTGATATCGCCAACTTCGTCCAGAACATCGAGGAGGTGGCGTGTGAGCGACAGCTCGTGCGCGTGGATGCGGTCGCGGCCGATGCCGTCGAGATAATCACACGCGGCTGCGAGGCCGACCGCGCCGGCGACGTCCGGGGTGCCAGCCTCGAATTTATGCGGGATCGTGTTCCAGGTGCTCCGCTCCAGGGTGACGCGGCTGATCATGCTGCCGCCACCGAGAAATGGCGGCATCCGCTCGAGCAGCTCGGGCCGCGCCCAGAGCACACCGATGCCCATGGGGCCGCACATCTTGTGGCCGCTGAACGCGATGAAATCGCAGTCGAGGTCGCGGGCGGACACCTTCATGTGCGGGACCGACTGGGCCGCATCGACGCATACGAGCGCGCCCGCCGCGTGCGCGCGCTCGATGATCGCGCGGACGTCGTTGACAGTGCCGAGCACATTGGACTGATGCCCGATCGCCACCAGCCGGGTCGGCGCGGCTAGCAGCGCGTCGAGGTTGCTCAGATCGAGCCGGCCGTCGTCGACGATGTCGATCGCGGCGAGCTCCAGGCCGCGACGTTCCGCAGCCAGCTGCCACGGCACGAGGTTGCTGTGGTGCTCCATGACGGTGACGACGATGCGGTCTCCAGGTTGCAGCACCTGGGTCGCGTACGACGACGCGACGAGGTTGATCGCCTCGGTGGTGTTGCGAACGAAAACGAGCCCCTCGGGCGGCGCGTCGAGAAACCCCGCGACCCGAACACGGGCCGTCTCGAAGCAGTCGGTCGCCTCGTTGCCGAGCGTGTGGACTCCTCGGTGGACGTTCGCATTGCTGGTGGCGTAGTAGGCATCGACGGCGTCGACCACGACGCGGGGCTTCTGCGCCGTCGCGGCAGAGTCGAGGTAGACGAGCGGATTCGCGCCGATCTGGCGCTGCAGGATCGGAAAGTCCGCGCGGATGCGCGCCACTTCGAGCCCCGGTTCGGTGACGACGTCCGCGGTCACGGCGCCACGACCTCGGTGGCGAGTGCGACTCGGAGCACACCATCGCCGGTCGTCTCGATGCGATGCGCGCGGACCGGTTCGACGGCGGGAAGCGAAAGCGGCTCTCCGGTACGGAGATCGAAGCTCGATCCGTGCAGCGGGCATTCGATGACACAGCGGTCGATGTCGAGGTCGCCCTCGCTGAGGGATGCCTCGGCATGGCTGCACGTGTCATCGAGGGCGTAAAAGGTCCCGTCGACGTTGAAGATCGCCACCGGGGTTTCGTCGATCTCCACGCGTGCGGCGCATCCCGGGGGGATGTCGCTGACGCGGGCCACGTCGACCCAGCCCTCGCTCATGGGGCGTCCGCCACAACCCCGGCCACGGACCCACCGGCGATCTCGGCGTCAAGGAGCGCTCCGGCGAGCTCCGCGAAGCCGCGATGCGGCACACGATCGAGGACGTCGTCCATGAAGCCACGGACGATCAACGAGCTCGCCTCTTCGGGCGGAACGCCCCGGGCCATGAGATAGAAGCGCTGGTCGGAGTCGATGTGGCCGGCGGTTGCGCCGTGACCGCACTTCACGTCGTTGGCACGGATCTCGAGGCGCGGGATCGAGTCCGCCTTGGCACCCTGGCTGAGCAAGAGGTTGCGGTTGGCCACGTACCCGTCAGCGTGGACCGCTGTCGGTGCGACATCGATCATGCCGCCGTAGACCGACCGCGCACGATCGCGGACGGCGACCTTGAGCAGGAGGTTGCTGCGCGTCTCGGCACCGCGATGGGCCTGGAGCGACTGATGATCGAAATGCTGCGTGCCGTCGCCGAAGCAGATGCCGAGGACGTCGGCCTCACTGCCGATGCCTTCGAGCATCACCTCCCACCAGACCTTCTGGAGGCGGGCGCCCAGTGTGACCCCCATGAAGCGGAGCTTTGCGTTGGCGTCGAGCACGGTGCGCTGCACGGCGACGTGCCACACACCCTCACCCCACTGCTGCACGGTGTTGTAGTCGAGACGCGCATCACGACCCGCCGAGAGGATCACCATTGCGTCGCTGAAGAGCGCCGCGGGTCCTGACGTCGACGCGTACGCATCGATGACCGTCAGGGCTGCGCCCTCGTCGAGGACGACGACAGTGGATGGAAAGACGGCGCGATCGGTGCCGCTCGCCGGATGGGCGATCCAGACCGGGACAAGGGCCTCGACGCCGCGCGGCACGTACACGAAAACGCCGCCCCGCCACAGAGCATTCCAGAGAGCGACGAACTTCGACTCGTCGACACGCACGGCCGAGAACGCGCGCTGCACGAGCTCGGGGTGAACCACCGCAGCCTCCTCGAGCGTGGTGACGATGATTCCCTGGGCGTGGAGCGTGTCCGCTTCCTCGATGTCGGCACCGGTGGGCGCATCGATCACGAACGCGGCCTTGGGTGCGGCACCGTTGCGCTGCTGGCGCATCGCGTCGACGACCGTCGAGTCGACGTTGTCGATCGGGGTGAAGCGCTCGGGATGGAGCGCCGAAATATCGGTGCGCCGCCAGTCCTCATCGCGTTGCGACGAGGGCATGGGGATCGCCTCATAGGCGTCCCAGGCGATCCGGCGGCGCGCTGCGAGCCACGCCGGGGATGCCTCTGCCCGCGCTGCCGCCACCTCTTGCCCGAGCGCCGCTGCGGGCGAATCGGCCAGCGGGGTGGTCACCCGATCGCGCCCTCCATGGAGAGCGCGAGCAGACGGTTGAGCTCGACCGCGTACTCCATCGGCAGCTCTTTGACAAAGGGTTCAAAGAAACCGTTCACGATCAGAGCGGTCGCGTCCTGTTCGGGTATGCCGCGCGAGGTCAGGTAGAAGATCTGATCCTCGCCGACCTTGCTCACGCTCGCCTCGTGTCCGATGGTCACGTCCGGGTTGTCGATGTCCATGTAAGGGTAGGTGTCGCTGCGCGACTCCTCGTCGAGGAGGAGCGCGTCGCAGCGGACGCTGACCTTGACGTTGTGCGCCTTGGGAAGGACCTTGATGTGGCCGCGATACGAGGTGCGGCCGCTGCCCTTGCTGATCGAGCGCGACACGATGTTGCTGGTTGTGTTCGGTGCCACGTGGATCGCCTTGCTGCCCGCATCCTGGTGCTGGCCGCTGCCGGCGAACGCGGCGCTCATGACCTCGGCGTGTGCGCCCTCGCCCATCAGGTACACCGACGGGTACTTCATGGTGACCTTGGAGCCGAGGTTGCCGTCGATCCATTCGACGGTCGCGTTCTCGTTGGCGATGGCGCGCTTGGTGACCAGGTTGTAGACGTTGTCCGACCAGTTCTGAATCGTCGTGTAACGGATCTTGGCGCCCTTGTGCGCAACCAGCTCGACCACGGCGCTGTGCAGTGAATCGCTCGAGTAGTTGGGCGCTGTGCAGCCTTCGATGTAATGGACCGAGGAGCCCTCGTCGGCGATGATCAGGGTCCGCTCGAACTGACCCATGTTGTCGCTGTTGATCCGGAAGTAGGCCTGGAGCGGGATGTCCACCTTGACGCCCTTGGGGACGTAGACGAACGATCCTCCGGACCACACCGCGCTGTTAAGCGCGGCGAACTTGTTGTCGTTTGGCGGGATGACCGTGCCGAAATACTTGCGAAAGAGCTCCTCGTGCTCGCGCAGCCCGGTGTCGCAGTCGCTGAAGAGCACGCCCTGCTTCTCGAGGTCCTCGCGGATGCTGTGATAGACGACCTCGGAGTCGTACTGCGCGCTCACCCCGGCGAGGAACTTGCGCTCAGCCTGCGGAATGCCGAGCCGGTCGAAGGTCTGCTTGATGGAGTCGGGGACGTCGTCCCACGAGCGGCTCATCTCCTCGACGGGCTTGACGTAGTAGTAGATGTTCTCGAAGTCGAGACCCGAGAGGTCCGCGCCCCATGTCGGCATCGGCCGCTTGCGGAAGTGGTCGAGCGCCTTGAGACGGAACTTGAGCATCCACTCGGGCTCATCCTTGTGCTGCGAGATCGACGCCACGACCTCGGGCGACAACCCTTTCGCGGTGCGGAACACCGAGACATCGATATCCGAGAAACCGTACTGGTAGTCCTTGGTCAGCTCTCGCGCTTGAATTGCCATCGCGGGTCTCCTACGCGGTGGCGGCGGCGGCCGTCCCGAGAAGTGGTTCGTAGCCCTCGCGCTCGATCTCTCGCGCCAGGTCCGCCCCGCCGGAGGTGACCACGCGCCCGTCATGAAGGACGTGCACGCGATCCGGGTGAAGGTGTTCGAGGATGCGCGGGTAGTGGGTGATCACGAGGACACCCATGTCCGGGCCGCAGAGTCGCATCACGCCGTCCGCAACCGTCCGCAACGCGTCGACGTCGAGTCCCGAATCCGTCTCATCGAGGATGGCGAGCTTGGGGCGCAGCATGGCAAGCTGAAGGATCTCCGAGCGCTTCTTCTCTCCACCTGAGAAGCCGTCGTTGATATAGCGGGCGCGGAAGCTCTCGTCGATCTTGAGCTCCTGCATCTCAGCGCCGAGACGGTTCAGGAACTCGCGCGCGGGCATCTCCTTCCCCTGGGCTCGCAGCGCGGCACGAAGGAAGTTCACCGTGCTGACGCCGGGGATCGCGGTCGGGTACTGGAAGCAGAGAAAGAGGCCGAGGCGCGCACGTGCGTCCGCCGTCAAGGGCAGCAGATCCACGCCGTCGAAGGTCGCGGAACCGCCGGTGACAACGTACTTCGGATGCCCCATGAGTGTGTACGCGAGCGTGCTCTTGCCCGAGCCGTTCGGTCCCATGAGCGCATGGATCTCGCCCTGCGCCACCTCGAGGTCGACGCCTTTGAGGATCTCCTTGCCTTCGACGGTTGCGCGCAGCCCGGAGATCGAGAGCACCGCCTGGCTCACCGCGTTGTCTCGGCAGGAGCAATGGAGTCGATCAACGACTGATCGGCCACCAGCTCGGCGAGCGTGGTCTGGCTAAGCACCGCGTCGATGCTCTGCTTCAGGCGTATCCACAGCCCGCGCGACGCGCACTCGCCCTCACGCTGGCAGGTGCCGGTCACGTATCCGTGCGACACGCACTCCACCGGGGAGACCTCGCCCTCGATGACGGTGACGACGTCGAGAACGCTGATCTGGTCCGCCGGCCGGGCGAGCGAATACCCGCCGTGCACGCCGCGAGTGCTATCGACGAGGCCGCCGCGGCGCAGCTGGGAGGCGAGTTGCTCGAGGTAGGCAAGGGGCAGGTGTTCAACCCGCGCCACCTCGGCGATGCTCAGCGGGCCGGCGCCATAGGCCTTGGCGAACTCGGTCATCATGCGCAGGCCGTAATGCGCCTTGGAGCTCACCCGCATCGAGAAGGATGCGGCCGGCGGTGCGCTGGGATCGGATGTGTGCCGGTGCGAGGCGCCCCGCCCCGAACTCGAGAGAATCCCGACTGTCATGGTAGGAATTATACCCGACAGGCTCGCTCGCCGACAGGAAGCCGCCCATCGCTGAGATATTCTCGGCGAGCTCCGATGCGAATCCCCCGCGCTCGCTTCACCGTGTGCATCCTTTCCGCCGCACTGCTCGCGGCGTGCGGTGGATCGACGAACCCGAGCTCACCGACTCCCACCCCACTCACGCAGGCGCAGATTCAGTCGCGCTACGTGGCCGCCGCAGGCCGCTACAACCAGGGCGAGGCCCAGATCGCGCTGACCGAGAACGCGTCCTGCGATGCCGCCAGCGTGAGCGTGGCGCTGGAGACCTGCCAGACGGCGCTCAGCGGGCAGCGCCAGCTGACCATCGCCTACGACAACGCGCTGAGGGCGATCCCGTTCAGTGCGGGCGCCGCCACCGAAGCGGGACGCCTGCTCGGTGACGACGCCGCCATCGAGAACCTGCTCGAGCAGGCGGCTACCTCTCCGGCGATCGCCGTGATCGCGACCCTGCAGCAGCAGATCATCGCGCTGCTCGCCACCGCGGCGACCGACGCCGTCGCGCTGCGCGCGGCGATCGGGCTGCCGGCGCCCGCCTGAGCTTCGCGGTCAGCGACCGGGAGCGCCGGCGCCGGCTGCCGCTCCGGCTCGGATCCCGGCCACGGCGGTCGCGATCACCGAGGCGGCCGTGTCGACGTCCGCCGGGCTGGTCGAGCGCCCGGTGGTGCAGCGCAGTGCGCCGGCGGCGAGATCGTCCGGATAGCCCATCGCTCTGAGAACGTGCGAGGGCAGGGGCGCCCCGCTCCCGCACGCGGACCCCGCAGACGCCTCGACGCCGTCCATGTCGAGGGCGGCAAGCAGGACGTCGCTCCGGACACCGGGGAGGGCGAAGGTCGCGAACCCCGCACCCTTGACCGCCCCGGCCGCCGTCTCGATCGCGTCCGGGACCTGGGCGAGGACCGCGTCGATCAGTCGCCGGCAGAGGGACGCCTGACGATGGGTCTCCTGGACGCGCACCCGCTCGGCGAGCTCGGCGGCGGCGCCGAAGCCGACGATTCCCGCGACGTTCTCGGTGGCGCTGCGCCGGTTGCGCTCCTGGCCGCCTCCCGTGCTCTGGGCCGCGAGCGCGACCCCATGCCGGACCCACAACGCGCCCGTGCCCTTGGGCCCGTAGATCTTGTGCGCGGAGAGCGAGAGCAGGTCGACACCCAGCGCGACGGGGTCGACCGGGATCCGGCCGAATGCCTGGACGGCATCCGTGTGCACCAGCGTTCTCGGATTGCGTCGATGCACCGCCTCGGCGATCCCGGCGACGTCCTGCACGGCACCGGTCTCGTTGTTGACGAACATGACTGAAACAAGGACGGTATTCGGGGTCACTGCCGCCGCGACCGATTCAGGGGTGACGCGGCATTCACGATCGCACCCGGCGATGGTGAGCGTTGCCGCGCCGGCATCCTCGAGGTGACGCGCAGTCTCGAGGACGGCGTCATGCTCGATCGCGCTGACCACCAGGTGCCTGCCGCGCTCCGCGCCCCAGCGCTCGAGGACGCCACGCATCGCCAGGTTGTCGGCCTCGGTCCCCGATCCGGTGAAGACGACTTCGCGCTGCGCGCATCCCAGCACCGCGGCGATCCTGTCCCGGGCGCTGTCCACCGCCGAGCGGGCGGCGCGCCCGGATGCATGCACCGATGACGGATTCCCCTGAGTTGCCGTCAAATATGGCAACATCTCGTCGAGGACCTGGGGAGCAACCGGAGTCGTCGCCGCATGATCGAGGTGGACGGGTGTCATAACGGCGAGGCAGGCGCCGCCGCCAACCCGGCGCGAACCCGCTGGATCACGGAGTCGGTGAAGGCGCTGGTCGAGGCCTGGCCGCCGAGGTCGGAGGTGGAGATCCCCGCCCGTAGTGCGTCGAACACCGAGTCGCGAATCGCGCCGCTCGCCAGCCGGCAGCGCTGGTCGGTGGCAAACCCGAGGAGTGCCGCCGCGGCAAGGATCATGGCCATCGGGTTGGCAACGTTCTTTCCCTCGAGGCTCGGGGCCGTGCCGTGGGGCGCCTCCGCCATCACGACCGACGGGACCAGCGGGTCGTCGCCGAATCCCAGCAGCAGGGATTCAGCGCCGGCGATGCTGCCGAAGAGGGGCAGCACCAGGTCGCTGAGGCAGTCGCCGTCGCGGTTGAGCGCGGGAATGACCAGCGGATCGCCGGCGCGGCTGAAGAGCAGCGCGTAGGTGGCATCGATCAACTGAGGCTCGTAGTCGACCTCGGGGTGTCGAGCGGCCGCGGCGTCGAGCTCTTCCTTGAACATGCCCTCGTAGATCCTGGACACGGTGAACTTGGGGCCGCCGAACACCCGGGCATGGGTGCGGGCCGCGTGGACGAAAGCGAACTCGGCAACTGCGCGGCACGTGGCACGTGAGATGCGCTCGGTTCGAAATGCGACCTCGTCACCGTCGCCCTGCTCGCGCCACTCGCGGGCGTTGTAAGCACCATCGACCGCCATGCGCACGATGCTGATTGGCGCGCTCACACCCGCGATCCCCGCGACGCCGGGAATGCGCTGGCCGGTGCGCAGGATCACGCGTCCCCCGACACGCTCGCGGAGCAGTGCGTTCGGACTGCCGACGTCGGAGCGATCGGTCGGCGTGACCGTGGCCGCCTTCAGCCCGAAGCCCGCTGCGCGCATCGCGTCCGCCGCCTCGACCACCACGGCGTTGGCGGTTTCGCGGCGATGCCCCAGGGAGAGATCGAATGTCTGAAGTTCAAGCTGCACACCGATCACATCCGGGTGAATCACCCGGAGCGCCTCGTCGAGCAGCTCCTGGCCGGTCTGGTCGCCACGCAGGACGGCGATGGTGGTCACCGCGACAGCGTACGTCGGCGCCCGGATGCAGCGACCGGCCGGCGCGATGGCATCATCGCCGCGTGCCGAACTCGGTGACGTCGCGAGACGACGAGCAGGAACGCCGCCCGGGCGCCGTGCTGTTCGTGTACACATGGGATCTCGCGCTCGCCATCCTGGCGCTCTTCGGGGCCCTCGCATCATTCGCGGGCGGCGTGGCCACGAGCACCGGCGCGACCGCGAGTCTGCCCCTGGCGGTGCAGGTGATCGCGGCAGTGTCAGCGGCGTGCTTTGCGGCGACGCTGATCATCATCGCCTCGCTGCTGACACGCAAGCGGGCCTGGGTGCGCCAGACCCAGATCGGCACGCTGGGCACCGCGATCGCGCTCGCCGCGGTTTCGGTGGTGGTCGGCGCCATCGTCGGCAACGGCGTGGATGGGCCGAGCCTCATCGTCACGCTGATCTTCGTGCTCCTCGACGCGCTCGCCATCGTGATCATGACCGAGCGACGGGTGGTGAGCTTCTACGATCAGCCCGCCAGCGTTCCGGTCTACCTCTGGGCGACGCTGGCGCTCTGGATCGGCGGCCAGGTGATGATCATCATCGTTGCCGCGATCGCGCACTGACCGCCCCGCACCGACGGTCCCTTCAGATGTATGTCAGCAGGTCTTCGACGATCTCGACGAGCTCGTCGTTGCGGACCGGCTTCATCATCACCGCAGCCGCGCCCAGCTGCTGGGCGCGTTCCCGGGCGCCGATGTCGCCGGCGGCGGTGAGGATCACGACCCCTGCGCGAGGGTGCTCCGGCGCGAAGCGAAGCGCTTGGAAGAGCTCGAGCCCGTCGGTGTCGAGCGTCGCGTCCAGGATGAGCACGTCCGGCTCGAAGATGGGGAGCTCCGCACGCACCTCGCGAACCGCCTTCGCCCAGTGAACGTCGTGACCCCGAAGGGTGAACCGGTTGATGACCTGCTGAGCGACCGCGGCCTCATCCTCGGCGAGCAGGATGCGGGCGGGGGCTTGCGGCATCACCGCGCATCGTAGGGAAACGACTCACCCGTGTGTGTCTCCACTCATGGCCGCGATACGGGCGCGTACACTGGCGCCGGCGATGCCGCTGCCACCCCACGTCCTGCTCGGCACAGAGCGACTCCGGCGCCGGCGTTTCGACGCGAGCCGCTTCGCTCGCTGGCTGCACCGTCCAGATCGCCGGGCCGCCGCTCCGGCTGCCGAGCCGCCCGCGCCACGGGTAACCCAGGTAGACGCCGGCACCAGGGCGTTCTGGGCAGGCAGTGAAACGGCCAACGTCACCTCGCGGCGTGCTGCGGCGCTCGTCGACGCACATGAGCGCGGGCGCTCGCCGGTCAGCGCCAGGCCGCCGGGCAACCCGGCGTTCAGCGAAGCCCTTTTCGTGGAGCTGATGCGCGCGAACCAGTACCGGCGAGCCTTCTCGCTGCTGAGCGAGGACTGCCAGCTCAGCTGGGGCTCTCCCGAGGCATTCGCCGAGGCCCAGGGCGCTTCAGCCATGCGCCGACTTCGTGGGGTGAGCGTCAAAGAGGTCCGCTACCTGCCGGAGTGGACGGAGACATCCAGGGGCAAGACGTATCGCGAGGTCGCCGAGCTCGACGTCGAGTACGAGGTCGGCGACCCGGAACCGGTTGCGAGAGTCCGTCGGGTGGTGCACCTCGTTCCCGGCGGTGGACGCTGGCGATCGATCTGCTACCCGCTGTAACAGCAGTTCACTGAACTTCGCAGGCTCAGCTGGGCGTGGGACAATCCGTTGATGCCCGCCGCCGCCACGCGCTCGCAGCCCGGTCCGATGGAGCGGACCTGCCTGGAAATCGCTCGTGTCGAGCGTGAGGCAGCCTTCCGCCGCGAGCGCATCTCGCGCACCAGGCTTCGTGTCCGCGAGGCCGACGTGCTCATCGACCTCATCGAGGAATGCCGTCTCCGGTCATTTCGCCTGATACCGGCCCCGCTCTGGAGCGCGGTGGTTCGCGCGGTCGGCGCGGTGGATCCGGGACTGCGCGACCGGCTCGGCATCGATCGCGACCCGGACCATGTCGCCGACATTCTCTTCGAGGCGCAGGAGGTGCTCCTCATGCGCGCGCTGGAGTCGCGGCGACCAAGGCTGGCGCCGATCATTCCGCTCTTCGGCGAGCGGAACCGAACCGCGGCCGCGGGCTGACGCCTCTCTCGTCGTGACCTGGGAGGTCGCGGTCGCCGGAACGCTCCACAGCGACGATGTGACCACCCCGGCCGGCAGGCGAGACGTGCTCGGCGGCTCCGCCGTGTACTTCTCGCTCGCCGCGGCGCGATACGCCCCGGTTCACCTCAACGGCATCGTCGGCTCGGACACCGCCCCCGAGTACCGGCGCATTCTCGCCAATCCGAATATCGACCTCGACGGCCTGGTTGTCAGCGAATCGCCCACATTTCGCTGGCACGCGGTGCATGACTTCGATCGCTGGGTGACGTCCCACGAATCGTTCGAGCCGGGATGCGACCCGGAGTGGCAGCCGGTGCTCCCCGCGCGATCCCGCCACGCCCAGCTGCTCTTCGTGGGCAGCATGGACCCGCACCTGCAGCGCGTCGTGATCGATCAGGCCGAGGCCGCACTGATCGGCGCCGACTCCATGACCGTCTTCATCGATAACGGTCAGGCCGACGTCGGATCGCTGATCGAGGGGGCGGATGTGCTCTTCCTGACCGCCGCCGAGCTCGCGGCGCTCACCGGGGATGACGACTGGCGGCAGTCGGCGCCGGCACTCTGCGGGACCGGCCGGCTTCGCGCGGTCGTGGTCAAGCGCGGTCCGCTGGGCGCCGCCTGCGTCACCACCGGCGGCATCGCCGAGCAGCCCGCCGCTCCGGTCTCCGATGTGGTCGATCCGACCGGCGCGGGTGATGCCCTCGCAGGTGGGTTCCTCGGGCGCATCGCCCAGCTCCAGCGCGCCGACGACGCCGCGTTCGAGGCGGCGCTGACCGAGGGCCTCCGCTGCGCGGCCGACGCGATCGTCGAATTCGGAACCGCTGGGCTCCGCGCGACCCGCGCCGTATGATCGCGGACGAATGGCAACGCGGCCGCGTGACCTGGGGACACCGATCGACCGCAACCTGGCGCTCGAGCTGGTCCGCGTCACCGAGGGCGCGGCGATGGCCGCCGCCAGACACATGGGTCGCAATCAGAAGGAGATGGCGGACCAGGCCGCCGTCGATTCTATGCGCCGGAGCCTGGGATTCGTCGACATGGACGGCCTGGTGGTCATCGGCGAGGGCGAGAAGGACGAGGCGCCGATGCTCTACATCGGCGAGCAGGTCGGGAATGGCAATCCCCCGGCGGTCGACGTTGCCGTAGACCCGATCGACGGCACGCGCCTGGTCGCCCGCGGCATCCCCGGGGGCATCGCCACCGTCGCCCTCGCCGAGCGCGGCTCGATGTTCCACACCCACCTGCACTACATGGAGAAGCTCATCGTCGGACCGGCCGCGGCGAGGGTGATCGACATCACCGCCCCTGTCGCCCAGAATCTCAAGCGGATCGCCCGCGCGGAGGATCGCCGTGTCGAGGACCTGACCGTCGTGGTGCTGGATCGCGACCGCCATGAGACCCTCCTCGAAGAGATCAGGTCGGCGGGCGCGAGGGTGAAGCTGATCATGGACGGCGACGTCGCGGCGGGCCTCATGGCTGCGATGGAGCATCGCACCGGGATCGACGTGCTCATGGGCATCGGGGGCGCTCCCGAGGCGGTGCTCGCCGCCTGCGGTATCAAGTGCATCGGTGGAGGCATGCAGGCACGCATCTGGGTGGGCGAGGGGGAGCGCAAGGTGCAGGAACTGGAGGGCAAACACGCCGGAGACGTGCTCGAGCTGGACGATCTCGTGTCCGGCGACAACGTGTTCTTTGCGGCGACCGGAATCACCAGCGGCGAGCTACTCGAGGGGGTGCGCTTCCTCGGCGAGGACCGCTGCCACACCCAGAGCCTGGTCATGCGGTCGTATTCCGGGACCGCTCGCTACATCGACGCGGAGCACAACCTGGCGAAGCTCCGCCGCCGCCGCGACCCGGTCGAGCTGGCATCAAAAGGTGAGCTCCGCCCCGCTCCAGGCGGCTGATAACCGGCCGGAACTCGGGCACGTTGGAGCCGAAGTGCCAGAATCGGGACGCGGCATGAAGGTACGAATCCGCCCGAGCGCGAACCTGATGCGGTGGTTCACGCCGGGGCTCCACGTCAAGCGCTGGTTGCTCCTCCTGTTCCTGGCGATCGTGATGATCAGCCTCGCGGCGGGTTACATCCTGCGAGACCTCTACAGTGCGTCCATCACCTTCCCCTCCTGGGTCGGCGACGTCACCCTCCAGTTCCTGCCCCGGTTGGTGCGAGCACTCCTCTTCGCGCTGGTTGGTGTCGGGCTGATCGTGCTCTGCTTCTACAAGCTCGGGCGGTCGATCCTTGGCCCGTTCCTACCAGGCCGGGGCAGCTCCGATCGCGGTCTTGCCGAGCAGCTCTACAAGTTCCGGCTCCTCGCCAAGGGCCCGCGACTGGTCGCGATCGGCGGCGGGACGGGGCTCTCGGCGCTGCTTCGAGGTGTGAAGAAATACACCGGCAACATCGTCGCGATCGTCACCGTGGCCGACGACGGCGGCTCCAGCGGCCGGCTCCGCGAGGAGTACCGCGTGCTCCCCCCCGGGGACATCCGCCAGTGCCTCACCGCGCTCGCCGAGACCGAACCGCTGATGACCGAGCTTTTCCAGTACCGCTTCGGCGGCGAGGGTGCGCTCTCCGGCCACTCGTTCGGGAACCTCTTCATCACCGCGATGGCGGAGATCACCGGCGACTTCGAGCACGCCATCCGCGAGTCGGGCCGGGTCCTCGCGGTGCGCGGCCAGATCGTCCCGGCGACCTTGCGTGACGTCGTCCTCTGCGCCACCGCGGGGAGCGAGGTGAGAGTCGGCGAGTCGAAGGTCCCCTACGGCATCGATCACATCGACCGCGTGTTCCTCGAACCATCGGACGCGGAGATCAATCCAGAGGCCGAGGCCGCCATCCTGGCGGCTGAGCTGATCATCGTCGGACCTGGCTCGCTGTACACGTCGATACTTCCGAACCTGCTCATCGAGGGAATGGTCGAGGCGCTGCGCGCCAGTCCGGCGGTGAAGGTGTACGTCTGCAACATCGCCGGGCAGCCCGGCGAGACCATGGGTTTCTCGGTGAGCGAGCACCTCAAGACCATCGAGGAGCACGTGGGCGTGAGCCTCTTCGACTACGTCATCGTCAACAGCAACGTGGGGCTCCCTCTGCCGCCCTCCGCGGTCGAGGCGGGTGTGACCCGCGTCGGGTTCGACCGGGACCAGGCGACGCTCCAGCCGGTGAACTACATCCTCGCCGACGTGGCGTCGACCCAGATCTCCACCCACCACGACCCTGAGAAGCTGTCCAAGGTGATCATGAAGAGGATCTGGCGCTAGGAGCGCTCGGTCAGTACAGCAGGTCGTGCCGGACGCGGTACGCCCACTGGTGTGCGGCACGCTCGGCAAGCGCATTCCACGCCGCGTAGCGACGGTGCCCGATGACGAGATCCCAGGTGCCGACATACTCGGTGATCCGTTCGCTGAACCCGGACTTGAAGCGATAGAGGCCGTACAGCGGATGGGCCGGGTTCAACTCAGCCGCCGGGGGAACCGCCACCAGGTCATAGGCTTCGACCCCGCGGGCCCTGAGCCAGCGCATCACCTCCCACTGGAGGAGATGGGGCGCCATCACTGCGGCGTGCTCCTTGGTGGAGCCACCATCCTTGTACCAGGCCTTCCTGGCGATGTACGTGGCGAAAACCCCGGCGAGCACCGCACCGTCGAGTGACGCGAAGAACAGCTGGCCCTGACCCGCCGCGGCATGGAGGTGCCAGTACTGCGAGAAATACTCCTTGCTGCGCAGCGTGAAACCGGCTCGATCGCGGGTGCTGGCCATCAGCGAGTACATGGTGTCGACGCTCGCGTCGTCGAGCGCGACCGGTGCAACCGTCACACCACGGCGCTCGGCAAGCCTGATGTTGTAGCGACACTTCGGCTTGAACGATGCGATCAGAGCATCCTCGTCGGGCCGGAGGTCGACGATGATCGTCGCTCTGCTGATCTGCACGTCGTGCCGCGACTTGTCAAGCCCCATGGCGCGCAGCGCGGAGATCGCCGCCGCGCTCTGCTCGACCTCCGGTTCCACCTTGATCGCGAATGCCGAGCCGGCGGTCGCGCGCAGCCCTTCGAGCAGCGCCGGCAACGTGTCGATGCCGGCAACACCCGGCCCTTTCGGGACATATCCGAGGACGCCGAGACCTGGAACCGAGTGCCGCAGCACCAGTATCGCGAGCGGCGGTTCGGTGTCGGACACGAGGTAGCGCGGCGCCCACCGATGAGCGCGCTTGAATTCCCCCCATGCGCGCGTCTGCAGGATCTGTCCTCCATCGGGGTTTGCGGCGACGAGCTCGTCCCAGCGTCCGAGTTCTCGCGGGCTCGCGGGTCTCATCGTCGGAAGCGGACCGCCGCTCGATACAGGCTGTGGCGCAATGACCGCACCCCCAGATCCCACGTGCCGGCGCGCTCAATCGCGGTGCCGCCGAACGATCGCTTGAACTGCGAGAACCCGTCCCAGGGATGGGGAGGCGCACCGGGAGCAGGCTGCGTAGGGGGGGACACGCCCCAGAAATCGAATCGTCGCGCACCCGACGCGCGTGCGTCGAGGATCATCCGCCACACCAGGGGCGCGGCCGCCTGGAGCCTGCGTCCCGACTGGGGGTCCGACACTGCGTGCGCGTAGTAGCGCGTACCCGAGAAGTCGAAGCAGAGCGCGGCGGCGACGGGGGCTCCGCCGGATTCCGCGACGTAGAGCGCGGCAGCATGCTCGGGCATGAGCGTGCGAGCCACCGCACGGTGATACGACTGCGCCTGTCCGCGAAATCGCCCTGCGGCAGCGGTGCGCTCCTGGAGGCGAAGAAAGACCTCGATGTCCTCCGGATCGCCGCTTGCGCGAAACGTGAGCCCACGCCGTGCGGCTGCGTTGATGGCCCCGCGATGTCCGGCGCTCAGCCCTCGGCGCAGCGTGGCTTCGTCCGCAGCCAGATCGAGGACCCACGTCCATTGGGGCTGAATCGATCGACTCGGATGGGCACCCGACGCAACCAGCGCGGGGAGTGCCACTTCGCCGGCAGGTTCGGTACGTACGAAATCGAGCGACCGCGTGCGGGCGGCGTTCACCGCGTCGTTGAGCGCGCCGATCATGCCGTCGCGTGACAGCGCCGTGGGTCCGTGGGGCAGGTAGGCGTAGCGGGGAAAGTGGCCCGCGCGAATCGCGCCGGACCACATCCAGTGGTCATCTCGGGACCAGATAACCTCGTGGCCGAGGGCGGCCTGGACACGCTGCCAGAGGGTGCTCTGCAGGAAATGGCCGCCCATGCGCTGCAGCGCGGAGTCCCACTCCACATCTGCGACGCCCGCGTGCGCCGACGACACGTGTTGCGACGCTAGCACAGCGACCGATACGATGGATGTTGAGAAAGCACCGCGGTTTTCCTTACAATCGCGCCCGTTTCCCCGTCAGACTCCTGGAGAGAACACATGGCCACAGTCGTGACACGCGACGTGCTCGCAAAGCAACTCGCAGATCGTGCAGAAATCACCGTCACCGCCGCACGCGACGAGGTGCGCTGGTTCTTCGACACCATCGCGCAGTCCCTGGAAAAAGGCGACGAGGTTCGCATCCACGGTTTCGGTAATTTCAAGACCGCGCAGCGCGCAGCGCGGCTCGGTCGCAATCCGCGCACCGGCGAGGCGGTCAAGGTTCCTGCCCGCCGAGTGGTGCGTTTCTCGGCCAGCACCTCTCTCTCGAGCGCGGTGAAGGGCGCCCGAGGCACGCGCCGCGCCAAGGCCTGATCCGTCGGGCGGCATGACCTGATGCCGCCGGTGGCGCGACGTCGTAGGTAGGCACGCACGCATGCTACGGGTAGACCCGCGCCTGCAAGCCTGATGGCTCGGGCGCGACCTACACCGTGGGTGTGGATCGTGTTCATCGCCGTGATCGGCGCGATGCTGATCACTGCGGCCACGTTCGTCACCGTGAAACTCACCGCCCCCGCGCCGCCTGCGACGGTCAGCATCCAGGCACCGGCAACGGTGCTGCTCGACGGCGCCGCGCCACCCACCATACCAACCCCCTCGAATGGGAGCTTCGCGCTTGCGACCAGCCTGGGCGGGACCGTTGCGACTCGAGCTCCCGCGGCGGTACGGCCGATCGGATCGGTCGCCAAGGCGATGACCGCACTGGTCGTCCTCGCCGCGCATCCCGTGTCTCCGGGCGCCCCCGGACCGTCGATCGTCATGACGAATGCTGACGTGCTCCTGTACAGGCAGGCGGTCACCGCAGGCGGGTCAAACCTTCCGGTGCATGCCGGCGAGATCCTCACGGAGCGCGATCTGCTGCTTGCGCTGCTCCTGCCGTCGGCCGACAACATCGCCGAGACCCTCGCAGTCTGGGTCTCGGGCAACCGCTCGAGATTCATCGCACGCCTCAACGCGGCGGCGACGGCGATGGGCATGGATCACACTCATTTCGCCGATCCGAGCGGTCTCAGTGCCGGCACCGTTTCCACCGCTCTGGATCTCGTGGTGCTTGCTCGGGCGGTCATCGCCAACCCATCGCTCGCCGAACTCGTCGGCAGCTCGCGCGCGGTGCTGTCCAACGGCACCGTCCTCAACAACCTGGACATCCTGCTCACGTCTCAAACAGGGTGGTTGGGGATCAAAACCGGGTGGACGGGTGCCGCGCGCGGATGCCTGCTTTTCGCTGCCCAGATGACGTTCGGAACGAGTCAGGGTCTCACCGTGTGGGGCGCCATCCTCGGCCAGCCGCCGTCTGCCCCAGGAGATCCCGCACACCCAGAGCTCGGCCAGGCTTTTGTGTCAGCGCAAAGCGCCGTCGCGGCTGCGCTCGGTGCGTACAAGGTCGTTGATCTCTCGGAATTCCTCCGCCAGATATCGGGATCAATCTCGACGCGGTGGGGAGACAGTTCTTCTGTGACACTCTCCGAACCGGCGTCTGTCTATAGATTCGTCCACGCCGGCGCCGCGCTTTCCTTTCACGTGTCCGTCCTGCGTCCCGGCGTACCGATCGCTGCCGGCACGACCGTCGCCGAGGTCGCCGGTACGTTGAATCAGCAGACGTCGATCGTGTGGAATGTGGTCAGCACTAGTGTCATCGCCGACCCGTCGTCCTGGTGGAAGCTCTTCTCAGGCTGAGCTGCGGGGGATCACCAGGCGGAGTCGGTTCGCTCCGCGGCGTTATGGAGCGCCGCGAGCACTTCCGCGTCGTGACCCGCCAGGTCGGGTGCGACCCTCAGGCTCTCAACGCGCTCCTTCGCGGTGACCATCTCGAGCTCGTGCAGTCCAAGGTTGGACTTTGTGGACAGATGCCCGTTGTAGGCGGCCAGCGGTGTGCGCCACTTCTGGCGCAGAGCGTGGGGCGACAGCTCCCCGGCTTTGACGGTGAACCCGGCGCCGCCACGACCGGGAAAGAGCCGGAAGCGGAATGCGTTGCGCCCGGCCTTGGCGCACTGCTCGCAGCGGCCGTAGCGCTCCTCGGGGATCTCCGGTCGTTTCATGCAGACGCGGCACATGCAGCGAGGATAACCCGAGCCCTGCAGCGGACGGGAATACGTTTTTGACTCCGCGGCGCCCAACGCCTACCATCTGAGCTCGTTCGTTCAGTCGCGCAGAGGAGCGCCTTCCTTGTGATGAGTATCAGCAGCACCGTGATCGGGCTCACCCGGCATAAGGGTGGAGTCCGCACGTCCGGGGTCGCACCTTGAGTCGTTGAGCATCGAATAGCTCCGCTCACAGGATCGTGCGGCACCGGCCGGCATGGTCCTTTTGTTTGTCCGGAAGAGAACAGCAACGTGAGCAGGAGAAATCGGTGTCCAGCGTGAGTGACGGCGGGGTCGCCGTCGAGGTGACCAAGCTGGTGAAGTCGTTCCGTCGCGAGCGACCCGGACGTCCGTGGAAGCGCGGTACCAGGGCGCAGGAATTCAGACGCGCCGTCGACTCAGTCGATCTCCGTGTGCGCGACGGCGAGATGGTGGCGATCGTCGGACTGAACGGCAGCGGCAAATCGACTCTGCTCCGCGTGCTCGCGACTCTGACCATCCCCGATGAGGGGAGTGCCTCTGTCTTCGGACACGACGTGGTCTCGGACAGTCACGAGGTGCGTCGCCACGTGAACCGCGTCTCGGTCGAGGCGAGCTTCTTTAAAGAGATGAGCCCGTGGGAGAACCTGTCGTACGCCACCCGTCTCTACGGGCGCGGCGGTCGCGGGACCCGCGATGCGGCGCTCGCCGCGCTCATCCGGCTCGGATTGCCGCGTGACACGCTGGACCGGCCGATGAAGCAGCTGTCGCGAGGACAGCAGCAGAAGGTCGCGATCGCCCGCAGCCTGTTGACCAGCCCATCACTGCTGCTCATGGACGAGCCGACCACCGGTCTCGATCCGCGATCCAAGCGCGAGGTCCAGGGATTCGTGCGCGATATCCGTCTGCAATCGGGTGTGACCGTGCTGCTCAGCACGCACGACCTCGAGGAGGCGGAACGGCTGTGTGATCGCGTGGTCATTCTCGACCGTGGCCGGATCCTCGCCGAAGGCGCGCCGGATGCGTTGCGCAGCGAGTACGGCATCTCCGGCGATGGGTCGTCACTGGAGGACGTCTTTCTCCGGCTGACCGGAAAGAGCTTTGACGACGACAGCGAAGCCCAGGACGAAGAGGAGGAAGTGCGATGAGTACCGCCACGCAGGATGCCGACCTGCGCTCGCGTGGGATGCGACTCGAGGCCAACGCGTTCCTGGGGTTCTTCGAACGGCAGCGCAACCTCTACCGCCGCTACTGGGTGTGGGAGATGGTCTGGCTGGTGTACAGCATCGTCAGCACCCTGAGCATCGGGTACCTGGCATCAGGTCTCGACTCGTTCGGCGGCTCGGGCGCGCACGTGAACATCGCGCAGGCGCAGCTGTACCTGCTGATCGGGTCGCTGCTCTGGAGCTACCTGTCCCTGATGTTCTTCGACGTGTCCTTTGCGATCGCCTGGGAGCGCTGGGAAGGAACCATCGAGTACACGTTCATGGCCCCGGTTCGGCGCGTCACCCACCTGCTCGGGATCTGCTCGTTCGCGATCGTCTACGCGATGCTTCGCAGCGTCATCATCCTGGTCGCGATCGCGCTGGCGTTCCACCTCGACCTCTCCCACGCCGATATCGGCGCGGCCCTTCTGGTGCTGGCCGCGGCCACATTCCCGGTGCTGGGTCTCGGCATCTTCACGTCCGTCCTACCGCTGCTCTCGCCGGAGAAGGGCGAGCAGATGACCGTCGCGGTGCAGGGAGTCCTGCTCCTGGTCTCGGGTGTGTACTACCCGCTGACGGTGCTGCCCACCGTGTTCCGCGTGATGGGTGACGCATCGCCGCTGACCTACACGCTGACCGGGATGCGCGCCGCATTGCTCGATCACGCCGGCGCGGGGGCTCTGATCGGCACGATCCTGTTGCTCCTCGCCATGGGTGCCGTGCTGATCCCATGCGGGATCCTGGTGTTTTCCAAAGCGGAGCGGCGCGCCAAGCGGCTGGGGCTTCTCAAGCGCAACGGCTAAAGGTCGAGGTGATGGCGGTACGCGGGAAAGACGGCGACGGTCCCGCCGGTCATCCCGCCCTCGAGCTCTCCGTCGCGGGTAAAACCGAGCCGCTCGGCGACAGCGAGGCTGCGTCGATTCTCCATACCCGCGTGGAGGGCGATGCGGCGCGCCCCGAGCGCGACGCGCGCCCATTCCAGCAGCGCCTGACCTGCCTCGGTGACGTAGCCCTGTCCGGTGCGATCGGTGGCGAGCCAGTAGTGAAGGTCGTATTCGGAATCGGTCTTGCGGAGGCCGATGACGCCGATGGCGGTGCCAAGCTCGGTGATCGCGAACGCGGCAGAGCCGGACTCCCATTCAGCGATGGCTCGGTCGGTGAACGCGGACTGCGCGTCCATCGACAGGTCGAGCGCCCACGGCATCCAGGGCAGGAGCTCGGCTCGAGAAGCCAGCGATGCCTCGAAGAGATCGCTGTCGTGAGCGTGCGAGATCGGTTCCAGGACCAGACGAGCCGTCTGCAATGGCGCTCGAGATGGGGTGCCCACAGCCCAGTCTCTAGCAGATGACCGGCTCTGCGAGTCTCGTTGCGTTGACGAACACACTCACAGGTGGGTATATTTGTCCGTGTGAATGTCGAGGTGAGAGCCGTCGGTCTGCGGGCGATGCGCGACAAGCATCACCTGACCCAGCGTGAGCTTGCGCGCCGGCTCGGGGTCACGCAGAACTACATCCCCGCGCTCGAAGCCGGAACGCGCAACCCGGGGCCGAAGCTGCGTCAGTCGTTGATGCAGCTCTTCGCGTGTGACTTCGAGGACCTGTTCCAGGTGGTGATGGTCAACCCGGTCGACCACCACGAACAGGTGTTGCGACCCGAGGGCAGCGTTCGCGGAGTCTGAGGCGAGGCCTCGCGGACCAGACCCGGGCAGACCTCCAGCCGTTGGGGACGTCGCGCCTCCGTACAATCGCGCCGTGCCAGGCTCGCCGGATCTGCTCGTCCTCGAGGGCATGTCGTTCTACGGCTTCCACGGGGAAACCGAGGCCGAGCGCACGCTCGGCAATCGCTTTTACGTCGACGTCGAGATCCGCATGGATCTCTCGGTCGCAGGCCGCAGCGACGACCTCACCGACACGATCGACTACGTACGCGCCTTCGCTCTGGTCCGCGGGGTCGTCGAGGACCAGCAGCACCGCCTGCTCGAGGCCATCGCCGCCCGGATCGCCGAAATTCTGCTCGCCGAACCAGGAGTGGCGAGTGTGAGGGTCCGGGTTGGAAAGCAGCCGCCGTTTGCCGGCTCGATCGACCGCTGCTCGGTGATCATCGAGCGATTCGGCATCCAGGCCGGAGCTCAGCAATGAGCGCGGTCATCGTCGACGGCAAGGCGGTCGCCGCCGAGCTCCGTGAGGAGCTCGCCGAGGAGATCGTCGCCATGACCGCGGGCGGCGGCCCCCCGCCGTCGCTTGCGGTCGTCCTCTGCGGCGACGACCCCGCGTCGGCGATCTACGTGCGCAACAAGGGTCGCGCCGCCGAGCGCGCAGGCATCCACTTCGCACTCCACAGGCCGCCCGCAGAGAGCACCACCGCCGAGCTCGTCGACCTGGTCAGGCGGCTTGACGCCGACCAGAGCATCGATGGAGTCCTCGTGCAGCTCCCCCTGCCCGCGCACATCGACGCCCGGGCCGTGACCGAATGCATCTCGCAAACCAAGGATGCCGACGGTTTCCATCCCTACAACTTCGGCCGTCTCGCCGAGGGCCACCCCGGACCCGTGGCTCCAGGCACGCCGCTGGGATGCATGGAGCTGCTCCGCCGCAGTGGCCAGGAGCTGCGCGGCCGGCGCGCCGTAGTCATCGGGCGCAGCGCGATCGTCGGCCGCCCCATCGCATTGCTCCTCACCAACGCCGATGCGACGGTGACAATCTGTCACTCGCGGACCGAGGATCTGGCGGCGGTCTGCCGGGAGGCGGACATCCTGGTGGCGGCTATCGGCCGGCCGGGCATGGTCGACGCGTCGTACATCAAGCCGGGGGCCTTCGTCATCGATGTCGGTACCACCCCGGTGGACGGCGCGTTGAAGGGCGACGTGGATCGGGCCAGCGTCGAACCCGTGGCGGGCTGGCTCACTCCGGTGCCAGGCGGCGTGGGACCGATGACCGTCGCCATGCTCCTGCGCAACACCGTCTCGCTCGCGCAGGCCCGGCGCGCACAGCGCGAGGTGAGCTGATGCCTTCGATCCGGGTTCGCTGGAGCGAGCAGGAGGCGCGCAAGCCCTACGCGCGCCCCTTCATGGTCACGTTCACCGACGACGACGGCACCGATGTCGGCAGCGTGGCGCTCAACGGTGCCGACCTCCTGTACTACACGCAGTTCCAGACTGCGGTGCTGTCACTGGCGGGAGAGCTTTTCGTCGACACGGCCGTCGAGGCGTCGGCCGATCCGCAGCGCGCCTGGTTGGACCGCATCGCCGGGCTCATTCCCGACATCACCGCGATCACCATCACCCCGAGATCGACGTTCGACGACAACCAGGGCCGTGTCTTCCGGCTGGTGATCACCACCGAGGGCGGCTCAGCGGCGATCGTCGACGCCTCCGGTCTCCTCGAATACCAGGAGCTGCAGGCGGTCATCGCCCATCAGACCGGGGGCCTTTATCGCGACCTCGCGATCGAGAGCATCGAGGACGCCGCCGACCGGCGCAGGGCCTGGATGGGGGCGCTGCGCCTGCTCATCAGACGCCCCGACCCCGGCGAGGCGATGAACGAGGCCTGGCACTGGGCATGAGCACGTCGACCTACGCCCGCGCGGTGGCGACGCTCGACTCGGTCGCGTGGCGCGGAATCATGCCGGGTCTCGAACGCACGCGGGCGCTTCTTGCCTCGCTCGGCAACCCTCACGTCGGGCTTCGCGGGGCGTTGGTGGCCGGCACCAACGGCAAGGGGTCGGTCTGCGCGACGGTCGATTCGGTGTGTCGCGCCGCCGGGTATCGATCGGTGCTGCTCACCAGCCCACACCTCGTCTCTTACTGTGAGCGGATCGTGCGCGACGGAGCGCCGCTCGGCGATAGCGAGTTCGGCGCGCTGGTCGCGCGCGTCTGGGATGCCGCCGAGGCACTGCCCGAAGAGCTCCAGCCGACCGGGTTCGAAGTGCTCACCGCCGCGGGCATCCTTGTTGCGCACGAGGCGGATGCCGAGGTGCTGGTCTGCGAGGTCGGCCTCGGTGGACGCCTCGACAGCACCAACGTGCTCGATCTCGGGGTCGCGGCCGTGACCAATGTCGCGCTCGACCACCAGGATCTCCTCGGCGACACGATCCCCGAGATCGCGCGCGAAAAGGCGGCGATCATCAAGCCGGGCAACCGGGCCGTGACCGGTGCCGCCGAGCCGGCGCTCGCCGCGGTCCAGGCGCGCGCCACCGCAATCGGCGCCACTCTGACCGTGGTTGGCCTCGACGTGCCGTTCACCGGGCGCTCGATGGGGATGCGCGGGGTCGTGGTCGAGACTGTTTTCGACGGGCGTCCGGTCTCGCTGGATGCACCCCTTCGCGGGGGATTTCAGGTGGCCAACATAGCCACTGCGGTCGCGATCTGCGACGCGCTCAGAGCCACCGGCATCGCCATCGACCCCGGCGCCGTCGCACTGGGATGCGAGAACGTTCGCTGGCGGGGGCGGATGGACTGGGTCGACGGCGAGCCACCGATCCTCATCGACGGAGCCCACAACCCGGCCGGCATGGCGGCGATGGTGACGTCAGCTCGCGAGCTGGTGGGTGGACGCCGGTGTGTCGCGGTCTTTGCGGCGATGCGCAACAAGGACGTGCAATCCATGGCCGCGGGACTGAGTGAGCTCACCCACTCGATCATCGTCACCGCGCCGGACATCGAGCGCGCGACCCCGCCCGCCGAGCTCGCTCGACTGTTCGATCCCCCCGCCGAAGTCGCTGCTGATGTGAACACCGCGTTGACTCGCGCGCGCCAGATCGCTGGACGCCACGGCGTCGTCGTGGTCTGCGGGTCGCTCTACCTCGCCGGAGAGGTGATCGAGCTACTCGGAGCCTGAGCGGGTCAGGCGGCGAGGACGGCGAGGAGCTTGGCCTCGAGCGACTGCTTCGGCTGGTAGCCGACGATGCGCTCCTCGGCCTTGCCGCCGCGGAAGATCATCAGCGTCGGAATGCTCATGATCCCGAACATCCCAGGGGTGATCGGGTTGGCGTCGACGTCGACCTTTGCGACCTTCACCTGGCCGTCGTACTGAGTGGCGAACTCCTCGACGATCGGGGCGATCATCTTGCACGGGGTGCACCACGAGGCCCAGAAGTCCACCAAAACGGGCAGCTCCGAGTCCAGCACCTCTTCCTTGAAGGTGGTGTCGGTAACGGTGACGGGGTGGGACATGTGGGTCTCCTGGTTATGGGGCAGCCGCTGTTCCATCCTACTCAACTGGCGGCGTCAGTCGAGGCGGCTTTCTTGACGGGGGTTGACGCGGGTTCGGGTGTCGTTGACTTCTTCTCGGACTTGGCGGAGTCGGGCTTGGTGCCGTTGGTCGCGGCGCCCTTCGACTCCCCACCTTCCGACGTTATCGAGGACGTCGAGGCGCCGCGGCTGTCGGTCTTGTAAAAGCCAGAGCCCTTGAAGACGATCCCAGCTGGAAAGAACTGACGCGCTGCGGCCGCGCCGCAATTCGGGCAGGGAGCGCCCGGATCGTCGCGCATTGACTGCCAGACCTCGAATTCGGTCGAGCACTTCGGGCAGCGGTATCCGTACGTGGGCAATCAAAGGTTCCCTGTTCGCGGTTGAACGCTCCAACTGTACCCGCTGACGACCTCGCGCCAAACACGAGGCGGTGACAGTGGCTTCATCAGACCTCGAAAAGCACCAGCCCCGAAGGCACCTTCGGATAGAAGTATGTCGATTTCTGGGGCATCGTCTCCCCCGCGTCGGCAACCGCGATCACCTCATCCGTGGTCACGGGCGACAGCCCGAACGCGAGGATCGCGTCGCCGCCCTGCACCGCGGAGTCGAGTCTGTCAGGGTCCCGTGTGTAGGTGAGCGCGCCGGCGCTGATCATGTCGGCCGATACCCCTGCCGGCCCGAGCACCTCGGTTTCGAGCACTGCGACATCGAGCCGGTCGCGCGGCGAGCCACCCGCGTGTCTCGGTCGCCGGAGCACCGCCGCTCCATCGTGAGCGACCACCGCGAACGCGTGGTGGGTGGCGTGCATTACCGACGCGGCTGCGAGGGCCGCACGCCCATCCGGCGCAGGCATGGTGTCGAACGCGTCGTCGAGCCGCGCCCACAGGTCGTCGAGGCTGAACGCGATGCCATGTCCGGGTCGCACCAGGCGATGCGTCGGCAGGATGGTGATCCCCGGATCGTCCGCGGCTGCCAGGTACACCAGGCAGCGTTCAAACGGCGCCCCGTGCGGGGCATGCGGGTCCGCGGACCGACGCTCCGCTGCGTACGCGGCGGCGGTCTCGTAGCGATGGTGCCCGTCGGCGACGTAGAGCTTTGCGCTGTGCAGGGCGGCGGCAATCGCGGCGACCTGCTCCGGATCGGCAACCCGCCACAGCAGCAGCTTCTCCGAGGCGACCTCCCCGTCGAGGCGGCCACCGAGCAGCGCGTGGCCGGTCGCCACGCCTTCGAGCGCGTCGACGATGCGCTCGGAGCCGGTCCACACCGCGAAGACCGGGCTCGTCTGTGCGCGGGTGGCGCGCAGCAGCGCCAGCCGGTCTGCTTTCGGGCCGCGCAGCGTGCGTTCGTGGGGACGAAGATCCGACGATTCCCACGGCGTGGCCTCGACCGTCGCGAGCAGTCCCCGCCGGTTCCGTGCGCTGCCGTCCGGATGCTGGAAGGAATGATCGACGACGTAGAAGCCCTCCTGGTCATCGCGCACCAGCACGCCGAGGTCGTGCCACGACGCCAGAAAGGACGTGGCGCGCGTGTAGCGGTCGTCGACCCCCTCGACGTCGTCCGGAAATGTGGCGCCGCTGTCGATGCGAACGATGTTGCGAAGGTCCCGACCGTACAGCTCGTCGCGTTTGGCGTCGCTGATAACGTCGTACGGCGGCGCGAGAACCCCGCCCAGCTTCACATGGTCCGGGTTGTAGCGCGTGCCATCGAAAGGCTGAACGGTGGCCATGCGTCTGCTTGCGTCGCGGACGGAACGTCAGGCCTTCAGAGCCGCACTTGGCGGAGCTGATCGAGCATGGCGGCTTCGCGCACCTCCTCGAGAAGCGCCGCGCCGACGGGGTCGTCGATCTCCATGAGCATCACCGCGTGGCCGCGTGGCCGGTCCCGCCCAAGCTCGATGCCGGCGATGTTGACGTCGTTGCGCGCGAGCAACGTGGAGATGGCGGCGATCACACCCGGACGGTCCTGGTGGGTGACCACAAGGAAGGTGCCGGTCGGCTGGATGTCGACGCGAAAGTCGTTGATGCGCGTGATCCGAGGGCCGTCATCGAACTGCGTCCCGGCGATGCGCAGCGTCTGCTCTCCTCTCACCTCCACCAGCAGCGACCCCTCCGGGTCGACACTCCGCGTCGTGTGCCGCTCGTCGACATCGACGCCCATCGACGTGGCCACAATCTTGGCATTGACCGGGTTGACACGGGTCTCGGTGAAATGCGCGAAGAGCCCGCGGAGCACGTGCGCCGTGACGATCGACGTGTCAATGCCCGCGAGCTCACCCGAGTAGCTGCATACGACGTGGCGAATCTTGCGTCCGTCGAGCTGGGCTGCGAGCGAGCCGATCTTCTCCGCCAGGGTGAGATACGGCTGCAGTCTCGCCAGTTCCTCGGGGAGAATCGTCGGCGCGTTGACCGCATAGCGCGGGGTACCGCCGGCCAGATATTCCACGATCTGGTCGGCGACGTCGAAGGCCACGTTGACCTGTGCCTCACGTGTGCTGGCGCCAAGGTGCGGGGTCACCACCACCTTCTCGAGCTGGAGCAGTGGATTCGCGGAATCCGGCGGCTCCTCGGTGAAGACATCGATGGCGGCCCCGGCGATGTGTCCGTCACGGATTGCGTCGGCGAGCGCCTGCTCGTCGATGATGCCGCCTCGTGCGACGTTGATCAGGCGCGCACCCTTGCGCATCCGCTTGAGTTCAGCGGCGCCGATCACGCCCCGGGTGGCCTCCGTCAGCGGTACGTGCACCGTGAGCACGTCAGTTTCAGTCAGCAACGTCTCAAAGTCGCAGAGCTCCACACCCAGCTGCTGGGCGCGCTCGGCGGTGACCAGCGGATCGTGGGCAAGGACCCGCATACGCAACCCCTCGCGCGCGATGCGGGCAACCTCGGATCCGATCTTCCCGAGCCCGAGGACGCCGAGTGTCTTCTCGCGCAGCTCGATACCCGTGAACCTCGAGCGCTCCCACAGACCGGCATGAAGCGAGCGATCGGCGGCGGGGAGGTTGCGGGCGAGCGCCAGCATCATCGCGAGGGCATGTTCGGTGGCCGCGATGGTGTTGCCGGTGGGGGCGTTGAGGACGAGCACACCGTGTCGCGTCGCGGCGTCGATGTCGATGTTGTCAACGCCGACTCCGGCGCGTCCGACCACCCGCAGTCGAGGCGCGGCCGCGAACACCTCCGCGGTGACCTTGGTCTCGCTTCGGACCACCAGCGCGTCGTAGTCGCCGATGCGCTCGCGGAGCGCACCCGGCTCGAGCCCGGTCATCACGTCCACATCACCGGCGGCGCGCAGACGCGTCACGCCGTCCTCGGCGATGGGGTCCGCGACGAGAATGCGCGTCACGGTGCCGGCTGCCAAGCGCGGCTCCGTGGTGACGGTCATGCGACGCTGACGGGTTCCGCTCGAGTGACCGCCCCGCGTGCCTCCGCCTGAGCCGCGGCGATGGCCAGTCCGCCACGGGTGCGCAGCCCGGTGTCGATGAGGCCCGCCTCGAGCAACGCAAGGATCGTGTAGGCGTCGGCGTCGTCGATGTAGCCGAGGTGGCCGATCCGGAAGATCTTGCCCTGGAGTGACTCCTGCCCGCCGGCGAGCACGAGACCGTGCGCCGTGCGCAACCTGGTGAGGAGGTTCTTCAACGCTTCCGGGGTGTCGGCCGGGCTGTGCACCGCGGTGACCGTGTCACTGCGATGACCCGGGGCGGCGAGCAGCTTCATCCCCATCGCCTCAACACCGGCGCGGATCATGCGGCCGACGCGCGCGTGACGGGCCCAGACGTTCTCGAGCCCTTCCTCGCGCAGCATCGCGAGGCCTTCCTGGAGCGCGAACATCACCGAGATCGCCGGCGTGGTGGCGGTCTGGTTCTTGTCCTGGTACTTCTTCTCTCGGATGAAGTCGAGATAGAAGCGGGGGTTGGCGGCGGTCTCGGCGCGCGCGAATGCCGCCGGGCTAACGGCGATCATGGCGATGCCGGGCGGGGCCATCCATCCCTTCTGCGAACCCGTGACCAGGACATCGATGCCGAGTGCGTCGGTCTCCAACGGCAGGCAGCCGGCGCCGCTCACGCTGTCGACCGCGAGCATCTTGCCCCGGCTCTTGACGACGCCTGAGATGGCGGCGAGATCGTTGGTCAACCCGGTCGACGTCTCGTTGTGAGTCACAAACACGGTGGTGACGCCGGGATGCTCGGCGAGCGTGCGCTCGACATCCTCGGGATCGATCGGCTCACCGGGAGGGACGCTCAGCCGGACCACGCCGGCGCCGTAGGTCTCACCGATGTTCGCCCAGCGCTCACCGAACGAACCCATGACGCAGAACAGCGCCTCTTCGCCGGGGCTGAGCAGATTCGCGACCGCGGCTTCGAGGCCACCGGTCCCACTGCAGGGGTAGAGAAGGATGTCGTTGTCGGTGCGCAGCGCCCAGCGCAGCCCACTCACGACGTCATCGAGCACCGCGGCGAACTCCGGGCCGCGGTGGTTGATCATGGGACGGCTCGCGGAGCGGACCACGCGAGCGGGGAGCGGGGTCGGACCGGGAACGCGGAGTTGTGGTTCACCCATGGGCCGAAGTCTACCGAAGGCCGGGGCCGGGGCCGCCCCGGGTCTGGAGGGGCACTGTCTTCGGGTTGAGATGTCGGACCGATGGCGGCAGTACCGCAGCCTGGCGGTCAGCTACCTCCTCGCGTCGGAGTACGAGGAGCCACGCTGACGGCGCGTCACAACGGAATGTCGTCGTAGACCGAGTCGGTCCCGCGCGACTCCCAATCGTCGAACGCGAGCGTGCGACGGCGCCTGCGACGGCGTCGAATCACCGCTCGTCCGAACCGAATCACCGCGCCGAGAAGACGCACGACCAGCGCGATGATCACCACGAGAACGCGTGCCACCACATCGCGCAACAGGAGCACCAGTCCAACCAGGACGATGCCGACCAGCCACACGATCACCACACCGAACTGAAACCCGCTGGTCCCCGAGATGGCCGCCGACGCCGGGGCGAAGGCTCCCGGCGTCATCCCGTTGGCGTGCGCACTCTGCCACGCCCGGATAGCATCACGGCGGGCGATGATCGAGGGCATGTACGCCTCCACGCCGTCGCGGACGCCGATCGCCACGTCCTGGCGGAATCGCGCAGTAGCCATCAGCGCAGCGTCGGCGCGATTGCTGAGGTACCCCATGACGACCGTCGCCACCGGTGCGGGGCTGCGACTCCATGCGGAGTCGCCAAGCGCGAATCCCGCGTCGGGCACGCCGTCAGCGGTGATCTGGGCGGTGAGCGCATCGCTGACCGTCTGCGCGAACAGCGCGCTCGCGCGGGTCGGGTAGAGCACCAGGGAGCCGGCCGTCCTCGGATTGGACGAGGCGCCGGCGTGGACACTCACCACCAGCGCCGCATGGTGGGTTGTCGACACCTGCTCGCGGCGTGCGGCGGAGACGTACGCGTCGGTGCCACGGGTCATGACGACGTCGACGAGGTCGGCGCGCAGCAGTGCCGCCAGGCGCAGCCCGACATCGAGGTCGACGTCCTTCTCGAGCAGGCCGTTGATCCCGATTGCACCTGGGTCTGATGGGATTTTCGGGTGCGCCGGGGTGGGCTTGCCTCCGTGGCCCGGATCGACGGTCACGACTATCGGGGACGGCGCTCTTGGTGCCGCCGCGGAGGCGTAGGACGCCGGGCCGAGGACACCCGCGAGGATCGCGGCGACCGGGGCAATGGCAAGGATGTGTGGAGAACGAGCCCGGTGATGGCGCATGCGCCTGCAGGCCAGTATAAGTGTGCCGTGTCAGCAAAACCGCTGCCGGATGCGTTGGGAAGGGTGTGATTGCCTCGGCCAGCATGGTGACAGCCCGGGAAACCGCCAACGAGCGGGCATTCCAGGCGATGGTGCTTTCGGATGGCAGACGCCTGTACTGGCTGGCGCTGTCGATTCTCCGCGATGCCGGCGAGGCTGAGGACGCGGTCCAGGAAACGATGCTCAAGGCCTGGAAATCCTGGGACTCGCTCTCTGACATGGATCGCCCCGCGCAGTGGTTGACGCGCGTGTGCGTCAACCACTGCATCAGCCGACGCCGGCTGCTCCGATCGCGTGGATGGCCACCACTCGATCTCGCGGAGAACATCAACGCGCCGAGTCGGTCGGGGCCGAGCGTCGAGGACATCGACATGGACCGGGCGTACCGGCGGCTCTCGCTCAAACAGCGCGCCGCGATCACGCTCAACTACCGCCACGGGTATTCCGTCGACGAGTGCGCGCTGTTCCTCGGGTGCCGTCCGGGGACGGTGCGCACACACATCGCGCGCGGTCTCGAGACCCTGCGGAAGGAGCTTGGCAATGATTGACATCGATCCGCGCCTGGACGAGAGATTGCGTTCTTTCTACGATCAGATCGAGGCGAGCCCGGTGCCGGCGCGGGTCATGGAGCCCGCGCCGGTAGCGCCCACGCGAGGTCGCAGAACGATCAACGTGCTGGCCGGCGCGGCGGGTCTTGCGGTGGTTGCAGCAGGCATCGCCGTCTTCGCAGTCGAGCTGGCCCACCACAACGCAACGCCGCCGGCGGCCGCGACACGTCCCTCCGACCTCCGTCCAATGCCTGTGTTCGGCGGCGACGCGATCCCCACGTCAGTTCACGTTGTCATGCCCGTGTTGTATGGCAGCGGCACGACACGGCTGCTCACGTTCACCCCCGAAGGGACGGTGTACGTTCAAGTCGACTGTCTTGGTAAGGGTCCTTTGACGATCTCCTCGACCGGTGGCGTGATCGACAACGTGCACGCGCAGTGCTCGAGCACTTCCGGCGTAACCACGATGACCCTCGACGGGCCGACGGGCTACGACCTCACACCGCTGACGCTCACCGTGACCTCCGACCGGTCGACGATCTGGGAGGTCTTCCTCGCCCAGACCGGCATCACCGGCCTCCCCCCGCTCGGCGGTGCCTCGCTGCCGGCCGATTCGCACGTCCTGGTCCCCGTGACCTATCGGACCGGAGCCGCCACGTTGCCGGCCTTCACTCCGCGAGAGCACTACATCATTGAGAGCTCGTGCATCGGCCCAGGGGAATTCAAGCTCATCGGGTCCGGCGGGTCGGTGATCAGCAATGAAAGCTGCGGGTCGTGGAATGGCCCGAACGGCACGCCGAGGCTGTACCCGCTCAACGAGATCCTCGGCAAGCCGCTGACGATCCGTGTCGCCGTCGACCCATCGTCGATCTGGGAGATCCTCGTCGTCGAGAGCGCGTCACCCACGCCATCGGGGCTTCCGTCCTCGTATGACGGCTTCACGCCGCCCGCGGGGTCCACGGTGCTGGTCGCCGCCACGAGCAGCTTCGGCACGAAAATTCTGCCGACCTTCGACCCGACCGAGCGCTATTGGATCGTTTCGACCTGCTCCGGGGGCGGATCCATGTCGATCACATCCCAGACCGCTCAGGGTGGTTTCCCGGTTTCGTCCAGCTGCCTCCAGGCAGGTGTGATCGGCGTCACCGGTCCAGCCGATCAGGCCATCAATACCCCGATCTCCCTCGCGGTGGGGGCGCCCGATTCGACGACCTGGGAGATCATGATCTACGAGACGAATCAGCCGAACGGGGCCTAGCGGATCTCCGCAAACGGCAGCAGCGCGATGTGCCGCGCGCGCTTCAACGCGACGGTCAGGGAGCGCTGATGGCGGGCGCATGTCCCGGTCATACGTCGCGGCAGGATCTTGCCCCTCTCCGAGAGGTAGCGACGCAGGCGCGTGACCTCCTTGTAGTCGATGAAGTCGATGTGCTCGAGACAGAAGCTGCACACCTTGCGGCGGCGGCGGTCGAAATCAGGCATGGCTCTCCAACCTAGAACGGCAAGAAGCTAGAACGGCAAGAAGCTAGAACGGCAAGAAGCTAGAAAGGAATGTCATCGGGATCGACGTCGCCGCCGGCGGGGACGGTGACAGGCACCGCTCCGCCCGCATCGCCCGAAGGGGCGCCTTCCTGACGGCCGGCGCTGTCGAGGAACTGCACGTCGTTGGCGTTGACCTCGGTCTTGTAGCGCTTCTGACCGCTCTGCGCGTCGTCCCAGGAGCGGGTTTGCAAGCGGCCTTCGACGTAAACGAGCCGGCCCTTCTGCAAATACTGCGCGGTGGTCTCGGCGAGCTTGCGCGTGCCCTGGTTCCAGACCACGACGTCGTGATAGTCGGTGAACTCCTTGCGCTCGCCCGTCGTCGGATCGCTCCCGTATCGATTGGTCGCGATCGCGAGGTTGCACACCGCGGTGCCACTCGGCGTGTATCGAAGCTCGGGGTCGCGGGTCAGCCGGCCGATGAGCATCACGCGATTGAGGGAACCCGCCATCACAAATCTCCTTCGTCGTCATCGATTGCCGAGGGCACGTCGTCTGACTCCAGATCGTCGTCCCCACCCACGGACCCAGCATCGACAGTATCCGCGTCTGCGTCGGCGATTTCAGCTTCGGGCTCGATCGGCCCCTGGACCTCCTCGATCTCTGCCTCGGGATCGGGCATCGGACCCTCATGGACGACGATCAGGTGGCGGAAGACGGTGTCGTGGATCCTGAGCGCGCGCTCGATCTCGGCAACCTTGCCGCCGTCGAGATGGAACACGACGAGGACGTAGTGGCCCTCGCGAAGGCGTTTGACCTCGTATGCCAGGCGGCGCTTGCCCCACAGCGTCGTCTTGACGACCTCGCCGCCCTGGGACTCGATCAGCGCGCGCACCGATTTCACGGCGACGCGGACCGCGTCATCCTCCAGCTCCGGCCGGACGATGTACATCAGCTCGTAGTCACGCACCATGCGTGGCACCTCCTTTCCTCTGGGCTTGCGGCGCCCGGGGTGCTGCGGCTGCCGAGGTGGTCAGGCAGTCGCGATCCGGGCG
>DASZJB010000090.1:0-10217 GCA_035948615.1 Candidatus Dormiibacterota bacterium
ACCCCGATGGGGCTTGCGCGTCACGCCGTGACGCTGGAAGATGACACCGACGAGCCCCTCGGCGGGCTCATGCGCCGCGTTTTGAAGACGATGAAGGTATAGGCGCCGATGCCGGCTGTTGTCATTGCCAAGTCCGACGACGAGATCGCTGATCTCATCGATCGGGTTCGCTCGTCCCCGGATCTCGACGTCGGGCTCGTCGTGCCGGGCTCCAGCCGCGCCTTGCAGACGCCTCTGAACGTGCGCCTGCTGGCTCAGTTCAGCAGCCAATCCGGCCGCCGGACCTCGATCGTCACCGAGGATCCGCGCGTCCAGCAGCTTGCTCGGGTGAGCGGCCTCCAGGTCTACGGCTCGGTCCCGGCGTTCGAACGCGGCATCGAGCTGGCAGGCCCTCGGGTAGGCGGCGCCTCGACGGGTCGCGGGATCGCTTCGGGCGCCGGCGGCCTTGCCGCCGCGGCCGTGCTGGAGCCGCCGCCCGCTCCGCCTCCCGCGCCACCGTCGCTCACCCCGCCCGCTCACGCTCCCACCCCCGCGCGGCTGGAACCGCGGCGAGTGCTCACCCAGCTTCCGCCGGCGCGCCCCGCGCGCGGATGGGACCGCCGTCGCTTCCTCTACGTTGCCGGCGCCGTGGTCGCCATCCTCGGCATCGTCCTGTTCATGGCGTTGGCGCCGTCGGCAAAGGTCACCATCACCATCGCGGCAACGCCGTTGTCGGTGAGCCCGACCATCCAGGGAACCACCAGCCCGGCCGTGGCCAGCCAGGCCGACCACGTGCTCACGGGCGTGGTCACGAGCAACCCATCGCAGACGTTTCAGGCAACTCCGACCGGAACTACCACGCTGCCCGCAGTCGCGGCGAAGGCGACGTTGACATTTGCGACGGACAGCCCGACAGACATAGGGTTCGACGTGCCCCCGAACAACACCAGCTCGTACGTGCAAACGTCTGACCAATCAATCACATTCGCGCCCACTCGAGACACGTTCATCTGCATCGGGCCAGTCAATCCGGCGCCACCAGGGGCGTGCGCCGGCCACCCCTTCAACGCGACCGCACCATATGTCGACCAATCCGCTGGTGCGAATGGAAACGTCCCCGCGAATAGTCTGGTCGTGTGGCAAGGAGATCCCTGTCCTAACCCGCACTTCTGCCCCGGAGTCAACATCACCGTGACCAACAACAATCCCGCCTCCGGAGGCGTTGACCCCAGGCAGGTCACCGCCGCGAGCACAACAGACGTCGCGAACTGGACCGCACAGGTGACCCAGATCGAGAACGCGCTGGCGGCACAGGTCCAGACCGACCTCCTGGCCAAGGCGGCGGGGAAGACGATCGCCAAGGATCCGACCGGCAACGGGGAGGCCGTCTCCTACTCGGGGGCAAAGCCGGCGCTCCCGGCTGCGAACGCGCCATTCACCGCCACCACCATCACCGTTGCGGCCGCGGCGCAGGCATCCATCTACGACGCCGTGGCGGTGCGCAATGACGTCATCGCAGACCTCGACAAGCTGGTCAAACCGGGCGACGAGCTGGCGCCGGGACGGCTCAACACACCGCCTTGCGCCGTGACCCAGGCGAACGACGCCGGCACGGTCGTGCTTGCGTGCTCGGCGACCGACTTCAGCCAGCCGATGGTCAACCTCAACACGCTCAAGGCGCACCTCACCGGGCGCAACCCGGGGAACGCGCAAGCCATCGTAGAAAGCAACATCGCCAAGGTCCAGGGCGTGACGGTTACCGAGTGGCCGTTCAAGCTCTTCTATCTGCCGCTGCGCGCGTCACAGATCGAGATCGACGAGAACTTCGTCGTCATCTCCACCAAGTCGCCGTGACCCCGACCGGGGGCGGTTCGGGTCGCACCCGGGTCCTCGGCATCGACGTCGGCTCCGTGCGCATCGGCCTCGCCATCTCCGACGAGACGTGCACGATCGCGTCCCCGCTTGCAACAGTCCCCAACGAATCCCGAACCCTCTGGCCGCGCATTGAGCGCGAGATGGAAGATCGCGAGGTGGACAGAGTGGTCATCGGGCTGCCCCGCCTTCTTGACGGCAGCGAGGGCGAGGCGGCGGACAGCGCACGGACATTCGCGGCCGAGCTGGCGCGGAGGACCCAGATCGACATCGAGCTCTGGGACGAACGATTCACGACCACGATCGCCGAGCGGTCGCTCATCGCCGCTGGCGTGCGCAGAAAGCGCCGGCGTGAGGTGATCGATTCCGTGGCAGCCGCGGTGTTGCTCCAGAGCTGGCTCGACGCGCGCCGGATCGCCGCGGCACGCTCAACCCCGTGAGCAGGTCGCCGCTACGGCTCTGCCTCGTGGGCGCAGGCATCTCCCATTCACCGAGCCCCGCGATCCATCAAGCCGCGATGCAGGCCGCCGGGATCGAGGGCACCTACGTGTTGCGCGACCTCGAGCCGTCTGACGTCGATGCCTTCGTCGGGGAATTGCGAGAGGGACGCTACACCGGGTGCAACGTCACCACGCCGTACAAGGCCGTGATGGCGGCTCATTGTGACCGCCTCGAGGGTGACGCCGAGTCGCTCGGCGTGGTCAACACCATCACCGTTCGCGGTGGTCGCCTCATCGGCGTCACCACCGATGCGGACGGATTCGAGCTCGCCCTGAGCCGCGCATCGCTGTGGCCCCGTCAGGGTGCGACGGCGCTCGTGCTCGGCGCCGGCGGCGCGGCCGCGGCGGTTGCCCTGGCGCTCACACGGGTGCCGCTCCTTCGCCTGAGGATCGCGGCGCGCGGGCAGACGTCGTCGGCCAGCCTCGTCGACCGGCTGCGTGGTTCCGGTGACATCGCGACGGTCCCGTGGGCTCGTGACGCCGTCGCCGCGACATGCGCGCACTCGGCGATCGTGGTCAACGCGACGCCGGTCGGGCTGGATGCGCTGCCCTTCGAGCCGCGCGCGATTCCACGGGCGTGCAGCGTGGTCGACCTTCGATACCGTCCACGCCCCGTGGACGTCGTGGCGGCGGCGCTTGCGAGCGGACATCGCGCAAGCGACGGGCTCGAGATGCTCCTGCAGCAGGGTTTGCTGAGCTTCGAGATCTGGACGGGGAGGGTTGCTCCGCCGGGCGCGGTTCGCAGCGCGTTGCTCCGGGCTGTCGAGGCGTGAACGCTCCATTGGTGATCGCCGGTGTCACGGCCGCCGGCGGTCTGGTCGGGCTGGGATCCGGCTGGCTGGCCGTCATGCTCGAGAAGTTCGAAAAGCTCGAGGAGGAAGAGCACCAGGAGCGCCTCGAGTACGAACGGGACATCGCGGAGGAGCTCGGCAGAGCCGCGGCGGCGGGGGAGGAGCCGGCAGCGGCTCGCCCGTGGGTGGGTGAGCGTTATGGCTGGACCTGGCTGGAACGTTGGCTCTCGCCCGTGCTCGGTGCGATCGGCTTCGGCGCCTTCGCCGCCCACGAGGTGTTCGGTTCGGGACTGCTGATCCATCTGCTCTGGATCGCGATCTTCGTGCAGGTTGTGGACTTCGATCTCAAGCACCGGCTCATCCTCAACGTGATCACGTACCCGAGCGTCCTCGCCGCCGTGGTGCTCGGCGCATGGTCGCCCGGTCTGACGGTCACCAGCGCGATCATCGGTGCCGTCGGGGTGGCCGCATTCTTCTTCGTCCAGAACCTGGTATCGAGAGGCAGCATCGGCCTCGGCGACGCCAAGCTCGGAGGCCTGGTGGGTGCGGTGACCGGGGCGGGCCCGACGGCAGCGCACCTGGGCGCGGTGTACGCCGTGGTCGCGGGGGTCTTCATCGGCGGCGCGACGGCGCTCGTTCTTCTGGTCACACGCGTCCGCAAGCTCAAGGACCCGATACCCTATGGTCCGTTCCTCTGTGCGGGCGCAGCGCTCATCCTGTATCTCGGTCCGTGACCCGCACGAACCCTGGGGTCCGATTGAGGTGAGGCAATGCCGACGCAGTTGATGCCGGGTGAGCGGTCGATCGCACTGGTCCGTCAGCACTGGTCCGTGCTTGCCGGCCATGTGCTTGGGGCGATCGTCGTCATCGTCGTGGCGATCGTCCTCAACGCCAAGCTGCCCGCCGCGATCGGTTCGCTGTCGATCACCACGGTGAAGACCGTGGTCCTGCTGGTTGTCGTCATCGCGGCGGTGCTGTGGGCGGGCTTCAGGATCCTGCGCTGGCGCTTCGCGACCTATCACCTGACCGACCGGCGGATCGTCATGGAGGGTGGAATTCTCTCGAGAACCGCCGAGACGATCCCGCTCGATCGTATCCAGAACACCGTGATCCACCGGCCGTTCGGCGACCGCCTCATCGGCGCGGGCGACATCGAGATCGAGTCCGCCGGCCGCGACGGCGTCGAGGTGCTCCATCGGATCCCGAGGGCCGAAGCCTTCTACAACGAGTTGCTCACCACCATGAACACGCCCCCGTCCACAGGCGCGCCGCCCCGCCCGGCGGGGCTCTGAGCCTGCGACCTGCGCCCGGTCAGGCGCGCCGGGCCAGGGCAGCGATACGAATCAGCGCCTCGCAGGCAGCGGCGTCGGGCTGCTCGCGCATGGCTTCACGGTACGCACAGATCGCCCCGATCGCGTGCCCGTGAGCGTCGAGGAGCCGGGCGATGCGCAGGTGCTCGAGCGCGCTCCTTCGCAGGCAGAGCGTGTCTCTCATCGCGTGCAGTCTTGGTTTCGAAGGAGGACCCGGCGCGGACAAATCGCGGTGTGATTCGAGCGCGCGAATGAGGAACTCAGCCACCGCGCCAATACAATCGGTTGCAGATGCTTCGATTTCTCACCGCCGGCGAGTCGCACGGCCCGCAGCTCACCGTGATCGTCGAGGGTGTGCCCGCGGGCATTTCACTGGATGCCGCTCGCGACATCGACCCCGACCTTGGGCGGCGCCAGGGCGGACACGGGCGGGGGAAGCGCCAGCAGATCGAGCACGATGCGGCGCGGATCGTCAGCGGCGTCCGCGGCGGCAAGACGCTCGGCTCGCCCATCACGCTCGTGATCGCGAACCGCGACTGGGAGAACTGGCGGGGTCCGATGCAGGTCGAGGCGCGGGGATTCACATCGAAACCGGTGACGCGCGTTCGCCCCGGGCACGCCGACCTCGCGGGGGTGCTCAAATACGGGTTCAGTGACGCGCGCGACGTGCTCGAGCGCGCGAGCGCTCGCGAGACCGCGGCACGGGTCGCAGCCGGTGCGGTCGCACGGTCCCTGATCGCCGCCATCGGCATCGACGTCCATTCGTGCGTCATTCGCATCGGAGCCGTGCATGTTCCCGTTCCCGAAGGCGACGTGCCATGGGATGCGGTCGAGCGCTCGCCGGTGCGCTGCGCCGACGAGCAGGCGTCGACGCGGATGGTCGCAGCCATCGATGCCGCGCGGGAAAACGGCGACACGCTTGGCGGCACGGCCTACGTGGTCGCCACACATGTTCCGGCCGGACTTGGCAGTTACGTGCACTGGGACCGGAGGATCGATGGGCTCATCGCCCAGGCGATGTGCAGCATCCCGTCAGTCAAAGGTGTCGAGATCGGGGCCGCGGCGCTGGCCGCGCAATCGCCGGGATCCGCAGTGCACGACGAGCCCCGCTGGGACGCCGAGCGCGGCTTTCACCATCTGACCAACCGGCAGGGCGGTGTGGCGGGCGGCGTGACCGACGGGGAGCCGGTCTGGGCGCTGGTGCACTTCAAGCCCATCTCGACGCTGCTCCACCCGCTGCGCAGCGTCGACATCCGTTCCGGCGCCGAGATCAATGCGCACTACGAGCGCAGCGACATCTGCGTCGTCCCGGCAGGCGCGGTGGTATCCGAGGCCATGCTCGCGTGGGTGCTCGCCGTGGCCGCGATGGAGAAGTTCGGAGGCGACACCGCAGCCGAGCTGCGCCGCGCCGCCACCGCCCATCGCCGGGCCGCGAGCCGGCTGCGATGACCGCCGTCCGCCGTATCGCGCTGGTGGGACTGCCGGGATCGGGCAAGAGCACAGTCGCACCGCTGGTGGCGGCACGTCTCGGCTGGGCGGCCGTCGACCTCGATGACGTAATCGCGACGAGCACCGGGCGATCGCCGGCGGCGATCATCACCACCGACGGGGAGGCGCACTTCCGAGACCTGGAGCTCACCGCGCTCGAGGACACCCTCCGCCGACCCGGCCCTGTGGTCATCGCCTGCGGTGGCGGCCTCATCACCCAGGCTGCCTCCCGACGGCTGCTGACCGAGCTCTGCACCGTGGTATGGCTCGACGCGCCTGATCAGGTGCTCATTCAGCGTGTCGGTGACGGTGCGGACCGGCCCACGCTCGGCGGATCCGCTGTGGCAGGGATTCCGCGTCTGCGCGGCAGCCGCTCTCGAGCCCACCAGTCATCGCATCTCCGCATCGGCGCAGACCAGGCACCTGACACGGTCGCGGCCCGGATAATCGCCGCGCTCGACGGTGCGGTCCGCGTCAACCTCGCGGAACGCGCCTACCTCATCGAGGTGCGCGCGGGGGCGCTCGACGACGTGATCGGCCACGTGCCCGCGTCGGCGGCGCGCGTGGCGCTCATGGCAGATCGGGCCGTGCATCCGGTCTCCGAGAGGTTGATCGCGTCACTGCGCAGCGCGGGCATCGCCACAACGCTCCTCGAGGTCTCCGGCGGCGAGCCCCTCAAGACCTGGACGAGCGCCGGTGACATGCTCGACCGTCTCGGCACGGCGGGCTTGCAGCGCAACGACTGCCTGATCGCGCTTGGCGGCGGAACCGTGGGGGACCTGGGGGGGTTCGTCGCCGCCACGTATCTGCGCGGGATCGCCTGGGTGAACGTGCCCACCACGCTGCTCGCCATGGTCGACGGCGCGATCGGCGGCAAGACCGGGGTGAACCTGACGCGCGGAAAGAATCTCGCCGGGGCGATCTGGCAGCCGCGGGCAGTGGTCTGCGACCCGGACGTCCTGGCGACCCAGGACGATCGCTCATTTCGTTCCGCATTCGCGGAGATCGTGAAGTACTCGATGATCGTCAACACGACACTCGCGACCGACCTCGACGGGCAACTCGAGCGCCTGCTGAGCCGCGATGCCGAAGCGCTGACCGCGACGATCCGCGAGTGCGCTGCCATCAAGGCCGAGATCGTCGCGAGTGACGAGCGTGAGGGCGCGGGTCGCGCCGTTCTCAACTACGGACACACCGTCGGCCACGCGCTCGAGGCTGCGGCGGGCTTCGGCGATGTGCTGCTCCACGGCGAAGCGGTGGCCGTGGGGATGCGTGCCGCCGGGTTGCTGAGCATTCGCACGCTCGGGTGCCCGGGCGGGGAGATCGAGTGGCAGGATGAGATGATCTCGCGGTGCGGGCTGGCCACGACCTCGGTGTTTGATCCCGAGCGCGTGCTCGGCCACATGCGGGCGGACAAGAAGACGGTCGGCGATCGCCTGGGCTGGGTCCTTCTCGAATCAAGGGGGCACCCGCGCACCGGCCAGAATGTTCCCGAAGCAGAGGTGCGCGGAGCACTGGCCGCGGTGCTCGCACCATGACCCGGATCCTCCTGCTCAACGGACCCAACCTGGCGAGCCTCGGTGAGCGCGAGCCCAACATCTATGGAGCGATCACGCTCGCCGAGATCGAGGCGGCCGTCCGCGATCGTGCCGCGACGCGCGGCCTCGAGGTTCGCTGCGAGCAGACCAACCACGAGGGCGCGATGGTCGACATCCTCGAGTCCGAGCGCGGGCGCAGCGCAGGTTGCATCGTCAACCCCGGTGGGCTGACCCACACGAGCGTCGTCCTCGCCGACGCGCTCCGCGGCTTCAGCGGCCCGGTCATCGAGGTGCATCTGTCGAACATCCTGGCCCGTGAACCCTTCCGGCGCGTCTCTCTCTCAGCCGAGGCGGCGGTTGCGGTGATCTCGGGCCTGGGCTTGGAAGGCTACGTCCTCGCACTCGAGGGACTGGCTAAGCTGCTCGAGGACGGTTCAACCACTGGGAGCACGGCATGATCACCGCGTCGGACCTGCGCCCGGGCGCGACAGTCGAGCGCGACGGCGACCTCTTCGAGGTCATCGACTTCTCGCACATGAAGCAGGGTCGCGGCACCGCCGTGGTTCGCGCCAAGTTGCGCAACGTCACAACGGGCGCGGTCACCGACGAGACGTTCCGTCCCGAGGAGAAGTTCGGCCGCGTCCGCATCGAGCGGACCGAGGCTCAGCTGCTCTACAAAGACGGTGAGAATTACGTGGTGATGGACAACACGACGTTCGACCAGGTCACCCTCAGCCCGGAGCAGCTGGGGAGCGGGGTCAACTATCTCAAGGAGAACGACACCCTGTTCCTGCTGCGATTCGATGACCGTGTCCTCGGGGTCGACCTGCCGGCGTCGGTCGTGCTCGAGGTCACCGAGAGCGAGCCCGGCTTCAAAGGCGACACGGCCAACGCCTCGTTCAAGCCGGCGGTCGTGGAAACGGGACTCGCAGTCGACGTGCCGCTGTTCGTGAACCAGGGCGACCTGATCCGCGTCGACACGCGAACCGGGCGCTACGTGGAGCGCGCATGACCGACGTCAGTGAGCCGGACCGCCTTGCCCTGCGGCCAATCACGAACGGTCGCCGCCAGCTCGGCACCACGCGCGTTGCCAACGAGGTGGTGGCGTCAATCGCGGCCTTCTCGGCGCTTCAGGTCTCGGGGATTCACGCCATGTACCACCCAGGAGGCCAGCAGTTCGACCGCATCGTCCGCAGGTCCCATGCCCACCGAGGCGTGCGCGTGGAGATGCGCGACGATGCGCTGCACCTGAGCCTCTACGTGGTCATGGAGTCGGGCGGCAACGTTCCGGTGGTGGGGGCCGAGGTGCAGCGGCGTGTTGCCGACGCGATCGATCGCATGCTCGCCCTGCGCGTCGAGGAGGTCAACGTCTTCGTCAGCGAGGTCGCCTTCGCGTGACCCCTGCCGTCTCAGGCACGGGTCGCCGGCGGCGCGGTCGTGAGCTCGCGCTTCGCGTGCTCTTCGAGATCGAGGGCACCGAGAAGGATCCGGACTTCGCGTTGCGCTACCAGGGCGAGGACCTGCGTGCCACCGCCGATGTGCGTGCGTTCGCACGGACGATCGTGGTCGGTTGCGTCGACCATCTCGACACCATCGACGCGGCGCTCGCCACCGCGATGGAGCACTGGTCGCTCGTCGACCTCGGCAAGGTCGAGCGCGCGGTGCTGCGCCTGGGGACGTTCGAGTTGCTCTACATGGAGACGACGCCCGTCGCCGTGGTGATCGACGAATCCATCGAGCTCTCGCGCGCATACGCCGGCGACGAGGCAGCACAGTTCGTCAACGGCGTGCTCGGCCATGTGGCGCGGGGGCGGGTGTGACCGCCACCGTCTGCACGGTCAGCGACCTCACCGTGCTGGTCCGCGACGCGCTCGCCGCTCGCCCTGAGCTGGAGGACGTGCTGGTCGAGGGCGAGGTCAGCAACCTCAAGGCGCACGTGTCGGGTCACCTCTACTTCACCCTCAAGGACGCGCACGCCGCGGTCTCGTGCGTGTGCTTTCGCACCAACGCGCTGCAGATACGCTTCCGCCCGGACAACGGCATGACCGTGGTGGCGCACGGTTCGGTGCAGGTGTATGGACAGCAGGGGCGGTACCAGCTCTACGTCGACCGGCTCGAACCCAGCGGCGTGGGCGCGCTTGCCCTCGGCATCGAACAGCTCAAGCAGCGGCTCAGCGCCGAGGGACTTTTCGACGAACGCGGCAAGCGCCGGTTGCCGCTGCTGCCGCGGCGAGTCGTGGTGGTCACATCACGCAGCGGCGCCGCCTTGCGAGACGTGACCACGGTGATCCAGCGCCGCGCACCGTGCATCGGGATCGTGCTCTCACCCGCGACCGTCCAGGGAGACGGCGCCGTCGAGACGCTGATCCGCGCGCTGCAGCGCGCCGACAGGGTTCGCGACGCAGACGTGATCCTGCTCGTGCGCGGCGGCGGTTCCCTCGAGGACCTGATCGCCTTCAACAGCGAGACGCTCGCGCGGGCCATCCGGGCGACGCGGCTCCCGGTCGTGACCGGCGTGGGTCATGAGACCGACACGACGGTTGCGGACCTCGCCGCCGACCGCCGCGCCGCAACCCCGTCGGCGGCTGCGGAGCTGGTGGCTCCAAGCGTTGCCGTCCTGCGCGACGAGGTCGCCGCACGTCACGCCCGTCTCGGCGTCGCCGTCGCCGGACTGGTCAGCGTTCGCCGCGATCGTGTCCACATCGCCTCGCTGCGCCTCCGCCAGGCGTTGATGCAGGA
>DASZJB010000091.1:0-6930 GCA_035948615.1 Candidatus Dormiibacterota bacterium
TGCTCGGGGCGCTCCCGGAGACGGCGATGGTGGCCATCGAGGGCATCACCGCAAGCACCGAGATGATGGTCCGCATGGTCAACGCGCTCGCCGAGCTTGCGCGCCTCGAGGATCCGGACGACCACCTCGCGCTCGAGCTCATGGATGCCGAGGAGGTCGTCGCCGAAGCGATCGAGCACGTGGCCATGGAGGCCAAGCTTCGCGAGTCGACGATCACCAGCGAGTGCGAGCACGGGCTGAAGCTGAAGGGTGACCGGCGCCGTCTCATCCTCGCCCTGACCAACCTGCTCGGCAACGCGGTGAAGCACGGACCCATGGGGTCGCCGATCGAGGTCCTGGCCATGCGCGAGGGCGACGCGGTGCGCTTCACGGTTCGCGACCACGGCGCCGGGTTTCCCGTCGCGGACACCGGCCACCTCTTCGACAAGTACTTTCGGTCGGTGGCGGAGCGGCAGCGCAAGGTGCCGGGAAGCGGCCTGGGTCTGTACATCGTCCGCACCGTCGCCGAGCGGCATGGCGGGACCGTGGCCGCCCGCAGCGTTCCCGGAAGCGGCGCCGAATTCGACATGACGATCCCATTGCACCGGGAGGAGGTGAGCGCGTGACCACCACGCCGACCCGCAAAGAGCGCGACTCGATGGGTGAGTTCGAAGTGCCGGCTGACGCCTATTACGGCGCCAGCACCATGCGCGCCAAGGTCAACTTCCCGATCAGCGATCTGCGCCTGCCGCGCGGCTTCATCCGCGCGACCGGGCTGATCAAGCAGCAGGCCGCGCTCGTCAACCGCGAGCTCGGGTTGCTCGACGAGGACATCGCCGGGGCGATCATCCGCGCCGCGCAGGACGTCATCGACGGCGCGCTCGACGGCGAGTTCATCGTCGACGTCTTCCAGACGGGCAGCGGGACCTCGACCAACATGAACGCCAACGAGGTGATCGCCAACCGGGCGATCGAGCTGCTCGGCGGTGTGCGCGGATCACGCGCGCCGGTGCATCCCAACGACCACGTCAACCTCGGTCAGTCGAGCAACGACGTGATCCCGACGGCGATCCAGGTCGCGGCCGCGGTCTCCATCCGTGAGGACCTGGTCCCTGGCCTCGCCGTGCTCGAGGCCTCCCTACGGCGCAAGTCCGAGGAGCTGTGGTCCGTGATCAAAACCGGCCGCACTCATCTCCAGGACGCGACGCCGATCCGGCTGGGACAGGAGTTCCTCGGTTACGCCGGCCAGATGGAGCGAGCCCGCCTCCGCTGCGACGAGGCGATCTCCACGCTCGCCGAGCTTCCGCTCGGGGGGACGGCGGTCGGGACCGGCGTCGGCACCCACCCCGAGTTTCCCGCACGGGTGATCGCCCTGCTGGCGGCGGATGTCGGGATCCCGTTTCGGGAGACCGACAACCATTTCTGCGCGCAGTCGACGCTCGACGCCGTCGTCGCCGCGAGCGGCGCGCTGCGCGCCGTGGCGATCTCCATCTACAAGATCGCCACCGACATCCGCCTGCTCGGCTGCGGTCCGCGCGCCGGGATCGCCGAGATCGCGATTCCGGAGGTGCAGCCGGGGTCGTCGATCATGCCGGCCAAGGTGAACCCGGTCATCTGCGAATCCGTGACCATGGTCGCCGCCCAGGTGATCGGCAACGACGCGACCGTTGCCTTCTGCGCCGCCGCGGGGTCGATCCTCGAGCTCAACGTGATGATGCCGGTCGCCGCCTACGACCTTCTCCAGTCGGCATCGCTGCTGGCGGCATCGGCGCGCAACCTCGCGATCCAGTGCGTCGACGGCATCACCGCCACCGAAAATGGTCCCGCCATGGTCGAGCGCGGGCTCATGCTCGGCACCGCGCTCGCCCCGCGCATCGGGTACGACGCCGCCGCAGCGATAGCCAAGGAGGCGTACAGCACCGGGCGCACCGTGCGCGAGGTGGCCCGCGAGCGCAGCGGTCTTGACGAGGCGGAGTTGACGCGGCTGCTCGACGCCGAGGCGATGACCCACCCCGGCCGCGACGCCGGCCCCGCGGGCGGCTGAGCGGTAACGATACCGCCATCATCGGCAGCAACTCATCGACGCTCCGGTCGCCGCCCGCTGGAGGGCAGCGGTCAGAGCAGCCCGAGAGCCTCCAGCATGTCAGCGACGCCGCCATCCTCTGGTGGCGCACACGTAGCGTCAGCGGCCGCGGTCACCTCCGGGCGCGACGTGGAGACCGCGACCGCGTAGCCCGCGGCGCTGAGCAGCTCGACATCGTTGGGCGCGTCACCGAAGGCAACCGCGTCCGCGAGGGAAAAACCCAGTCGCTCGCAGACGATCTCGCAGCCGACTGCCTTGCTCACCTCGGGGTCGAGGATTTCCACAAACTCCGGATTTGACCTGGTGACCCGCGCATCGGCGCCGAGCTCTTTGGTCATCACCGTCATTGCGCGATCCACCTCCGCGAGGTCATCGATGACGCAGGCGGCTTTGGTCGTGCCCGAGACGAGCAGCGGCTCGAGGTCCGGCACCAGACGGAATGGCACCCCGCTGATCTTCGAGTACAGCCACGCCTCGGGGCGGTCCTGATCACAGAGCAGCTCATCGTGCTGATACGCCTGGAAATGCCAGCCGTGTTCGCGGGCAACGCGCAGCGCCCGTCGCGCCGGTGCCGCCTTGAGTGGCTGCTCGAAGATGGTGAGACCAGGCGAGCCGTCCTCCCGAGGCGTTTCGCGGACCAACGCCCCCTGATAACAGACCAGCGGTTGGTGCGCAGCCAGCTCGACGGCCCAGGGCAGCGCTGACCGGTACATGCGTCCGGTGGCGACGATCACCGGCATGCGTGCCGCGACGGCTCGGACGGCATCGCGGACCCGCGGGTGAAGCCGCTGGCGGTAGTCGATGGTGGTGCCGTCGAGGTCGAGCACCACAACGCGGGGGACGAATGCACCGGTCGCTGCTTCCGAGTCGCGGATCCCGATGAGCCGGCTCACCGGGGCTCGAGCGCGCTGGCGCGGTTGCACGGCATCAGGCGATCTTACCCAGGCGTAAACGCGCCAATCCGGGGTAGACTGAAGTTGTCTTGCGTTCGTCTTCTCGCGCGCGGTTTGGTAGACCGCTCGCCGCAAGGCCCCGCCCGGTGGCTTCGGCGCCGGTCGATGAGGCCTTGAGCACCATCATTCCCGAACCGGTCAGCTTCGACGAGCTTGCCTTGAGCGTCGCGATGCGGAACACGGTGGCTGAGCTTGGATACACCATGGCCACGCCGATCCAGGCCGGATCGCTGCCGTTTGCGATGGCAGGACGCGATGTCATCGGCCAGGCGCAGACCGGGAGCGGGAAGACTGCGGCGTTCGGCATTCCGATCATCGAGCGGCTCGATCCGCGCGACGGGCCCGTGCAGGCGCTGGTGCTCTGCCCGACACGAGAGCTCGCCGTCCAGGTGCACGACGAGCTGACCAGGCTCGGCAAGCGGCATGAGCTGCGCAGCGTCGCCATCTACGGCGGCGATTCGATCGGCCGTCAGATGGAGGAACTCCGCCACGGCGCGCACATCGTCGTGGCGACTCCGGGCAGGCTCGGTGATCATATCCAGCGGCGTTCGCTGACTCTCGCGAACGTCCGCGTTTGCGTGCTCGACGAAGCCGACCGGATGCTTGACATGGGGTTCGCGCCGGACGTCGAACGCATCCTCCGGCAATGTCCGCCGCAGCGCCAGACCCTGCTCTTCAGCGCCACCATGCCCGAGTGGGTACGCAGGCTCGCCCTGCGTCACATGCACGATCCCGAGACCGTGGAGATCAGCACCCGGCCGGAGATCCCCTCCGAGGTGCGCCAGCTCTATGTTCAGACAACGTGGGCCGACAAGACCGACGCGCTGGCACAGATCCTCGATCAACCCGACGTCGTCATGGCGCTGATCTTCGTGGAGACGAAGCGAACCGCCGACGTGCTCCAGGCGCAGCTCGGCGGCCGCGGGTACCAGGTCGGTCTGCTCCACGGTGACCTCACCCAACGCGAGCGCGATCGTGCCATGCAGCAGTTCCGTGCCACGCACATCAAATACCTGATCGCCACCAACGTCGCCGCCCGCGGACTCGACATCGACGACATATCGCACGTGATCAACTACGACGTGCCTCTCACCCCCGATGAGTATCTGCATCGCGTCGGCAGGACCGGCCGCGCCGGGCGCGCGGGTGTCGCGGTCACGCTGATCACGCCCAGCGAGATCCTCAAGCTCCGCGACGTGGAGAAGCACGCGCGCACCCACATCGAGCCGGCGACCCTCGACGAGGACTTCCCCGCGACCGTTGTCAGCGTCCAGGCCTGAGACCGGGCGGACATGCTGCCGGCCATCCATGACACCGGAACTGGTGCACCAGTGCTGTTCCTCCATGCGTACACGCTCGACGCATCGCAGTGGGACCACCAGGTCGCCGCGCTGTCGGCTGATCTGCGCTGCGTTCGCATCGACCTGTGGGGTTGCGGCTCGTCGCCCGCACCCCCAGGTGGCGAGCCAACCCTCGACGGCTTCGCGTCAGCCGTGCTTGCCACCCTCGATTCGCTGCACATCGAGCGCGTCGCGGTTGTGGGGCTGTCCATGGGCGGGTACCTGGCCTTCGCGTTGTGGCGGCTGGCACCGGAACGAATCCGAGCGCTCGTGCTCTGCAACACGCGCGCCACGGCCGATGCCGCCGGGGCGCGCGATGACCGCATCGCGATAGCGGGTCAGGTGGAGCGCGAGCAGTCGGTGGAGTCGATCGTCGAACCGATGGTCGTCCGGATGTTGAGCCCGCACGCCCAGGCGGAGGCGCACATCGCCGACCCGGTGCGCGGCAGGATCCGGCGCTGCACGCCCGCCGGGATCGCCTTTGCGCAGCGAGCCATGGCCGCTCGACCCGACAGCACCGAGCTGCTCGCGTCCATCACCGTGCCCAGCCTGGTCATCGCCGGGAGCCAGGACGCGATCATCCCGACGCCCGAAGTTCTTGACATGGCTGACCGCATCCCGGGGGCACGCTACGCCGTGCTCGACTGCGGCCACCTGAGCAACCTCGAGCGTCCCCGCGCCGTCAACCAGCAGCTCGCGGAGTTCCTCGCACCGGCGAGAATGGGGTCATGAGTCAGCTGCCCAAGGATCTCCTCGACATCCTCGCCTGCCCCCGCTGCCGGGGACCGCTCGCGATTGAAGCGGCGTCGCTGCGTTGCGACGCCTGCATGCTGCGTTATCGCGTCGACAACGGCATTCCCGTGATGCTCGTCCACGAGGCCGAGCCCGTCAACGGCCCGGAGCGTCCGGATCCGGACCAATGAGTGATCCGTCCGTCAGCTAAGCCGGATCAGACGGCGGCGCCGACCGCCTCGGTGGCGACCGATGCCGGAGCCGCGCAGAAACCCTCGTAGTCGATCGGCTCGGTGATGGAGGGATTCTCCCCGCACACCGGGCACTGCGGGTCACGCGGGACGCGGAACTCGCGGAACTTCATGGCCAGCGCATCGATATGCAGCAGCCGGCCGGTGAGCAGGTCTCCCGCGCCGGTGATCAGCTTGATCACCTCGGTCGCCTGAAGAACGCCGACGATTCCGGGGAGCACCCCGAGCACGCCCGCCTCGGCACATGACGGGGCTTCCTCTGGCGGCGGCGGTGAGGGGTAACGGCAGCGGTAGCACGGTGACTGAAAGGGGACCACGGTGGTGACCTGTCCCTCGAAGCGGAAGATACCGCCATCGACCATCGGCTTTTTGGCAAAGATGGCCACATCGTTGGCGAGATAACGAGTCGGGAAGTTGTCGCAACCGTTGACGATGATGTCGTACTGGTCGAAGATCTCGCGCGCGTTCTCGCTGCTGAGCACGACGTTGTGCTCGACGACGCGGACATCGCTGTTGAGCGCGGTGAGCGCGATCCGAGCGGACGCGGTCTTGAGCATCCCGATCCGGTCCTCGGTGTGCAGGATCTGCCGCTGCAGGTTGCTGCGGTCCACGGTGTCGAAATCGACGAAGCCGATCGTGCCGACGCCGGCCGCAGCGAGGTAGAGGGCGGCAGGACTGCCCAGGCCGCCGGCCCCGATGAGCAGGACGCGCGCGTCGAGGAGTTTCGCCTGGCCGTCGGCGCCGATCTCGGGGATGAGGAGATGCCGGCTGTAACGCTGCTGCTGCTGGGCGCTGAGAACACGGGGGACGATGAAGTCGAATCCCGCCTGCTTCCACGCGCCATAGCCACCCGCCATCGACTGCACGTCGGAATACCCGAGATCCTGGAGGGCACGAGCGGCGAGGAGCGAGCGAACCCCACTGGCGCAGTAGAGCGTGATCGGGGTGTCCCGCCTGGGAACCGTGTCCTCGATCCGGGTCTCGATGAATCCCTTGCTGAGATGCAACGCCCCGGGGATGTAGCCCTCGTCGAACTCACTGCGTTCCCGAACGTCGATGAGGGTGCGGGATCCCGCCGCAGCGCGCACCTGCTGCGGAGAAACCTCCGGAACGGTGCTGCGAGCGTCGTCGAGGAGGTCGCGCGAAGACTTGGCCATGCCGCCAGTCTACCCAAAAGCGGTAGAAACCTGACCTAGCTGGTCTGGATTCGGCTCAGACCTTGCGAGGGCGGCCGGCGGGCTTGCGTCCGCTGACGCCGCGGGTTGCCGGCCCGGCGGTCGCGGCGGGGCGTGTCCTTGGCCTGCCGACCGGGCGTTTTGCCGCTGTGCCGCCCGCCGCCTTGGGGGGCCGCCCGACCGGGCGTTTCGCCGGCGCCGTCGACGCCGCAACCGAAGCTGGGGCGGGCGCCATCGCCGCGAGGATCGTCCGTTCTGTCTCTTCGAGCCGGGCGGCCAGCGCGAGGACGCGGCTGCGCGCGGCGCGCGTGGCGGTCAGCGCGTCAGCGAGCGAAACCGGGGTGCCACCACTTCGCTTTTGTTTCTTTCCAGCCATGATCGCAGCGACCCTACCATAGACTGCGACGGTGGATCCGA
>DASZJB010000092.1:0-9092 GCA_035948615.1 Candidatus Dormiibacterota bacterium
GCTGCAGATCCTGCCGGGTCGTGACCCGAAGCGTTCCGTTGCCCCATTCGCGGGCGATGCGATCGTGTGCGAGGTACGCGCCGGGACTCACGATGCCTCCCGGGATTCGCGTGCGGATCATCATCATGTGGTGTTTGTCACCGCCGAGCCTTCGCGCTTCCTTGCGCAGGTCGCGGTCATCCTGCTGATACACACCGTGGAACTTGAGGATCACACCCGCGTCGTCGCTGAAGACGGCCGTCTCCTCGATCAACTCCTGGCCGATGGTGCCGCGAAGCCGGTTGCTGCGCGCCTTGACCTGTTCGGCGCCCGACATCCGCTCGAGATCGGCAGTGCAGCCGCACGTTTCACACATGCTCAGCCGGACTCCGATCTGCGGGTGCTCGAAGACGCCTTGTGATGCCAGACATTTCGTGTTGTCTCGGAACCTGTGGTGACCACGCGAGTCACGCGTGGGAGGGTTTGCACTGCTTACGGAGCGGCGCGCGGCGCCGCAAGATGTCGGCGGGCACCAGCGGGTGCCTCAACGCGAAGTGCTAGCCGCTACAGTGTGCGATGCCCGAGCGGATTCGTCCCCAGTCAAGCCAGAAACGTCGAGTCAGCGTAGGGAGGACCGCGCCGTTCATCTGGCTGCACATCCTACGTAATCCCCACTCGTCTAGTCAACTTTTGTATTCACGAGCGCGTTGCCCGAACACATCATTCACTTCGGTGAAGAAGCAGGTGCGCTCGCCGGTGTGGCATGCGGGGCCATCGGCATCGACCTCGAGCAGTACTGCATCACCGTCGCAGTCAATGCGAACCGCTCGCACGTGCATGGTGTTCCCACTGGTCTCACCCTTCTCCCACAACCGTTGCCGCGACCGGCTGAAGAACGTGGCGTGCCGCGTGCGCAGTGTGGCCTCCCAAGCCTCGCGGTTCATGTGAGCGACCATCAGCACCTCGCCGGTTGTCGCGTCCTGCACGACCGTCGTGACCAGTCCGTCGTCGCCGAAATGCGGCTCCGACCGATCCTTCACAGGCGTACCTCCACGCCGTGATCGTGGAGATACTGCTTGGTCTCGGGGACGGGATGGGAGCCGAAATGAAAGATCGAAGCCGCGAGTGCTGCGGATGCGCCGGCTTCGGTCAGGACACTGCGCAGATGTTCGGGGATGCCCGCGCCGCCACTGGCGATGACCGGAACGTCGACAGCCTCAGCCACCGAGGCGGTCAGATCCAGGTCGTAGCCGTTCTTGGTTCCGTCCTGGTCCATCGATGTGAGGAGTATCTCGCCGGCACCTCGATCGGCGGCTTCGCGCGCCCACTCCACCGCTTTTCGGCCGGTGCCATGTCGACCGCCGTGGGAGTGGACCTCGTGACCACTCGCACTTCGCCGGGCGTCGATGGCGATGACCACGCATTGACAGCCAAATCTGCTGGCGGCCTCTTCGATGAGCGCTGGCTTGTCGAGCGCTGCGGTGTTGATCGACACCTTGTCCGCGCCGGCCCTGAGCAGGACGTCGATGTCCGCGATGCTCCGGACCCCGCCACCGACGGTGAGCGGGATGAACACCCTGTCAGCCGTTCGCCGCACCGCGTCGAGCAGGATCCCGCGCCTATCACTGGATGCGGTGATGTCGAGAAACACGAGCTCATCGGCTCGGTCATCGTCGTATCGGGCTGCCAGCTCGGCGGGGTCGCCCGCGTCGCGGAGGTCGACGAACGCAACTCCCTTCATCACTCGACCCGAGATGACGTCGAGGCATGGAATAACACGCTTGGCCAGCGCCATCAGGCAAACCCCTCGACGGCGCGCAAGGCCTCCGCCAGGTCGATCCGACCTTCGTAGAGCGCTTTGCCGACCACGACACCGGCGGCCCCGGCGGCGGCGCAGGCCTTGACGTCGTCGACGCTTCCGATGCCACCGGACGCGATCACCGGTCCTCCGTACAGCTCCTGGCACGAGCGGAGGCCATCGATGTCCGGGCCGGTGAGCAGCCCATCCCGCATCGTGTCGGTGTAGACGACCCCCGCCGCGGGCCAGCTCCGCCAGGCTCGAAGCAGCTCGGCGGCGGTCAAGCCGTCCTCGGTCCATCCGTGCACCCGCGCGACCCCGGCTCGAACGTCGAGGCCGAGGAGAGCGCGACCCTGTGCCGCAACGCAGATGGCGAGGGCAAGCTCCAGATCTCGCGCGGCCACGCTCCCCAGAATCACCCGCGCTGCTCCCGCGTCCAGCCAGTGCGCGGCTGCCTCGTGGTCGCGGATCCCCCCGCCGACCTGCACCGCGCAGCCGGAGGCGACGCAGGCCGCCACCAAGCGCGCGACCGCATCTGAGCTGTCCCGCGACGCAACGCCCCGCGCCGCGTCGAGGTCGACAACGTGCAGCCGGGTCGCACCAGCGTCGATGAAGCGCTGCCCGGCGAGCACCGGGTCATCCGCGTAGATGGTCTCCTGTGCGTGCTCGCCCTGACGGAGCCGCACGCATCGACCACCCTGCACGTCGACCGCGGGGATCACGTCCACGACTCATCCCGCGCGCTGGGCGGGCACACGGACCGCACAGAGCGAGACGAAATTCGCATACACACGCAGACCCGAGGCACCGCTCTTCTCCGGATGAAACTGCGTGCCCATCACGTTGTTTCGCTGCACTGCCACAGCCAGCTCCGCGCCGTACTCGGTGGTGGCCAGCACGTCATCCGTGTGAGGTACGGCGACATACGAGTGCACGAAATACATGAACGACCCCGAGGGGATGCCCTGCAGCAGCGTCGATTCGCGCACCTCGGTGATCATGTTCCAGCCCATGTGGGGAACCTTGAGCCCGCCGCTCGACTCGAGCTTGACGACGTGTCCTCGAAGCAGCGCGAGCCCCTCACCGCCCTGCCCTTCGTCGCTTCCCTCGAAGAGCAGCTGATGGCCGAGGCAGATACCGAGCACGGGCCGCTCCGCCTCGGCCAGATCGAGCACCGCGGCGCCGAGACCGGTGTCCGACAGCGCTCGTGCGGCGACCGAGAAGGCTCCGACTCCGGGGAGCACGACGCCGTCGCACGCAACGATCACCTTCGGGTCGCCACTGATCACCGGCTCTGCCCCGGCCACGCGGAGCGCACGCTCGACGCTGCGGAGGTTGCCGACCCCGTAGTCGCACACTCCCACGCGGGGCATCACAGCGTTCCTTTCGTCGAGGGCACACCCCCACCGATGACCTGGAATGCCTCGCGGCTCGCCAGGCCCAGTGCTTTGAACGCAGCCTCCGCGATGTGGTGGAGATTGTCGCCGCGAATGCAGTCAACGTGGATGGTGGCGCCGGCCGCCTGTGCATACCCCTTGACGAACTCGCCGATGACCTCGACGTCGAAGTCGTTGATGCGACCTCGGAGCGCATCCATGGCGTAGGTCACGTGCGGACGGCGCCCATAGTCGACGACGCAGCGCACCAGCGACTCGTCGAGGGGCGCGTGCGCCTCACCGAATCGCCTGATGCCGTTGCGGTCGCCGAGCGCATCGCTCACCGCTGCCCCGAGCACGAGACCGACGTCCTCGACGAGGTGATGCGCGTCGACCTCGATGTCACCGGTGCCCTCGAGCGTGACGTCCATTCCGCTGTACTTCGTGAACGCTTCGATCATGTGGGCGAAGAAGGGCAGCGGCAACGCGATCGCGGCCGCACCGGTGCCGTCGATGTTCACGACCGCGCTGATCCGCGTTTCGCGCGTCTTGCGCCGCGTCGTGGCCGTCCGCGTTCCCGAGGCCATCATTGATGCCGGACACGGAGGCGTGCGCGGATCGCTCCCTCGTGCGCGGCGAGCCCCTCCGCCTTGGCAAGGCAGATCGCCACCGGTGCCAGCGCGTCGAACTCCGCATCCGAAAGCTGCACCACGCTCGGCCACCGGATGAAGTCCATCACGGCGAGCGGCCCTCGGTATCGAGCCGCACCCTGGGTGGGCAACGTGTGGTTCGGACCGGCGACATAGTCACCGATGCTCACCGGCGACATCGATCCCACGAACACCGCGCCCGCGTTGCGCACCAGGTCGCGCAACGACTCCGCGACCGCTCCCTGGAGGGAGAGGTGTTCCGGCGCAAACGCGGCCGCGAGCGAGAGCATCTCGTCAGGAGATGCGCAGCGCACGAGTGATGCGTGTCTGCCCGCCGCGAGGCCGATGATCTCTCGCCGCATAGCATCGCCGGCAACTTCGCCAAACCGTGCGGCGATCGACTCGGCGAGGGACGCGTCGTCGGTGAGGCAGACCGCCCACGCGAGTGGGTCGTGCTCGAGCTGCGACACGAGATCGGCGGCAACCATGTCAGGGTCAGCGCCTGCGGTCGCGATCACCACGATCTCGCTGGGCCCGGCGAGTTGATCGATACCAACAGCGCCGAAGACCTCGTGCTTGGCGAGCGTCACAAAGACATTGCCGGGTCCGACGATCATGTCGACTCGCTCGATGCTTTCCGTTCCGAAGGCAAGCGCCGCGATCGCCTGAGCGCCGCCGGCGACGACTACCTCGCGCACGCCCAGCAGATGCGCCGCGGCCGCGACCAGCGTATGCACGCCACCCGAAGGCGCGGGAGGGCTGGCCACCACGACCTCTTCGACGCCGGCAACCTGCGCGGGAATGACCGACATGAGTACAGTGCTGGGATACGCGGCGCGCCCACCGGGCACGTAGCATCCGACCCGCCCGAGCGGCACCGGGTGCAGCCAGGCTCCGCCCGCGCCGCGGTCGAGCATGTCCAGCTGCAGGGCATGAAACCCGCGGATGCGCTCGGCCGCAGCGGCGAGCGCATTGCGCAGCGGTTGCGCCAGACCATCCCACGCCGCCTGCAACGCCACAGCCCCGACGTGGACCGACTCGACGTCGACACCGTCGATCCGATAGGTCCACTCACGGAGCGCGGCGTCGCCGCCGGTGCGGACGTCGGCGATGATCTCGCGCACGGCGTCCCGCGCGCCGATCTCGCGGTGAAAGAGCTGCTCCAGGCGCCCCGCCGTTGCCGGGTCGATATCGGTCGCCGAGAAGCCGTCGCGGCGGCGCTCGTCGATGACGGTTCGGAATCGCGCCGCGTCGAGCCGGGCGAGTTCGATGCTCATGCCGCACCGGCGGCGAGCCGCTCGGTCACGGCGCGCCGCAACGCGACCGCCAGCGCTCCCACCGACTCGTTGCGAGTCTTCAGTGCCGCATGGTTGGCGATGAGCCGGGCGGTGGACGTTCCCGCTTCGGCGACCTCGACAAGATTGTTCGCCGCGAGCGTCCGTCCGGTCGCGGTGATGTCGAGCACGCAGTCCGCGAGCCCGGTCAGCGGCGCGAGCTCCACGGATCCGTGCAAGCGGACCACCACAACATTCAACGAGCGTGCTGCGAAGAAGCGGCGCGCGGACACCGGGTACTTGGTCGCAACCCGCAGGGAAAGCGGCCACACCCCTCGTGCCAGAGCACTGTCGCGCGGTGCCGCGAGCACCAGCCGGCATCCGCCGAATTTGAGGTCGGCGAGCTCGTAGCACTCGCGGCTGGTCTCCCAGAGGATGTCCTTGCCGACGATGCCGCATTCGCAGCCGCCCATCTCGACGTAGACCGGCACATCCGTCGGTCGCACCTTCACAAAGACGTTGTCGCCGTCTCGAATGCTCAGCTCCCTGTCGAATCGCGCAGGATCGAGTCGCGCGGCGCCCGCAGCGCCCAGCAGGCTGCACGCGCTCTCGAAGAGCGTTCCCCCCGGGAGTGCGATCCGTAACCCCTTCATGGCGTGCCCGCGGTGAGCGCGGTGACCGCGGCGCCGATGCTTCCACGCTCCTCGTGTCCGCCGCGCGACCAGCGAACTCCGGAGCTGCTCACCTGAACGTCGCCGTCACCGCCGGCCACGAGATCGCACGCGCACGCAACTTCCTTGCGGCGTAGCGCGCGCGCGAGCTCCAGCGCATCGGCATGCGCATCGCGCTCCCAGCTGACCTGCAGCACAGTCGGTGCGGGGAGGGCGCCGGCGCGACGGACGATGCTGTCGTGGCAGCGATCAACGTGAAGAACGAAGCCCGTTGCCGGCAGCGGAGTGCCGAAACGAGACAGCAACGTGTCGTAGCGTCCGCCGGACCCAAGCGCGAAGCCCGAGTCCACGCTGAACACCTCAAACGTCGGACCCGTGTAGTAGTCCCAGTCACGAACGGCGCCAAGATCCAGGTGCACGCGGTCCGTGATCGCGTGCGCCTCGAGCAGGTCCCACAGTTGGGCGAGCTCCTGAAGCGCTCGATGCGGCCGTTCGCCGCGGAGTCCACCGGCGGCGGTGTCGAGGATCTCGCGCCCACCGCGAAGCGTGGGAAACGCCAGCAGCAGGCGCCGCTCAGCGTCGGCGGCATCGGTCGCTTCCAGGGCGGACTCGACCGCGACGAGGTCGCGTCTTGCCAGCGCGGCGAGCACCTCCTCGCGTGCGGTTGCGTCCAGACCCGCCGAATCCAGCAGCCCGGGGATGAAATCCGCATGCCCGACATCGACCTGAATGTGCTCGACTCCACCGCGCTCCAGCGCCGCCGCGGCCAGCGCGATGCACTCGGCGTCGGCGGCCAGACCGTCAGCGCCGATCAGTTCGCAGCCCGCCTGGAGGCTCTCGCGTCGCCGTCCCGCGTTGAGCGCGCGGTTGCGCAACACCGAACCCGCATAGCAGAGGCGCAGCGGAAATGGTCCCTCGTGCAGTTGCGTGGCGACCACGCGAGCGACGCTGACGGTGCGCTCGCCCACAAGCGCGAGCAACGCGCCGTCCGAATCCATGAAGCGAAAGAGCGCGGACTGCTGCGCGCCACCCACCCCTGCGGCGATGGTGTCCACAGGTTCGATGAGCGGCGTGACCACAAAACCGTATCCCCATGCCTCGAAGGTCTCGATGAATCGATCGGCGATCAGCCGGCGGCCGGCGGCCGGACCGACGAGATAGTCGGCGAACCCGTCAGCGCGGCCACGAAACGCGGCGCCGGAGGGTAGCGCTTCAAGGCCTGTCATGCGGGGATTCTACGTGCCACTCAAGGTTTACCCGTTGAGGCTGGAGATGACGGCGAGCACGCGGTCGGTCGCCTGCCCGTCACCGACGGTGATCCGCAGAGCCCCGTCGAGACCCGGAAGCGCGAAGTGTCGCACGAGGATCCGCGCGTTCCGCAGGCGTTCGGCGACGGTGGCCGCCGTGATCCCGCGAGGCGGCGACGCGAAGACGAAGTTGGCAGCGGAGGGTTCCACGCTCCATCCGAGCGCGCGAAGACGGTCGCGCAGACGCGCGCGCTCGCGAAGCACCGTGTCGACGATCAACTGGTGATGCTCGCGGTCTTCGAGCGCGGCGACCGCCCCCGCGATCGCGCAACGATCGACCGGATAGGAGTCGCGCACCGCGTTGAGGTCGGCGATCACAGCCCGGTCGCCAAGTGCGTATCCGACGCGAAGTCCGGCGAGCGCGTGCGACTTCGAAAGGGTCCGGATGACCAACCAGTTCGGATGTGCGCCGAGGAGTGGAATGCACGACGCCGGCGCGAAATCACAGTAAGCCTCATCGATGGCGACGATGCCTTCGGCATCGCGCAGCGCCGTCTCCAGCGCGGCGGGCTCGATCCAGTGCCCGGTCGGAGAATTCGGGTTGACGACGACGCGCAATGCGGCAGGGCGCCGGGCAAACTCCGGAGGGAGCGAGCCCGCGGGCTCGAGCGCCACCGGATCGTCGCGGACCGAGAAGAGCGCCGCCAGCACCGGGAGCAGCGAGTATCCCGGCTCGGTCCGTACCACTGTGTCGCCGGGCGACGCGTAGGCTCGAAAGCAGCAGTCGAGGACCTGGTCGGCGCCGTTGGCGACGAACACCTCCTCCGCCTCGAGGCCGTGCAGCCCCGCGAGCGCGCTCCGCAGCGGCTCGGCCACCGGGCTCGGATACCGCGCCAGGTCGGCGGCCGCGAGCGCCACAGCCGCGGCCACCGTCGCCGAGGGCGGCAGCGGGGACTCGTTGCTGTTGAGCTTCAACCAGCCTTCGGCGTCCGCCGGCTGCTCGCCTGGTGTGTATCCGAAGTCGGCGCCGAGTGACGCGCGCAGGAACCTCGACACGGCGTGATCAGGAGGGTGCCGGCGTGTTCTGCATGGCTCGCGCAAGGATAGGTTGTTGACGCGACGGATCGAGCGCTGCTAGGCTTCAACCGTCGTGCAGTCACCCGTGCGCCTTGCCAAAAAAGCCATCTCGCTCCCGAGGAGTGGGTTCCTTTGCGCACGGATGAGGTGACGGCGACCAGTTAGCCCGGATCAGATTCCGCGAAGAGCCCCTTCCTCGAAGGGGCTCTTTTCTTTTGTCCACCAGCACATTTCGGAAGACATGAGCATCACCTCGTTCCGCATCATCGACAGCACGCTCCGCGAGGGCGAGCAGTTTGCGCTCGCGCATTTCACCGTCGAAGAAAAGCTGGCGATCGCAGCCGCGCTGGATCGGTTCGGCGTCGACTACATGGAGCTCACCTCACCGGTGGCGTCACCGCGATCCGAATCCGACCTTCGCACACTGGCTCGAACCGAGCGGCGCTTTCGCCTGCTCACGCATGTTCGATGCAACCTCGACGACGCGAGACTCGCCCTGGACACCGGAGTTGACGGCGTCGACGTTCTGATCGCCACGTCGTCACGGCTCCGGCCCGTCTCGCACGGGATGAGCATCGACGAGATCGTCGAGATCGGGACGGCGGTCGTCGGCGAGATCCGCGGGGCAGGGTGCCAAGCGCGCTTCAGCACCGAGGATTCGTTTCGATCCGATCCAGACGACCTGGTGCGCATCTACCGCGCCATCGACCGTGCCGGCGTTGATCGCGTCGGACTCGCCGACACCGTCGGGGTCGCCACCCCACCGCAGGTCCACGAACTCGTGTCGCTGGTGCGGCGCAACGTGGGATGTGACATCGAGTTCCACGCCCACGACGACACCGGGTGTGCGGTAGCCAACGCGCTCGCCGCACTCGAAGCCGGTGCGACCCACGTGGACACGACCATCCTCGGCATCGGGGAACGCAACGGCATCGTCCCGCTCTCCGCGATGATGGCGAGGCTGGTGACCGTCCAGCCCGAGCTCGTCGAGCACTACCGCCTCGAGATGCTCCCCGAGCT
>DASZJB010000093.1:0-3085 GCA_035948615.1 Candidatus Dormiibacterota bacterium
TGCGGCTGATCCACGCTCGCGCGGAGCCGCAGGCTCCCCTTGTATCCGATGGTCACGGCGTCCCACCCGCTCGGCTCGAGAATGACCAGGGCCGAGGGGGCCGCCATCGACTCGGCGATGTGGCGAGCCCCGCTCGAGGACGTTTCCTCCTCGACGGCGCCCACGATCACGAAGCGCCGCGCACCGTCGCGTGGCTGCCGGCTGACCGCGGCGATGGCGGTCGCGAGTGGCCCCTTGGCGTCCACCGCTCCACGTCCATGGAGCAGATCGCCGTCGCGGCGGACGTCGATGTGCCCGGGGACGGTGTCCAGGTGACCGACGAGGGCGATCGTCTCCGGGCCTTCGCCCCACGCCGCGACGACGTTGCCCGCAGCGTCGACGTCGACATCGAACCCGGCGTGCAGAAGGCGCGAGACGAGCAGCGACGCAACCGCGTCCTCCTCGCCGCTCGGGCTGGGCACGGCGAGCATCGCGCTCAGCAGTTCAGCGACGTCGATGCGCGTGCCCGTCGCGAGGCCTGATGCCGTTGCCACCTCAGCCACCCACGGCCACCGGTGCCCCGCGCGCGACCTCGCGAACGTGGTCGGCGACGCGTCCGGGGATGTCGACGCCGGTGACCTCGATCGAGTTCTTGAACTCCATGGTCGCGTTGACCTCGCTGACGACCAGGCGATCGCCGTCCTCGAGCAGGTCGATGGCAAGCACGCCGCCTCCCACCGCCGCGGCAGCCTCCAGCGAAAGCCGGCGCAGGGTTGCGTCGACCGGGCAATCGCGCGTGGTGGCGCCACGAGCCGTGTTGGTGACCCAGTGATCTGATTCGCGATAGATGGCGCAGATGACCTCATCGCCGACGACGAACGCGCGGAGGTCGCGCCCGGGCTTGTCGATGTGCCGCTGGATGTAGAAGACCGAGTGCTCCGGGCCTCCGAGCACGGCCTTGTGCTCGAACAGGGCTTCAGCGGCGTCGCGATCGTTGAGCTTCGCCAGCAGCCTGCCCCACGACCCGGTCACCGGCTTCACCACGACGGGGTATCCGAGCGCCTCGGCCGCGCGCAGCGCCGCCTCCGGGGTGAACGCGATGGCCGTGGCCGGCACGGGAACACCCGCCGCGGCGAGCGCAGCCGACGTGTCGAGCTTGCTGGCGCAGGTGGCGGCGACTGCATAACGGTTGACGGTGGGCACACCCCACGATTCGAGAACCCGCGTCACCGCCAGCCCGCGGGTCTGCGAGATGCTCCGCTCGAGCACCGCGTCCCACCGCCTGACGGGCTCCGCGAGGGTGAAGGTCTGGTCGCGGTCGTCAACGATCTCGACAGCGACGCCGCGATACGCGAGGGCATCGCGCAGCAACTTCTCCTCGACGCGGATGCGTGAACACAGCAAGCCGACGTGCATCTGATCACTCACCCCAGTCGACTTCTTCGGGCGGAGCGAGCACGAAGCGTGGAGGATCGAGCCCGACCACCTCGAGCTCCGCGTTGCACTCGGGGCAGGTCACGACCTCCCCGCGCTCGGCATCAGCGTCGACGGTAACCCGCGCGTCGCATTCAGGACACACGTCGTTCCTCCTCGAGCGCAGGCCAGCCGCCCTGCCTGATCAGATCGACCAGCGATCCGGCTTCGATGATGCGCAGTGCGACGCCTGACGGCGGTTCGCCGTGCAGAGTCGACGTCGCCGTCGTGATCGTCCCGGTGAGCGCGTCGACGGACACCTCGTCGCCGTCGCGGAGCACACGGTGCGCATCCACGCAGCGGATCACGGGCAGGCCGATGTTCACCGCGTTGCGATAGAAGATGCGCGCAAAGCTGGCCGCGACCACCGCCGCGATGCCATTGCGCTTGATCGAGAGCGGCGCGTGTTCGCGCGAGCTGCCGCAACCGAAGTTGCGCCCGGCCACGATGACGTCACCGGGCTGCACGGTTTCGACGAAGTCGGGCCGAGCCTCGATGAGGCAGCTGCGCCGCAGGGCATCGGGATCGGTGGTGACGTTGTATCGCCCCGGCATGATCGCGTCGGTGCTGATCCCGTCGCCGAGCAGGAAGACACGGCCGCTCATGCGACAGCCTCCAGCGTGGCTGGGTCGGTGATCGCGCCTGTCAAGGCGGATGCGGCTGCCACCGCCGGCGATGCCAGGAAGATCTGCGCATCCGGACTGCCCATCCGACCGGGGTAGTTGCGATTGCTCGTCGAGAGCACGCGCTCGCCCGGGCCGACCACGCCGTGCTGGCGCCCCAGGCACGGCCCGCATCCGGGATTCAGGACGAGCGCACCCGCTCGGGCGAAGATCTCGATGTAGCCGGCGCTGAGTGCCTCGAGGTATACCCCGCGCGACGCCGGCACGACGATGGTCCGCGTGGTTGGATGTACTGCGCGACCGGACAGGATTGATGCTGCGATGGCGAGGTCGCTGAGGCGGCCGTTGGTGCAGCTGCCGATGAAGACCTCGTCGAGGGGCGTGCCCGACACCTCGTCGATGTCGTGCACGTTGTCGATGCTCGGGTGCACCGCCACCTGCGGTCGCAGCCGTTCAGCGTCGACGGCGAGCGTCTGCACGTAGCCGGCACGGATCGGGCGCAGGTCGATGGGCTCACCGCCGGAGTGGGCGAACGTGACCGCGTCGGGTTCCACGATCCCGGTCTTGGCGCCGAAGTCGGTGCTCAGGTTGCACAGGGTCAGCCGCTCGTCCACGCTCATCGCGGCGACCGCGTCGCCTCCCCATTCCACCGCGCAGTAGTCGGCGCCGTCGGCTCCCATCCGCGCGATCACGTGCAGGGCAAGGTCCTTCGCGTAGACGCCCCTCGAAAGCGCCCCGTGCACCTCGATGCGGATCGTCTCGGGGATGCGGAACCAGGTCTTTCCGGTGGCGAAGACCACGCCGATGTCCGTCGAGCCGAGGCCGGTCGCGAAGCACCCGAGACCCCCGTAGGTCGTGCTGTGTGAGTCGGCGCCGACGACGATGCCGCCCGGGCGCGCGAGCCGCCGATCGACCATCACCTGGTGGCAGATACCCTCCGCGAACAGGTTGGTGATCGAGTGCTCGACGCAGAACTCGCGGATGACTCGGTGCAACTCAGCGGCGGCAAC
>DASZJB010000094.1:0-16615 GCA_035948615.1 Candidatus Dormiibacterota bacterium
GATCGAGCTGCTCAACGTCGCCTGGGGCAAGTGGGACGATGACACCAAGCTCGAGATCGTGCGCGACGTCGACATCTCGGTGAAGCTGCTCAGCGAAACGGTCGAGAACATCGTCGACTTCGCCCTGGTGAACTCCGACACGATCGACGTGCGCATGTCATCCGTCGACGTGAGCACCGCCATCGGCGACGCCGCCAACGACGTGCGCCGCCACTTCAAGGACGGTCTGCCCGTCAAGCTGACGATCGACGTCGATGGGTCACCGGCGGTCAACGCGGATCCGTTCCGGCTCCGACAGGTTTTCCGGGCACTCATCGACAACGCCGTGAAATTCACACCCGAAGGCGGCCACGTCACCGTGAGCGCCGGTACGGTGAAGAGCACAAACCAGTGCCGGATCGACGTCGTGGACGACGGCATCGGGATCAGCGCCGACGCCATCCCTCGCCTCTTCGACCGCTTCTACCAGGAGGACAACAGCCGCACTCGACGTCACGGTGGCATGGGCATGGGGCTCGCGCTGGTGCGAAGGCTCTGCGACGCGCACGGCGCAACCGTGAAGGCAGAGAGCGGTGAGAAAGGCGGGAGCAAGTTCACGATTCTCTGGCCCCTCTCCGACCTGCCGCCGGAAACCGCGCCGGCTGCCCTGTTCTTCGAGCCGCTACCTGCCGCGCGACCCTGACGCACAGCGGGCAACCGGGAAGCTTTCAGCGCCCCGCCAGGGCCGCGAACACCGGACCGTCACCGGCCACCGGCAATCCGTCCTCGAAGACGACGCTGTTGGTTCGCACCGAGGTGATGCGCGGACCGGGCAGCAGGATCCCCGCAAGATTCAATGGGTCGGTCGCGGAGGCGCGCACGATTTCCGACGAACGCGCGCGACGGCGCACTGCGCGCAACTGATCAACGGCCTCCGGGAGCGCGAATTGCTCGCCGGCGAAACCGGTGACGAAGCGTCCCCCACGTGCGGTGCCGCGAGCCTCCATGCGGCGCAGTGCCCAGACGATATCGCGCCAGGGCAGTGCGATCGTCTCGCGCGCGACGACATCGCGAAACACCACGCCCCAGCGCACCAGCAGCTGTTCGGCAATCGCCTCGGCGAGCGCATCATGCTCTGCAATCGTTGACGCGCGCGGCAGCAGCGACCAGCGACCCTCGCCCGAGGAGTAACCGCGGACACCGTGGCGCAAGCCGCGGTGATTCGGCCGTGAGTGCGCCAATCCGCGGCTGACGAGCAGGCGGCGGACCGCGCTGAATCCGTCCGCGGTCAGCAGCCCGCGCGAGACCCCGTCCCACAGCGCGGTCTCGACTTCACTGGGGAGACGCCGGGCGAGCGCGACGATGTCACTGGTGAAGAGCGCGCCGTGCTCGCGAAGCGCATCGAGGACGTCGAGAGTTGCTCCAGATACCGGTTCCAGCGGCTGTGCCTCACCGCGCACCGACTGGAGCAACCACGGAAGGTCGGAGCGCATCACCAGCGTGACCGGTGTTGCGCGGGACGCCGACGAGCTGCTCCGCGGTGGCGACGCCGTACCGGAGTCGTCGCGCACCTTCAACCTCGCCCAGGCCACCTCGCCCGACATGCACAGCTCGTCGAGCCAGGCACTCCGGTACCCGGAGACGCGACTGGGGAGCACCGTCTCCTCCCAGACGCCCGCGGGTATCTCGAATCCCTGGAGCTGGGCGATCGTGGCCGCGACGCCTGCGCGACCCTCGCGCTGGGTACCCGGTGCGACTCGCTGCCAGCGAAGCAGGAAGCGCATGAAGTCCTGCGCCGTCACCGGCTCGATCTCCTGTCGCAACCGCTGCTGCGTGTAGCTGTGAATTCGGACGAGCAGGCGTCGCGCGCACCACTGGTCGTCGGTGCTTCCCGGATCGAAGTGGCCACGAATCACGAACCCCTCACCCTCGACAACCGCGAGCCCGATCGCGACCTCTGAGGGTCGAAGCCCGGTGACCGCCGACAGCGCATTGGCGGTCATCGGTCCGCGCACCTCGAGATGTCCGCGCAGGATCGACGCGATGAGGGCGTCGCGATCAGGCGCAGCAACGTGCGCTCGTAGCAGCGTCACTGGAAGCGGAGTGAGCGTTGCGCCGGGCCAGAGTGCCTCGACTCCGGCAGCGCGTTCCATGGCGCACCAGAACACCTCGCCGGCGTCGCTGACGGTCAGCGCGCGGCCGCGCTCGACCAGCTCGTCAAACCATCCCTGCCACGACGCAACCGGCCGTGCCACCACGAGCGCGACCAGGAGGTCGTGAAGTTCGTCGTGATCGCGGGGATCGGGCGCCGCCTCGCCGCGCACGCGCGCAATGGCGTCGGGATCGAGCGCGGCGAGATCGCGTGCCTCGACGGGCAGCCCACGACGCAACGTGATCGCCCGGCTTCGCCGCTCCTCGAGTGGCGCGTCGTCGAGAAACGTGTACGGCCTGCCGTTGACAATCTCGTGAGCAAGTGGCGAGGGCTCGACGGTGTCACGGAAGCTGATCTCAACTTCCTTTCGCTCGATGCGCACGACCAGCTCGCGCAGCGAGTCGACGTCCATCACCTCGTGGAGGCAGTCATACATCGTCTGATTGACGAGAGGATGATCGGGCGGCTCGACAGGCCCCGTGGGATTCTCGTTCTGGCACGCGACCAGCTGAGGAAACACCGCGCCCATGATGTCGTCCGACTCGAGCCGTTGAATCGGCGCCGGGTTCTTGCGTCCACCCTTGAAGCGCAGCACGGTGAGCGAGCGATTGAGGTTCCAGCGCCAGCGCACCGCCCACATCGGTGCGAAGATCGCCGCCTTGCGCAGCACCTCCTCCACCGTATTAGAGGAGAGGAACTTGGGGATGTCCTCGAGCGGAAAACTGTGCTGCGGGCCGAGCGAGAGCAGCACGCAGTCGTCACTCGCCGCCGCCTGGAGCTCGAAGTCGAACGTGGCGCAGAACCGCTTTCTCAGCGCCAGGCCGAGCGCACGATTCACCCGGCCGCCGAACGGTGCGTGGACGACCAATTGCATGCCCCCGCTGTCATCGAAGAAGCGCTCGAGGACGATGTGCTCGAGTGTTGGCACCACCCCGAGCGCGGTGCGGCCCGCTGCCAGGTAGCGCACCACCATCGCCGCGACGTCGTTGTCGACCCCGGCTCGTTGTTCGACCCACGTGATCGCCTCGTCGGCGCCGCCCTCGGCGAGCAGGGCCTCAACACCACTGCGAAGGTCAGAGACCTCGCGCGACAGCTCCTCGGTGCGCGCCGGCGCCTCGCCGAGCCAGAAGGGAACCGACGGCGGCGCGCCGTGCGCGTCGACGACTCGCACGGTTCCCGCAACCACACGCCGGATCTTCCACGACGTGCTCCCCAGCAGGAAGATGTCCCCCGCTGACGACTCGATCGCCCAGTCCTCGTTCACCGTGCCGATGAACGTGTCATCGGGTTCCGCAAGCACGCGGTAGTCACCGGTCTCGGGGATCGCTCCGCCGGACGTCAACGCTGCCAGCCGCGCGCCGCGCCGGGCTCGAACCTCGCCGTTGATCTGATCGCGGTGCAGATAGGCGGCGACCCTGCCACGCCCGGTGGCGATGCCATCGGAGACCAGCTCGATGATGCGGTCGAAGTCGCCACGGGTCAGGTCTGCGAACGGTGCCGCCTTGCGCATCAGCTCGAAGAGGTCGTCCTCACGCCAGCTGTCCGCGGCGCATTCGGCAACGATCTGCTGGGCCAGGATGTCGAGGGGAAGGCGGGGCGGATGCACTGCATCGAGTGCCCCGCTGCGCACGCCGGCGAGGAGCGCAGTGCACTCGACCAGCTCGTCCCGGGTCATCGGGTACAGCCGGCCTTTCGGCATCCCACCCCTGCTGTGACCGGAGCGGCCGACGCGCTGCAGGAAGGTCGCGATGCTGCGCGGCGACGCGATCTGGCACACCATCTCGATGGGCCCGATGTCGATGCCCAGCTCCAGCGATGCGGTGGCCACCAGCGCGCGCAGGGCACCGGCACGCAACTGCGATTCGACCCGTTGACGTCGATCCTTGGAGAGGCTGCCGTGGTGCGCCGCGACGGCGTCGTCGCCGAGCCGCTCGGCCAGTTGATGCGCGACGCGCTCCGCCATTCGCCTGGTGTTGACGAAGATGAGCGTGGTGCGGTGCGCCCGCACGTGCGCGGCGATGGCGTCGAGCACCTCGCCAAGCTGCTCGCGCGATGCCACCGCCTCGAGCTCACCGGAGGGCAGCTCGATGGCGACATCGAGCGCGCGCCGGTGGCCGACGTCGACGACGGCACAGCGCGCACTGCCGTCGGGATTGCTGCGTGACGCACCCGCGCCGACGAGCAACCGAGCAACGGTTTCGATGGGTCGCTGCGTCGCGGAGAGACCGATGCGCACCGGTGGTTGTGCGCAGAGCCGCTCGAGGCGCTCGAGCGTGACCGCAAGGTGGGAACCGCGCTTGTCGCGCGCAACCGCGTGGATCTCGTCGACGATGATGGTCGTAACCGTGGTGAGCGCAGCCCGGCTCCGCTGCGCGGTGACGAGCAGGTACAGGGATTCCGGGGTCGTGACCAGGAAGTTGGGCGGACGCTTGATCATCGCCGCGCGCATCGACTGCGTCGTGTCACCGGTGCGCACCTCTGCGCGCAGGGGCGGCAGGGTCATCCCCAGCTCCGACGCGACTTCTGCGATCTCCCGCAGCGGCGTCTCCAGGTTCTGCTGCACGTCGACCGCGAGGGCCTTCAACGGCGACACGTAGACGACCTGCGTCTTACCCTCAACCACCTCGCCGCGATCGGCCGCCCGGTAGAGCGCGTCGATGCAGACCAGGAACCCCGCGAGCGTCTTCCCCGAGCCGGTCGGGGCCGCGATCAGGGTGTTCCGGCCGGACGCGATCTCCGGCCAGCCCTCGCGCTGCGCCGGAGTCGGTCCCTCGGAAAACCTGCGCTCGAACCAGGTCCGCACCGCAGGGTGAAACGCACTCATGTCGCTCATCTCGGACCTGCGATTTTAGCATCCCAGACGGAACAGATGTTCGGGTTCCTTCGCTCCCGTTAGCTCCCGTCCGGGTATCCGCCTCGATGCAGCACCATCGGAAACTGCGGGAGCCTTTCGGGCTGCGGCACGGAAGCGCGCCAGCCTTCTGGGTATGGCCGCAACGCCGGGAACAGGAGCGATCCGCTGGAGTCGCCGGCGAGCTGCTCGAGCGAGTCGCGTAGCCTGACGATGACGTCCCCACCGAAGCGCGACACCCAGTCCTGTTCGACGCTTCGCAGCAGCTGCTCGTGCGCGCTTTTCGACCGGCTTCCCGTGGCGGTGAGGCTGACCACCTTGCCACGGCTCCCACCCGTGTCTGCCTCGATGGCCACGAGACCGCTCTTCGTCAGCACGCCCGTCGCCATGCTGATCGCCTCCTTGGATACGCCGGACCGCTTCGGGATATCCCGAAGCGGCACCGCCCTCTGTTCGAGGACTCGAAGCACGTTCGCGTAGATCGCCAATGACACCTTCGAGCGTGCTTCGAAATCGACGGCAGCCATGAGGAGCGCGCGGGAGAGCAGGGTTGGCAGCGAGTCGACTTCGTCGGCGGGTTCAGACCGCGTCGATGCAAATGCAGGGCACGACGGCCCTGCCGACCAGAGACCGTACCTGAGGATCGGCAGGCAATCCGGAAGGTCGAGCTCGGAACAGCGCACGATCGCCCCGAGTGCCGTCCGCAGCGCCTCGATCCGCTCACTTCCCCAGCGCTCTTCCCATCGCCGCTCGATGACGCCTGCCATAGGTCGCCACACCCGCTGTGCCACCCTGCCATACGCGGTGGCGCGCACCAGTAGCTCTGCGGGTGGCGGCTGAGCGCGCGTGTCATCAGGATCCGCGCTGACGTCGATGTATCGCCATCGCTGCATTCCGGCAAGGTTTGTCGGAGTGCGAGCGCGTCGCAGCAGCTCGCGCGCCGGGATCGGCGCGTCGCTCAGGTGGCGCATGCAGTTGAACCACATGACCATCGACGTGAGCCACGGGCCGCCGGCGCCCGACCGGCCGCCGGTCGTGGTGCGGTGGGGAATCTGATGCTCGAACTCGTTGTCGAATTCGACCGTGTAGGCAACGAGCGTCTGCGAGAGCAGCGCGCTGAGTGGGAGCATCGCACCGAACTCGGGGTCGGCGATGATGGGTGGCTGCGATGCGGTCACGTCGCGATTGTGCAGGTGAAGACTGGAACGATGGAGGCATGAGCGCCCCTCGGGCGATCAGCACGGACGGGACGTCCGGGTGAGGGCAGCGACGCTTCTTGTAGCCGTCATCGCGGCGGCGGCCGTCGCCGGTTTCGCGGTCTCGACAACGCAACGCCCGCCGCCTCCCGCGCCACCTCCGCGGCCGACTCCAACGCCGGTGCCGACGCCCGTCCCCCTCGGTCCCATCTCGGGCATCGGCATCACGGTCGCGGACGACCCCGCGGCCGCCCAGGTGATGCTCTTCGGGGGCGTCCAAAACGACAACAACACCTGGATTTGGAGCGCGGGCACGTGGTCGCACGCGGAACCACTGACGAACCCTCCCGGCCGAATCGACGCGTCGGCGGCGTACAACCCGCTCACGAAAGAGGTGATGATGTTCGGCGGACGGCACAACCCCTTGACCGGCGGCCCATCGCTCAACGACACCTGGGCTTGGAACGGGGTTACCTGGCGTGAGCTCGACCCGGGGACCAGCGGCCCCACTCCCGGGGAAGGGTCGTCGATGGCGTGGGACGACGCGCTCAGCGAGATGGTGCTCGTCACCGCCGGGAGCGCACCGGCCGGGGATCAGACGTGGGTCTGGAGCGGCTCGCACTGGATCCTGAAGATTCACGGCGCCGTTGCTCCAAGCGCATTCGACCTTCCGATGGCGTTCGATCCGGTCACGCGCTCGCTGATCGCCGAAGGCTGCTGCTACGCGCCGCGGTCGCAACTTGGAGCGCTGGACGCGACCTGGCGTTGGGACGGGCAGCGCTGGGAGCAGCTCGCCGGCACCGCCCAGCCACTTCCGGGCTCGGCGCTCGCGCTCAACCCGGCCATCGACCGACTGACGCTCTGCAACTGCGGACCGATGCTGGCCCTCCCGGTCCTGGCGGTATGGAGCGGACAGACGTGGGGGCTTCTGGATGTCGCCCGCCTCCCGGTCGAACCGGTTGCGGAGATCACGGATGCGACCAGCGGCCAGTTACTGATATTGGGGTCACCAACTCCGAGCAGCCAGTTCGTCGCGCAACCCGTGCACCTCTGGGCTCTGAGTGGATCGACGTGGCGGCAGCTCGACGCCACCACGCCGGGTGGCTGAGCCAGCCCGGTCAACGCGATTCGCCTGCCCCTGAGCGTGTGACGACCGAATGACGGCGTGCGGCGCGATGTCAGACCGAACGACTTTGTCGTGACAGACCATCAACCGCCCATAGGCGGCGCGGGATGCGGCATATCGTGCAGGCATGTCTGGACATCCCAGCGGCGCAGCGGCGCCGCAGCTCAGGGTGATTGCGGGGGCGACGGACGGTGATGCCGCGCCCTTCTCGGAGGCCGCACCGGCGACTCCTGCGGCGATGCGGCGCGTCCAGCGACTCGGAGTGGAGCTTGACTTCCTCGAGATGGTGCCGTTCTCCGATCCCGACGCGGCCTACGCGCCTGCGATGGTGCTCGAGCGCCGTGGGCGCGCGCTCGGTGACGAAGGCGCGGTGCGCCGTGCGCTGCTCATCCAGGCCGACGTGCTCTGCCGCAAGGGCAAGCACACCGCGAGCGGCCAGCTGATCAGGGAGATCAACGACTGGGCGACCGAGCACGGGCACCGCCATCTCATGGCCCGCAGCCACCGGTTGCTCTCGGTGTTCTTCGATTTCATCGGTGACGTCCCGAGCGCGTGGGAGCACGCGGTACCGGCGGTCGATCTACTCGATGACAGCATGCCCGAGCGGATGCGCGCCGATCATCTCTTCGGGCTCGGTCAGGTCCTGGTCCGCACCGGCGCATGGGACGCGGCCCGCGAGCGCTATCGCGCCGCCCTGCAACTCGCCGACGGCCTCGACGACGTCCCGCTCCGCGTCAAGATCCTCAACAACCTCGCGTGGCTCGAGGATGACGCGGGCGACACCCAGCAGTCGATGGAGATCGCCAAGCGCATGCAGGCGTTCGCCGAGCGTCACAACGTCATCCTCGATGCGGCGTGCCTCGACACCATCGCCAACGCCCAGTTGAAGCTTGGCCTCTACGCCGACGCGGAAGCCACGCTGCGCCCGATCCTCGACGATCCACATCTCGACACCCGGCCGATCGAGGGGCTTGGCGAAGCACTCAACACGGCCGCGAGCGCACAACGCCTCATGGGACACATGGACGATGCCGGCGCGACACTCGATCGCTGCATCCAGCTATGCGCGGACCGCGGGATGAGCGCGAGTCGCGTCGAGGCGCTCGAGGAGCGAGCGTGTCTCTATGCGTCCCAGGGACTCTTCCAGCGAGCGTACGAGCAGCACATTGAATTTCACGCCGAGGACGCGGCGCTGCGGGCTGCCCAGCGCGAGGCGAATGCGCGCACGCTCCAGGCGGTGTTCGAGACCACCGAAGCAAAGCGTGAGGGCGAGCGCTTTCGGCAGCTGTCGCTGCGCGATGCCTTGACCGGCCTGCGCAACCGGCGTCACGTCGACACCGAGCTTCCCGTCCTGCTGGCCCGCTCGCGAGAGGACGGCTCTCCGCTCTCTGTCGGGTTGGTGGACCTCGACCATTTCAAGCTGGTCAACGACCGCTTCTCGCATGCCGTCGGCGACAAGGTGCTCGTCCGCATCTCTGGCATTCTCGCCGCAGCCACCGCCGAGTCCGGATGGGCGGCGCGCATGGGTGGTGAGGAGTTTCTGCTCGTCTTCCCTGCCGTGAACGAGGCCGAGGCGCTGCGCCGGTGTGAGGACGTGCGCAGAGCAATCGAGTCGGTCACGTGGGATGGGGCGATGGCCGGCGAGACCGTCACCGCGAGCGTCGGGTTCACCGCGCTGCAGACGGGACGTTCCAGCCAGGCCGCATTGCTGGGTCAGGCAGATCGCAACCTCTACGCCGCGAAGCACCAGGGACGCAACCGAGTCGTCTCGGACTTCAGCGCGTGAAGGTGACCTTGGTCAAACCGATGGGGGCGTCGGGGTCGAGGTGCCGCGCCAACGCTGTCGACAGCGCGATCTGCTGACCGCGCACAGCCGCGACGATCGGTTGCAGGGCCTCGGGAACGCCCCGCGGCAGGGGTAGGTCGGAGCCGGGGTCCGGGCTGATCGTGCTCACCGTGACGCCACGATCGCGGAGCACGGCGCACAGCTCCGCAACATCAGTGGCGGCCGGACCCGGCGAGGAGAACGCCAGCACCGGAACATCGGGGGTCACCGCCGCGATCGGACCGTGGCGAAGATCCGCTGCCGAGAGCGCTTCGGCGAAGATCGCCGAGGTTTCACGGATCTTCAATGCCGTCTCGCTGGCCGCGGCGAGCAGCGGGCCGCGCGCCACCGTGAGCACGCGATCCGCGCCATCGAGCCGCCGCGCGATCAGGTCTGCTCGATAGCTGTCGTCGAGCACCCGACTGATGTGACCCGGCAAAGCGGTGACGTCGCCGTCGCTCCATGGGAGCCGGCCCATCGCTCCGGCCACGAGTGCGAGCGCCACCAGCGTGGCGGTGAACGTCTTGGTCGCCGGGATCGCGAGCTCTCCCCCCGCGGAGAGATCGATGATGACGTCGGCGACATCGCCCAGCGGACTCGACATCGCGTTCACGATCGCGACGGTGCGCGCTCCCGTGGCACGCATCCGCTCCAGGACGCTGACGATCTCCGGGGTGCGCCCCGACTGGCTGATACCGACTGCCAGGTAGCCGGTGTGGTCAGCCGGAATTCGATACAGCGTATGCAGGCTCGGAGACGCGAGCGCCACCGGCCGGCCACTCGCCATCTCGAAGAGATATCGCCCGTAGAGCGCGGCCGTGTCCGATGATCCGCGGGCCAGCAGCACGGTGCCGCACAGGTGCTCGGGAAGCAACGCGCTGATCGAGGCTGTGACCGTCGCGCGCCGCTGCACCAGCAGCTCGATCACCGCGGGCTGCTCGGCCATCTCGGCGGCCATGTTCTCGCCGTTCATGCGGCCCCTCCGAGCGACCCCACGGTGAGCGACTCGCGAAGCCGCGACTCCGCGGTGCCATTGGCTCCCGCAAGCGAGAGGCCCGCAAGCGCCGCGCCGACCACGGGCGGTGTGGTGCACAGAATGGTCTCCGCCTCGGGCGCCTCGGCGCGGATGCTCGTCGCGATGAAGTCGAGGAGGATCGATCTGCTGGAGACGAGGACCGATCCTCCGAGCACCACCGTCACCAGCGAATCCTCCATCGCGAGCTGACCCAGCGCGGCGATGGCGAGGCGCGTGACCTCAGTCCCCTGGCGGAGCATGATCGCGAGCGCTTCCGCATCACCCGCCTCAGCGGCGCTGACCACCACCCGCGGCAGCTCGACGAGCCGCGACGAGTCGAGGTTGCCCTGGTGAATTGCCACCGCAACGTCCAGAGCGGTTGCACAGCCGAAATACGCCGCGACCGCGCGAGCCAGGCTCGTCGGTGCGCCGCGTCCATCCTCGCTGCGCACCCCGGCACCGAGAGCCGCCATCCCGATGTCAGGGCCTCCGCCCCAGTCGCCGGTGATGTCGCCGAGCGCGGGGAACCAGGCGCGACGCCCTGACGGAGCGGTTCCCACGCAGTTCACACCCGCGCCGACGGTCACGGCAATCCCATACCCCGTGCCGGTCGCCGCCCAGAGCACCGCGAACACATCGTTGGCGACATGGTTCTGCTCTGCCCACCCCTGCGCCGCCACCGCGTCGGCAAGCGCAGCCTCCTCGGCAGGGAGATCCGCGCCCGCCATGAACACCGCCGCGACCGCCGCCTTGGTTCCACCGCGCGCCGGCATCCCCGACGCGAGCCAAGCGCGATCGACCAGGTCCCCGACGACGCGCACCGCGGAGTCGAGCCCGAGCTGGTGCGGCGAGGATCCAGTGCCGCGGACCGACGCCAGCACCGTGCCGTCGGCACGCAGGAGCACTACGTCGGTCTTCGAGTTTCCGCCGTCGACGGCGACAATCAGCTCGTTCGCCGTCATGCGAAGGCCGGCAGGAATGTCCGGTTGACGTCGAGCAGGTCGGTCAGGAGCTGCTCGGCCAATCCGCTCTGTCCGATCAGCGGATGGGTGAGGAGCGCGCGAAAGGCGACCTCGCGATCGCCGCTCACAGCGGCCTCAGCGGTCAGAGCCTCGTACGCGGAGGTATGCGCGATCAGACCGGCCTGGTGCGGGGGCAGTACCGGAACCGGGAGGGGTTCCGGCCCCGAGGGCTTCACCAACGCTGGAACCTCGATCACGGCGTCCGCGGGCAGCTCGGGGATGACCCCGTTGTTCTGGACATCCACGACCTGAACATCCGGGCTGTCGCCGAACAGCGAACCCAGGAGGTTGAGGGCCGCCTCGCTGTAGTAGGCACCGCCACGCTGCATCAACAGATCCGGCTTGTCGTGCAGGTGCGGGTCACGGTAGAGCTCGAGGAGCTCTCGCTCCACGTCCATGACCTCTTCGGCACGGCTGCGTGACTCCAGCAATTCCTGAACGACCAGGTCGTGCTGGTAGTAGTAGCGCAGGTAGTAGGAGGGCACCGCCTCGAGGTTGTCGATGATCCGCCTCGGCAGCTCCACGTGAGCGGCGATCTCCTCGCCGTGGTTGCGCAGCAGCGTCGGAAGCACATTCTCGCCGTCGACCTGTACAGACCTGATCCAGGTGAGGTGATTCAGTCCCGCATGACCGAGCTGCACAACGTCCGGCGTGACGCCCAACCACGCTGCGAACAGGCGCTGGAAACCGATTGCCACATTGCAGAGCCCGACCGCACGGTGGCCGTGATCTAGCAGCGCGCGCGTCACGATGCCAACCGGGTTGGTGAAATCGACGATCCACGCGTCGTCCGCCGCGAGCCGGCGAACGCGATCGGCGATGTCGAGCACGACCGGCACGGTGCGCAGCGCTTTGGCGAATCCACCGGCGCCGGTGGTCTCCTGGCCGACGCATCCGCAGCGCAACGGGATCGTCTCGTCGGTATGGCGGGCCGCCTGGCCGCCGACGCGAATCTGCAGGAGCACGGCTGCCGCCCCTTCGACCGCGGCATCGAGCTCGGTCGTCAGGGTGAGGCGGCCGTGAAAACCATGCGCGCTCGCAATCCGCCGAGCTGCACCTCCGACCACTTCAAGGCGCTGTGCGTCGGGATCCTGGAGCACCAGCTCATCGACGCCGAGACGGTCGGCGACGCCGCCGAATCCCTGAACCAGCTCGGGGCTGTAGGTGCTTCCGCCACCGACGACCGTGACCTTCATGCGCTCCTGTCGGCAGGAATGTCCTCGCTGCGACGCTGTTCGCGCACCTTCATGAGGTCGATCGCCGTGCGTGCGATCGGTGTATCGGAGCCGAAGATGCGATCGAAGGCGAGCCGAAGGCCGGTGGTGCTGCAACCGGCGATGACCGCGTCGACACCGAGCGTCGACACCTCGAGCCGCGGGGAGAATGGCGAGATCGACGCGAGCGCCTCGGCGATGGGCCGGAGCAGCAGGTCGCCACCTCCGGTGCCGATGCCACCGCCGAGGACGACCAGCTCGGGGTCGAGCACCGCTGCGACCGCGGCGATCCCATGCGCGAGCCGGCGAGCCTCGGTGCGCACCACGTGGTCGGCGTCGGGATCGCCGTGGCGCGCGGCGTCGAAGATTGCGGCCACGGACTTCGCCGAGCGCATGCCGCGCTCGCGTGCCAGGGCGACGATCGCCGCTGAGCCGACGAGGCTCTCGTACGCGCCTGTGCCCCACGTTGCCCGATGACCGGCACCGATGGGCGCATCCAGGTCCAGGCGGAGAAAGCTGATCTCCCCGGCGAGACCGGCGGCGCCCCGGCGCAGCGCCCCGTCGACGAAGACCCCGGTGCCGACACCGGTGCCCACGGAGAGCAGGACGAAGTCCTCGCTGTCCTGCGCCACGCCGTGGACGTGCTCCCCCACCGCCGCCATGTTGACGTCGTTCTCGAAGATGACCGGTGCGACCAGCGCTTCGCGGATGGCCGGAATCACCTTGGGACTCTCCCAACCCGCGAGCTGAGGGGCCAGCGACAGGTGATCGGCGCCGGGACGGAGGACGCCTGGGGTTCCGACGACCACCTGGTTGATGTCCTCCAGGGAGATCCCGGCCTCCGCCGTCAGCGCCTCCGCGGCCTGACGCAGCTGTGCGATGACCGCCTTGGCGGTGGTCCGTGGCGTGCGGGTCGCGCTGCGCCCGACGACAGCGCCGGTGAGATCGACGAGCGCCGCTCGAACCCACTCGCGGCCGACGTCGAGGCTGAGCACCCATCCGGCGCGCGGGTTGACGTCATAGAGCTGCGCACTCGGGCCGGGCAGACCGCTGGTCCTGCCGACTCTGCGGAGCAGACCGATGTCGACGAGCTGCCCGAGGACTTCGGAGACGGTCGGCTTGGAGAGACCCGTGCTCCGCACCACATGGGGGGCGGCTACGGGACCGCCGGTGTGGACGAGCTCGAACGTGGTGCGCAGGTTGATGGCGCGAAGCAGGCTGGGCTTCGCTGCCTCCGGTGCCGGCATCCAGTGTTTCTCCCGAGGAACGTTAGTAAGGGTGGTTATCTACAGCATCGTGGCGGACGGCCGTCACGAAGCGCTCGGGTCGTTGTCGATCTGCCACGCGAACGCCATCGGCGCCGTCGCCCCGAGGTCGAGGGCGGGCTCGTCGGTGGACCACGACTGCACGTTGTCCTGGAACACAGCTGTGGTGCCGTTGAACTGAGCGAATGTGTCGACGCCGTTCGCCGGGCAGGTGCGCATACCGGCGACCACGCCGGTCGCGGCGAAGGAGTTCGGACCCTCGACGGTGGCGCCCGCCAGGATGGGCGGCTCGCCGTTGAGCGAGCCTGCCAGGTTGGCGACCTGGTGTTGCATGCAGTCGGGGAAGGTGCTGCCATCGCCCACGATCAGAGACGTGCCCCACGCGTTGGCACCGAGGATGTTGCCGAGCCAGCGCTGGCCGTAGCGAGCGAACGCATCCGTCCCGGTCAGCTCGTCGTATTCGGCCGCCATCACCACCAGGCCCGCGCCGTGGCTGGTCGTGTCGAAAGTGTCCCAGGGGAACCCGAACCCGAATGGATCGACACCGCTCTGGGCGACCGCGTTGTCGAGCTGCTTGGCGATGTCGTCGACCAGCTGCGCCCTGGTCACCTCGAGTCCACCGGGGGTGCCGGCATGCTCGATCGCGCGGTAGAGGTCGAAGTGGGCGAGGCCGGAGACGTCATAGAGGTTGAGCGTGTCGGCCGCGTCGTTGGGTCCGGCGATGTAGGCGTGTGCCCAGTGCGCCGCCTTCCTCAGGTAGAACATCGGGTCGGCGTTCGGAACGCCAGCGGGCACCGGACCTGCCGACAGCGCGTCGTAGAGCTCCGTGGCACCCCACTCGAGATCGTCGCGCCACTCCTTTTCGGGATAGAAGCCGAACGGAATCGCCGTCTGCAAACGCCCCGGACGGGTGTCGGCGAGAGCGAAGACATCCTCGGCGTCCTTCAGGCAGCTCGCCGCCTGGGCCGGTTGGGTCACTCGATCGAGCTGGTAGCAGAGTGCGAAGTCGGCTGCGAGACGCCCGGCGAGGTTGGGGCTGATGAGCGATCCGGGCGGTCCGGCGCGGAACACCGGCCGGTTCCTGATGTACCGATCCTGTGGATTGGTCCCCCCGTACGTGTCGTCGGCCTGAGGCAGCCGCCAGATGTCGTGGTCGCTGACCGTCTGGCTGTTGCCGGCGCCGATCCCGACCTGCAGGTAGAGCGTCTTGGTGCTGTCGTTCCACATGTGCTCGAGCCAGTTCAGGCCGAAGGCCGCCTCAGCGCTGTAGTTCGAGGTCGCGGACCCGGGCCCGAGCTGATTCGGGAAGTCGCGGACGTTGGTCTCCATCATGGCGACGACATAGCTGATCGTTTCGGTGAACTTCAGGTAATCACCTGCGTCCCACCAACCCCCGGCAGCGTCGATGGTCTGACCGAGCGCGGTCAGATCACCCTTGAAGTTGCCGTTGCCGTCGACCTTGGGAATGGAGTACGTCATCGCGTTTGCGTCGTTGATGTGGGCAGGCGCCGTTCGCAGCGCCGAGGGGATGAAGTCGGGCCCGTCGCGCTCGTTCTGGTAGAACGACAGCGAGTTGGCCATCGCGGCGGCGTAGATCCTCGCCGGCGAGTCGATGCGAAATGCCGCGGAGCGGACCTGCATCGATCCGTCGATCACGACGATGTGAAACGAGCCCGCGCTACGCACTCCATTGAAGTCGAGGGCGTAGACATGGTCGTACGCGGTGCTCCACGACCCCTGGTCGGCTCCAACCCTCGACGCGTACGCGATGTCGCCGTGGGCGTCGGTCACACGGAACACGGCTCCGTCGGCCGCCACCGAGGTCATGAGGTAGGCGCGCTTTGATGCGTTCTCGGCATAGCCGACCTGGTCGACCCGAACCTGGGCCTTGACCGCCGGCGCCGCCGCCACCGCCCCGGCTGGAGAGAGCGCCGGCAGGGTTGCCAGCACACCTGCGGCGAGCAGCAGGCGATTGCGGATACCGGACCTCGGGCGCCGCTGGTGGTCGGGTCGCGCAGTCATGGTTAGGGATTCTTCCTATCAGTCGGCCCTCTGTCAAGTGCACCGCGAACCACCGGCAGATGTCGCGCTATCCTCAGCAGGCGATCTGACCTCGATGAACCGGGGAGTGTTGACCGCCGGGCTGATGTTAAGGTAGCTTTCCTATAAATTACCGGCCGCGGATCACCCTCTCACCCCGCGCGTGGACAGCGAGACTTCGGAGGAACCCGGATGCTAAGGACGTGGCGACCGAACAGGAACCCAGGCGGCCGGTCGATGCGACGCCTCAAGCCGATCACCCTGATGGTCGTGGCGGGAGTGCTGGCCGCGGCCTGCGGCTCCGCGTCGACCCCCAGCGGCGGCAACACGGGCAACACCGGCAAGGTGGGGGGCAAGCTGCTCATCGACAACGAGAGCGGGAGCACCTGGACCTGCCAGTTCAACCCGTTCAATCCGTCTGTGAACATCACGTCGATCGGGTTCGTGTACGAGCCGCTCGAGTTCATCAACATCCTGCAGACCAATCCCGACGGCACCCCCAAGGTGACCCCGTGGCTGGCCACCGGTTCGAGCTGGAGCAACGGATTCACGACCCTGACCATGACCATCCGCAGCGGCGTGAAGTGGAGCGACGGCAGCCCATTCAGCGCCAACGACGTGGTCTACACCTTCGATGCACTCAAGGCCGACTCCGCGCTCGATCTCAACGCCCTGTGGGCGGCTGACAGCGGTCCGCTCACCAACGTCGCGCTCCAGGGCACCGACCAGGTCGTGTTCACGTTCAACGCTCCGGCGCAGTCGTACTTCTACTACGTCGCCGACCAGACTCCGATCATCCCCCAGCACGTCTGGGGCAGCTTCGACCAGAGCAAGCTCGACACTCAGGCCGACGCCAACCCCGTTGGCACCGGCCCGTATCTCATGTCGAACTGCTCGCAGGACAACATCAAGTATCTCCGCAATACCAAC
>DASZJB010000095.1:0-3638 GCA_035948615.1 Candidatus Dormiibacterota bacterium
TTGCTCCGCCTCCTCGGGATCAAGGTCAGCGCCGCCGACTCCGACCACTGCGGCGACCTCCAGCTCGTAATCCATCTCGACGCCGCCGGGTGGGATCGCGACATCCATGTCGGGACCGCCGATCGCGTAGGGGTTGCTGAAATAGAAGACGGGCAACTCGTACCAGTCGGGATCCATCTCGAGCCCGCGTCGTTGCCTCGCGGTGCGCACGTGCTGCTCGAAGGCATAGAAGTCGCGCACCGTCGGCGGTCGCGGTATCGGCGCGAGCGCCTGGATGGCGTCGATTTCGAACACGTCGCGTGGATCCCGGCGCAGTTCGTCACCCTCCGCGGCGAGCAGTGTTCCGTCGTCGCCGAGGAGGCTGAGCAACGTCGTCCCAGGCGCGCACGCGTGGATACGCCCATCGACGAGCAGGCCGGTTCGCTCAGCGGGACCAGTCGAGTGAGTGAACGTCACCCAGCGCATTGACGCCGTCGCCTTCGCATCAGAACGGCAAGCATGGCGATGATCGCGACGGCGAGGATCGATTCCGCGACGAGCAGCGGGCTGGCCACACCAGACGGCTGCGGCGAGACAGCGCTGACGCCGGTGAGCAGGCCGAGGCTCGCGGCGGCGACACCGACGCCGTCGCCGCCGTCGAACGCGCTCGGGATGCGGACGCGGCGCACGGGAACCCAGGTAGTGCGCTGCGCCGTTGGAGATGCCCTCGCGACCACGGGGAGTGCGTGATGAACGGGCGCCAGCATGTGCCGAACGGTGAGGTGGGGTGCTGCGGCGTGCGCAACGCGCTCGATGACGATGGCCATGCTCCCGTAGATGGTGAAGGTTCGAGCGAACTGCGCCATGGTCGTGCCGTTGTACGAGCCGGTCAACGGATCACTGAACTCGAGGGTCCCCGCCGACGTGTTCACGCCCATCAGCACCACGACGTGGCCCGCCTGGGTCCACGGCACCGTTCTCCCGTCCCAGGCAGTCCAGGTGCGGGCGGTCTGTGACGAGTAGTTGACCGTCGTCCAGACGAGCACCGGGTGTCCGGCTTCGACAGCGGCATACAGCGCCTGGGGATTCCAGCCGGTGAGCTGCGACGCCACGGGAACGCCGAGCGATTCCGCGGTCCGGGCGACAACCGGCGCATACGCGCCCCACCCGGCGTACGAAGTCCAGTGTGGATTGCTGCCCGGCTCCGAGCCCATCACGTGGCCGACGAAGTCGGTGTACGGGTCACCCCACCGCGCTGGGAGGCCGTTGGCGCCGAGCACGGGTGCGCGGGTGTCGGTGGGGAAGTGACCCTGCACCCACCGCTGGGTCGTGCGCACGCCCACGGACGCCAGTGCGATGGTCAGCGAACTCGCCTCGCAATCGAGGGGCATCTGCATGCGCTGGGTCCCGACCGGGAGCCGGAACATCGCCGCCTCGGCCGTCATCGGGGCGGTCGCCAGCGCAACCGTACCCATCCCGAGGGCGACGATCGCTGCAGTCCCCCTCCGCGCGTGGACCACGTCGCCACTCTACGAGGGGTTCGATTTGAGTTGGTCGCAAGCCGGACACGACATATACTGACCCGGCCTGGGGAGGTGGCTGAGAGGCTGAAAGCGCCCGCCTGCTAAGCGGGTGAGGGATCTTAAGTCCCTCCGGGGGTTCGAATCCCCCCCTTCCCGCCAGGCCTGGGTGTAGCACTGCGCTCGAGCAGGGCGGTGAACCGCCGCGCGAACAGGTAGGCGTCGCCGGGCCACCGCGCTGAGACGTAGCCGCCGTCCTCGACAACAAAGGCGGGCGCGTCGTCGTCGAGCGTGCCCCGCCGTGTGTACACCCGCGCTCCGTGTTCGAGCTGGGCGGGGTCATCGAGCGCCGCGCGCACCTCGTCCTCCACATACGCGGGGTACGTACGGTAGTAGCGGCCGAGGCGCCACGCGGTCAGCAGGTATGCAGTGCGCTCCTGGTACTTGAGCAGGCACGTCGTCCGGCGTTTGGCCAGGACGCTGCGTCCCGTGACCGGGTCGCGGCTGCGCGCAAGCACAAGGACGCCGTGGCAGATGGCGCCGACGGGACGGTCGAGCTTCCAGAACTGCACGACCCGCTGCTGGAGGAGCGGCGAGCCGAGGTACTGGCGCATCCCCGGGGCGTGGCCGCCAGGCAGCAGTAGCCCGTCGTATCGCATCGGGTCGACGGCATCCCAGGATATGGGCGAACGGAATTCGGGAGACGCGCACATCTTGCCGTAAAACGCGATCGGCTCAGGCGCAGCGCCGAGCCTGCCGAACACCACGCCGGTGAGCAGCCGCGGATCCGCCGCGGGCGGGGCGCCCCCCCGCTCGGTCGCGAAAGTGATCTCGTGACCTGCACGAGTGAGCAACCGCCACGGGACCGCCACCTCTGTGACGTCGAAGTCGCGGTCGGGCAGGGGAATCAGGATGTTCATGCAACTGGTGCGAACTCAGGCCGGCACGATCATGCCTGGCTGCACGCGACCGAGGATCATGATCGCGTTGCACTGATCGACCGCGATCGGAACGTCAGCGGCGGGACCCTACCTCCGCGGGCGTCCGTGAATCGACTGGAGACGACGCTCCAGAGCGATCGTTAGCAGGGCCCCAAGCAGCGCCGCGCGTCGCCACCCTGTCGGCAATCGGCGCATTCTCGCGCGGGAGCGGCGTCGCTGTTGCATGCTCCACCTTCATCGCTGCCCGCCGCGGGACGCTCAGGCCGAGGACGCCGCCAAGGAATCCGAGCAGCGCTCCGCCGGCGACAAGGAAGTACCCGAACTGCAGGTGTCGCACCAGCGATACGGCTGGAACCAGGTGGTAGAGGTCGTGGTTCGCACTGCTCAGAAGCAACACGATCTCAGCTGCCCAGACGACCCCCAGAACGGAACAGAGGAAACCGAGTCCGCGCGAGATGGCGCCTCCTCTGAGAACAATCAACAAGCCGAAGAGCATGATCGCGCCGGCCACGGCGAAGCTCACCACCGCGTCGATCGGCGTGCTGCCCATCGTGAAGCCGTCCAGATTATGTCCGTTGGCCGGGAGCGTCACCCAGTTCTGAGAAACGCCGACCGCGATCACGGCCCCACCCGCAACGAGCAGGAGCCCGGCGAGGAAACGTCTGATCATTGCCGTCACCTCCGTGTGCGATTTCCACCCTAGCACCGGTGTACCGCTCGGCACGCTCAGATAACGTTCTGCGTTACCGCGAGTTGAGTCGGGTGCCATAACGTGGAAGGTCGCCGCCATCAGCGTCGTCGGCGCTGAGGCTTGCCGCCAGGTCCGCGAGGACCGCTGTGAGCTGCTCGACGGAGACGGTGGTGAGCCCGGCGACCGTCTGCTCCGCCACATGGCGCCAGGCATCCTTCAGTTTCGGCAGTAGCGACCTACCCGCCTCGGTCAACTCGACGATCGTGGCTCGCCCATCGGTCGGCGACTGGCGGCGAGCGACGAGCCCGCTGGCCTCGAGTTGGCGGACGCTGAGGGTGATGGTCGGCGGCTCGTAGCCGCTGGCGGTGGCGAGCTGCGCCTGCGTGCACGCTCCCGCCGCCTCGAGCTCCAGCAGCAGGAGCTTGTGCCCGGGATGGATGCCGAACGGGGCAAGCGCGGCGATGGCGAGCGATCGGTGGCGCAGGCCGATCGCGCGGATGGCTTCGT
>DASZJB010000096.1:0-16559 GCA_035948615.1 Candidatus Dormiibacterota bacterium
CCGGCCCCGGCGGGAAGGGTCGCGGCGACGCCGACCTCGATCGTCGGCACCAGGAGCCCGCGGTCGCGCAGCGCGACAACGGGAGCGAGCATTCGATCCCCGATGTCCCCCGCCGGCCTGGCGTCAAGCCGCGTGACGGCGCCCCCGCCGCTGGCGGCCAGGTATCGAGCCGTTGGGCTGGGGCGAACTGCGGCCGCGATCCCACGGTCGACCGCGATGCAGAGCACCTGCCCGCCCGCGTAGTCGACGTGCTCCCCCACCAAGGTGCACCGCCCCGGAGCCCAGGCGGTCGCCGGGGGCGCACCCGCTCCGCCTGCCTCTTCCAGCGCCCGGGCCGCTGCGGCGGTCAGGTCGTTCGGTTCACCGATCGACATACACGTGGTGAAACGGATACCACTGCTCCGGATGAGCGCGGATCGCGGGCTCCACGCACGCGGCGATGCGACCCGTCACCGCCGCGTCGTCGCCTGACGTGTCGACCGGCGGGTGGATCTCGAGCACCCATCCCCAGCCATCGCGCCGGCAGGTCACCGGCAGGATCGACGCGCCGGTGGCTTCGGCGAGACGCGCCGGTACCGCACTGCAGCGCACCGGGCCGCCACAGAAGGGCACGACCACGGTCGGGCCCGCCTCCGGGACGTCGAGCATCAGGGCGACTGTCCGGTTGCGTCGGAGGGCACGAAACAGGCCCCGAGCCGACTGCCGCACCGTGAAGATCTCGAGCCCCTTCCGCTGACGCGAGAGCGCGACCATCTCGGTGATCCCGGGCGACACAACCGGTGCCATCACCGTGCTCAGGTGCAGCCCAAGACCGAGCGACGCACTTGCGGCCATGTCCCAGTTGCCGAAATGCGGGAGCACGACCATCGACCCGTGGTCGCCGACATTCAGGTGTTCAGCGCCGATCACCCGGAAGAGCTCGAGCACCTCCGCCGACTGAAGTGGTTCGGCCCACATCGAGTCAACGATCATGCGCACGTATTCCTGGTAGGAACGGCGTGCGAGCGCGGCGGCCTCGGCTTGATCGAGATGCGGCTGCAGGCGGTGGTGGTTGACTGCCGCTCGGACGCGGTCCTCGCTGTTGAGCCGTCTGTACCAGGCCGCGCCCACGGCGTCTGCGGCGGCACCACGCAGCGGCCCGGCGACACGCACTGCTTTGGTGAGCACGCCGAGCGCGACGGCGGGCAGGTCCCGACGGGTTCCTCCGGGTGGACGCTCCCAGGCTGTCAGCGCAGCGTTCCGGCTCCCGCGGTCGCCACCGCGAGCAGCGGCTGGATGAGCAGCACCAGGCCAACCCCCGCAAGGCACGCGGCGCCGGCGACGATGCGAGAGACGAGCGGTGTGGCGCCGAGCGTGAATGGCACCGCATCGCCCGCGTCGTCATAGAGGGTGGCGACGAACCGCAGCGCAGCGATCGGGGTCAGCACGGTTGCGCCCACGGCAAGGATCGCCAGCCACCCGTAGTGCGTATCGGCCGCGCTCGAGATGAGCAGCACGCGGGTGAGGAAGCCGGCGAGCGGCGGAACGCCCGCCAGCGTGCCGACTGCGACCGTCATCAGCAGCGCGGCCGGCGCCGACCGGTGCGCGAGTCCACGCACATCATCGATCGCGTCGCCGATGCCCGCGACCTGGAGCATTGCGAGGACGCCGAAGGCGGCGAGGGTCGCGATCGCGGTGACGCCGAGGCTCCCGAGGAACGCGGTCATCCCGTATGCGGGGAGCCCACGCGACCCATTCGCGAACGCCAGCAGACCGAGGAGCAGCATCGCCGCCTGGGCGCTGACCAGCTGACCGATGAGACGCGACACGGTCGTCTCCCGCAGGGAGCTCAGCGATGCGTGGCCGAGCGCGACCGCGGCAACGATCGGGACGAGCCACCTCCACACTCCAACGTTCGGGCCGAGCCCAGACACCGTCACGCGCGCGAGCGCCGCACCACCGGCGATCAGGCTCATCGCGATGATGAAGCCGGCGGCGCCCGCCGGGACATTGGTGGCGACCCGTCCCACCCATCGGCGCAGCGGGAAGACGCCGAGCGTGCCGCAGAGTCCCAGGACGATCAGGGCCACGCCCAGCGCGACGGCGCCTGGAGCAGCGCCAACCGCCATGGCGACCGCGTCGAGGTTGGTGCTGCGCGTCGTTCCGTAGAGGAGCACCAGTCCGTACACCACCGCGGCGATGCCGACGCTCCCTTCGATGAGATGTTCGAATGAAGACACCGCGCCGCGAGGGTCGGTCTTGACGAGCGCGCCCAGTGCGACAAGGCACACGAGCAACAGCGCGAGCGCGACGAACATCGTGGTCATCTCGCGCTGCGCGGCGAGCGCCTCCACGGCGGCTGTCGCGATGAGCATGAGCGCGTAGAAGGCGCTCGACCGCGACGGGATGTTCCGCACCGCCGAATCGCTGATCAGGCAGGTGCACAGCGCCGTGACGCAGGCAAGGATGGCGATGAACATCGCAAAGCTGTCGACGACGAACCCGCCGTTCCACACCGTGATCGCCACCCCCGAGCGCACGTTGCGGAGGCCGAGCAGCACCAGCCCGCATGCGCCGAGTGACCCGACGAGGCCGATGCAGGCGATCCAACGATGGATGTCGGGGCGGAGGCCCGGCCGGAGCAGCGCGACCAGCACCGAGACGAGGGCAATCCCGACGAGCATTGCCTCGGGGAGGAGGGCGACGGTCATCGCACGAGCAAAGTCGGGCGGCATCCCTATCCTCCGCTGATCCGCGTGGTGATCTCGAGGACGCCGTTGGCGATCACGGGCACGACTGCCCCCGCCCGCACCCCGAAGAGCACCGCCGCTCCGACCAGTGGAAACAGCACGGTGAGATCCAGGAGTGTGACGTCGCGCACGCGGACGAACTGGTCGCGAACCGGTCCGAAGAACACGCGATTGGCGACCCAGAGCAGGCCCGCGGTCGTGAGGATCACGCTCGCCATGACGAGGACGGTGGCGATGCGATGCTCGGGGAACGAGCCCGCAAACACCATGAAGTCGCCGGTGAATCCAGCAAGGAGTGGAACGCCGATCACGCTCGCCGCCGCGACCAGCCAGAAGCCGGCCAGGCGTGGCGCCTGGGTCACCAGACCGCCCATGGCGCGGATGCTGGTTGTCCGAGTGCGCTCCTCGACGGCGCCGCTGACCAAGGTCAGCATCGCCGAGCCGATGCTCTGGCCTGCCAGGAGGAGCACCGCGCCGACGAGGGCGACCGACGTCTGCGCGCCGACCGCGAGCAGGACGAGCGACATCTGCGTGACGTTCATATAGCCGATGAAACGGCGCAACTCATCCTGGCGCAGCGCCCCGATGCCGCCCCAGAAGGCGCCGACAACGGCGAGTCCCGTGATTGCAAAAGAGTAGTAGTGGGCCGGCACCGGGAAGACCACGAGGCTGATGCGCATCATGCCGTAGGCGCCGAGCAGCAGCATCGTTCCCGACAGAATCGTGGCGACGCCCGGACTCGCCTTGGCCTGGGCCTCGATCATCCAGGTGTGCACCGGGAAGATCGCCATCGCGATGGCGAACGCGGCGAAGCTCAGCCAGAATCCGACGGTCTCCGCGGTGATCGAGAAGGTCGTCAGGTTTGCGCTCATGTCGGAAGACCGGGCGCCCGCCTCAACGATGATGATGGCAACGGTCGCGATGATCAGCACCAGAGAGAGGACGTGGAATCCCGCGAACCATGCAGCCGCCCGGCGCGCACCATCACCACCCCAGACGCGGATGAGCAGATACATGGGGAGCAACAACAGGCCCCAGAAGGCCACGAAGAGCACGAAATCCGACGCACACAGCACCCCGTTGACGGCTGTCTCGAGGAGCAGCACGAGGATCACGTAGAGACGGACCCGCTCATGGATCTTCCACGAATGGAACATCGCGCACCCGAATACCGTGGTGACCACGACGAGAAGCGGGAGGGTGATGCCGTCGGCGGCGAGGTCGTAGTGCGCCTGGAACAGGAAGTTCGAGAACCAGGTGTGGTTCTCCTGATAAGCCGAGGCGAGCCCGCCCCCTTGACCGAGGCCGATCTGGCCCAGGATGGCAAAGAACGTCGTCACGAAAAAGCTCACACCGGCGCCACCGAGCGCCACCGTGCGCACCCGGGCGCGCTCGTCGTCATCACGCTCGGGGAGGAACAGGGCGACGAGCGCGAAAAGCAGCGGTGCCCAGACGATCGTCGACAGGATGACGCTCACGTCAGATGCACCCAGAGGTGACCGGTCGCTGCCAGCACTGACAGCAACGCGAGAATCGCGACCACGACAACGCTACCTGCGAGGTAGCGGGCGAACCGGGCGTTGCGATACGCGCCGAGGACCCCGGCGGCCTCGTCGACACTCTCCCCAACCGATGCGGCGATGGGCGCGGTCACCTGCTCGTCGAAGCTGGAGACGCCGGCGGCAATCGCGAGCAGTGGCTGCGCCGCAAGCTCTGTGAGTCTCTCGACGTAGAAGCCCGCCGACACTGCGCGCCACGGCCAGGCGCCGGTCGCAATCACCACCCTCGTGCGGGCTGGGTTGAACAACAAGTAGGCGGCGCCGAAACCGCACGCCAGCACGAGCAGCGCGATGAGAAGTGCGATGCCATCGATGCCGATCGCCTGGTGGTGCAGGCCATAGAAGACGAATCGCATGAAGGTCGGGGCGGCATTGGCGCCGCTGCCGAAACTGAAGATCTCGACACCTGGCAACCCGACGAGCACACAGACCGCGGCGGCGGCTATGGCGAGCCAGACCGGGCGGCGCATCGCATTTTCGACATCGGCGATGCGATCGTGCTGAAAGCCGCGCCGGCGAGTGACCGCTCCGGTTGTCACACTGAGCAGAAGGCGACCGGCGAGCAACGCCACGAGCACGGCAGCGATGATCGTGACGATGATCACGACAACGCGCTCGCTTGCGCTGAAGACTCCTCCTGCCGGATCGATGCCGCTCAGTGCCGACGCCAGCGCGTAGTACGTGCCGAAGCCGATCCCGCCGGCAAGCAGCGCCCAGACACCGAGGGCCACGCTGGTCGTGCGCAACTTCGTCCATGCCCCGCCCATCTCCGTGATGTCGTCGGTCCGGTAGACGCGAACGAGGTTGCCGACCGCCAAAAGCAGGAGCGTGGACATGAACACAGAAGTGAGGGCGATGAACACACCAGGCCCGTACCCCCCCATGCCCAGCGCGACCATACCGAGACCGAGCTCTGATGCCACCGCGCACGCGGCGATGCGGGTGATGCTCCGCTGTGCGATCCCTGTCGCGGCGGTGAGCACGGCGCTCAACCCACCAACCAGGGCGAGCACGGGAAGCGCTCGCGGAGCGTGCGCAACCACGGGATAGATGCGCGCAACCAGAAAGATCCCAAGCGGTGCGACCGTGGCGGATGCGAGCGCGAGCACCGGAGCGGCGGATGACGCGGCGTCGGTGAGCCATGTCGTGAAGGGAAACTGCACGCTGCGGACTGCGGCCGCGACGAGGAACACGATGCCCATCACCAGGATCGCGCGGGGGCCCGTGCCCGCGACCGTCCTGTGAAGCGTGGCGACCACCCCCTGCGAGACGACGTTGAACGAGAAGGGATCGGCAATCGTCTGTCCGGACGGCGGCGACAGCAGCGACGAGAAGACACCGAACTTGATCCACGCGAAGACAACGCCGAGGGTGAGCGCGATATCGCCCGCCGTGAGGATGACCATTGCACGCATGGCCCTGCGCGCCGGTTCGGCTCGCTGCCACGACAGCGTGAGCAGGACGTACAGACTGGCCGACGCCCCGACCCACATGATCAACGAGTCGAAGAGGTTGGGACTGAGCACGAAACCGGAGGTGCAGAAAGCGAGGACCGACGAGCCGCAGAAGAACCGCCGGTAGCCTGACTCTCCGCGCATCGCGTTGACCGCGTAGGACTGGATGACCAGTGTGGCAAAGGCGATCGCTGCCGCAAAGCTGGTCGAGAGGGCATCGACGTGGACCCCGACCTGCGCCTGGAACTGCGTCGCGAAGGTCGCGCCCTCGGGCGGCGTCATTGCGAAGAACGTCAGCAGCGAGTCGAAGGACGCACCGGTGGCGTGCGTGAGCCGGACCCCGAGCACGATGGCCGCGGCCACGAAGGAGAGGCCGCTGAACACGACGCACAGTTGCGCGGCGCGTCGCTGGCCCTCCACTCCGAGCGATCCCAGGGCACCGAGGAGCGGCAGAAGGGGAATCGCCCAGGCCGCGTTGTAGATGGCCAAAGCGTTATGCCTCGAGGTCGCCGAGGGCGTCGATGTCAGCTCGTCCGGTGCGCCGCCAGAGAAGGACGATCAACGCGAAGCCGATGCTGCAGACGCAGCTGGCCGCGACGATGGTGAATGCCGCGAGCGCGTCGCCGGACGCGGGTCCCACCTGGATTGCGTGCGTGAACCCGACGAGTGCGATGACCGGCGCCGCGAAGAGCAGCCCGATGGCCATGGCGACCCCGAGTGGATGGCGTCGCGCCAGAACGCCATAGATTCCAACAGCGAACACTGCCGCGCTCAGTACCGCGAACTGCCCGGGGCCGATGGTCACGAGTCGTCTCTCGCCGGACGCCGCCGTCCCTGCTCGCGGTCTTCGCGTCGCCGGCGGGCCAGCTCCTCACGCTGCCGCCGCTGCTGGAGGAGTTGGTCGAGCGACTGTTCGTCGCCGCTCCGCCGTCCGATCACGAGACCGGCGCCGAGGGTGACGGCGACGACCACGACGGCGATCGCCAGGGCGTACGGCGCTCGGTAATGCAGCACTGTGATCAGAGCCGGCTGGACCAAGGCGGGAAGATTCACCAGCGTGTTCCCCGGATACCAGCCGGCGTCCACGAGTGCCACAGTGACCGCCGTCACCGCCCCTGCACCGATCGCAATCGGCGCCGCGATCCAGAATCGCCCAGGAAGGATGGGGCCGCTGATCAGCCCTCGGTAGGCGTCGCGCCGAAGGACGAGCACGACACCCCCAGCCGCGATTCCCGGTACCACAACCTGCACCACCGCCAGCGCGTACGCGCCCGAGATGAGCTCCAGGACGGCGAGGAGCACGACCACGGCGCCGCCCGCGTACCCCGCATAGCGAAGAGAAGGAAGCCCAACTGCGGCCCCGGCGGCGAGCACGATGAGCGCGGCGACGGCGTAGAACGCGACTGCGTTAGGGGTCATAGGGGCGCGGGCGGCATTGTAGTCAGCCCGGGCTCAGACCGAATCGTCGTCTTCAAGCCGCGACGCCCGCACATGCGCGGCGGCACGGACGGTTCCGGGGACGCGCTCGAAGAGGAGCACCAGGCTCAGACCGACGGCGGCGACCAGCAGACCGACGATCGCGACCGGGGTCACCCGGATCTCGATCAATGGCAGCGAGACCCCCGCATCCCAGGGACCGGGCACCGATGTCGAGGCGGCGGTGGCACCCAGGCGTGCGACTGCGGCGGGGCTCGGGAACACGCGCTGCCCGACGACACCGACGACGAACGCCAGGCTCCCGGCGCTGCAGAGGTAATACAACCAGTTGCCGGTGTGACGCCCGATGTACGCCGACGTCGTCACCGCCAGACAGCCGGCCAGCACCGCGAGGATGCCGATCACGACCTGCCCCGGGGTCGGTGGCACCGCCGCGGGACCTCAGGCGGCCCGGCGGATCATTCCGCCTCCGAGGACCTCGTCTCCGTGGTAAAGGACCAGCGACTGCCCGGGCGCCGCCTGATCGACCGGCGTGTCGAAGCTGACCTCGACCGCATCGACGTCACTCCTCTCGATGCGCGCCGGGTGCGCGTCTCCGTGAGCGCGCAGCTGCGCCTCGCAAGCCGTACCAGCCGGAGGGGCGCACCCCGCGATCCACGAGAACGAGGACGCCAGGACGGTATCGCTACGGAGCGCCTCTCGAGGGCCCACGACGACCCTGTTCAGTTCGGGGAGAAGCTCGATGACGTAGCGCGGCGCCGCATCTGGACGCGAGGGTTGAATCCCCAGGCCGGCTCGCTGTCCCACCGTGAAGAACGGCAGCCCCTCATGCTCTCCGAGGACGGTGCCTTCGACGTCGCAGATCACCCCGGGAGCGAAGCGTCCCGCGAGGCGCGCGCGCAGCTCGGATTTCAGGTCCGAGTCGACGAAGCACAGATCCTGCGACTCAGGCTTGGCAGCCGTTCCCAGACCGAGCGCCGCCGCCTCGGCTCGCACGCCCGCCTTGGACTCGTCACCTCCGAGGACGAACACCACGCCTTGTAGCTGGAGCTGATCGAGCCGGTGGAGGACGTACGCCTGGTCGCGCCGCGTATCGCGGGCACGATGCAGCGTTACCAGCGAGCCCCTCCGTCCGGTGCGAGCGTAGTGGCCGGTCGCGAGGTGGGTCGCGCCGGCGGCCCGAGCACGGTCGAGGAGCACGCCGAACTTGATGCGCTGGTTGCACGTGACGCAGGGGTTCGGGGTGGTCCCCTGGGCGTAACCGTCCTCGAAGTCCCGAACCACGGCGGCCTCGAAATCACGCTCGAGGTTCCAGACATAGTGCGGCAGGTCGATCGCCGCGGCGACGCGTCGGGCGTCATCGACGGCGTCGATGGAGCAGCATCCGCGGTCCCTGACCGTCTCCCGGCTCGCCGGCCACATCGCCAGGGTGATGCCGAAGGCTCGCAGTCCGGTGGCCGCGACCCGAGCGGCGGCGACACTTGAATCGACCCCGCCCGACATCGCCACGGCGATCACCGCTGAACGCGGCAGGAGATCCAGCGGACGGTCAGCGGGGACCGCCACCTCCGGCAACGGCGGGGACGATCGATACCTCGTCGCGCTCGGCGATGGGTGTGTCGAGACCCTGGGCGAAGCGGATATCGGAGTCATTGACGTAGATGTTGATGAACTGCCGCAGGCTCCCGGAGTCATCGTAGAGGCGATCGTGGAAGCCAGGATAGGTGGCATCGAGATTGGTGAGCACGGCACCGACAGTCGCACCATCGACGCTGACCTCGGCGTTTCCACCCGTCAGCCTGCGTAGCGGTCCAGGGACACGGACTGTGGTTGCCATTGAGGGGCGAGTATACGGAGCGCTACCCCTTTGGCCGTTTCACGGCCGAGACCGCTGCCGCGACTGCGCGCTCTCCGCTCGGGCGCATGCGCCCCGCGGCGCGCAGCTCCGCCACCCGGCGAAGGTTGGTGTCGGTCCAGTTGCTCCTCGCCCGTCGCGGCGTGAAGCGGACCATGTAGCTTGCTTCGTCGACCCGCCGGAGAATGCTGTCGATCCAGCCGTTGCACAGTGCCTCGTCGACCGCCTCCGCATATGAGATGCCCGGGCGTTCGAATCCCTTCTTCCAGAACCCGATCCAGATCTCGGGAGCCGACGGATGTGCGGCGTACCACTCGGAGAGGTCCTCCTCGGTGCGGAAGAACCGGGGTCGAGCCGGAATCGCCGTGGTCACGGCGCGGGTTCGAGTTGTACGACGAGGGGGCTCTTCTCGACTCGCGTCCGCGCGCCGGCGACGAGGTCGTCGAAGACGAGCTGCGACCAGGATTCCATGCTGAGGTAGTGACGCCGCATCGCCTCGAGCGACAGTGACTCGCCTTCCAGCTTCTCGACCTCACGCACCTCAACGCTGCCCTCGGACGGCTCCACGAGGAACACGAGGCCCAGGTGGACCCGCGAAACAGGGCTCGAGTCGTCATTGAGCAGCGCCACGAGGCTGGCGCGCGCGGGCGACGCGCAGCGGATCTCCTCCGCCCACTCACGGCGCAGGCCGCCCACCACGGGGTCCTCACGCTCCCCGTCACCGGGATTCACATGCCCGCCGATGCCGAGCGAGTACAGATGGTGCAGGCGCGCCTCGCTTGATCGGCGGAGGCGGCGGGTGAGCAGATACGTCTCGTCGTGGGCGTGGTGGACGACGCAGTAGGGGATGATCTGCTGCAGTGCCGGGTCGTCCTCGATGTCCGAGCGCGGCCGGTACTCGGACGTCGCATGCACCGTTCGCAGCACGCGCTCCAAGCCCCGCGCGACCAGCCCATGCCACGCGCCGTCCGGAAAGATGGTCGAGCGAGGCACACAGAGGACGTCCTCCGTCGCGTGCGCGCGGCTCCGCCGCGGCCCGACGGCACGCGGACCAGCCACGCTTCTCGGCACCCGGCGCATTCTTTCACCCGCGATGCCTGAGTTGCCCGAGGTCGAAGCGCTGTGCCGCTCCTTCGATACGACTCTGCGCGGCCGGGTGGTGGAACGCATGACCGTGCGCTCGGTCGCGGTGCTGAAGACGTTCGACCCTCCCGCGACGGCGCTCGAGGGCCTGGCGTTCGACGGCTGCGTCCGCCGCGGGAAGTTCATCGACCTCTCGTTGCCGCCGCTGCACCTGGTCGTGCACCTTGCACGCGGGGGCTGGATCAGGCTTCGCGAGAAACCGACCAACGCCCGGCCGTCGCTGCGCGGTCCGCTCGCGGTGATCGTGACGCTGAAGGACGGAGGAAGCCTCGAGATCACCGAGCACGGCACCGACAAGCGCCTGGCGGTTTCGGTGGTCAGGGATCCCAAAGATGTTCCGGGGGTCGCCCGCCTCGGCATCGACGCGCTCGATCCTGGCCTGTCGGCCGTCCGGCTGGCGAGCATCCTGCGCGATCAGCGGGGCACGCTCAAGAGCGTCATCGCGGACCAGTCAGTGATTGCCGGCATCGGGAACGCCTACTCGGACGAGATTCTCCATGCCGCTCGACTCTCGCCCTTCCGCCACGCTGATGCGCTCGGCGACGACGAGATCGAACGTCTCGCCGCTGCGGTGCTCGACGTGCTGACCGGGGCGGTTGCCCTTGCCCTGGAGTCCGATCCGGCCTCGCTCAAGGACGGCAAACGCGAGTCGATGCGCGTCCACGGACGTACCGGGCTGCCCTGCCCGGTCTGCGGCGAGACCGTTCGCGAGGTGTCGCTGGCGTCCCGCTCCTTTCAGTACTGCCCGCGGTGCCAGACCGGCGGGCACGTCCTCGCGGACCGGCGTTTGAGCCGCCTGCTTCGATGAGCCCGGCGGGGTTGGATGACGGTGCGGTTGGGCATGAGCGAGCCCTGTGGGCGCTCCGTGCCTACGACACCATCGCCCTGGCGACCACCAGCCAGGCGGGGCCGCACGTGGCGGGCGTCTTCTTCGCGCCCGAGCGCACGGCGACGGGAATCCGGCTCCTGATCGCGACCAGGGACGGGTCGCGACTGTATCGCGAGCTCGTGGCCGACCCGCGGGTCGCGTTCATGTGCTCGCCGGGCAACGCCTCGCGTTGGATCCAGGGTGGTGGCACCGCCTCTGTGGTCGAGAACCCGGCGCAGCGGATCGAGGTGGTTCGGCGTCTCATCGGCCATGCCGCGGGTGCCCAGGCTTATGTCGAAGGACCCGACGTCGTCCTGGTCACGATCGCGGTGCGGTGGCTCAAGGTCGTCGAGGCGCGCGACGGCCCGCACCTGCTCCTCGCCTTCGACACCTGAAGCTCAGGGGCCGAGCAGGATCCCAAGGTCGGAGAAGAACCGTGGGTAGGACACAGCCGCCGCATCGGCCCCCTCGATGACCGTGTCGCCGCCTCCCGCCGGAACCAGCGCGCCCGCGATCGCCCAGGCCATGGCGAAGCGATGATCTCCGGCGGCGTCGAGATGGGCGGCGCTGAGCCGCACCGGGCCTTCCACGGTCAAGCCGTCGGGGGTGCTTGTGCATGGAACGCCGAGACGGCGAAGTCCTGCCTCCAGCATCGCGATGCGGTCGGTCTCCTTGTTGCGAAGCTCTCCGGCATCGCGGATCTCGGTGACGCCCTCGGCCTGGCTCGCGAGCACCGCGATGATCGGCAGCTCGTCGATGGATCGCACGGTGAGCGACCCGGAGATGGTGATCCCGCGCAGCCGTGTCCCATGGACTTCGACATCGGCGACGGGCTCAACCCCCCCGGCCGCAGCAGTCTCCTCCACGCTCACCGCCGCTCCCATCGCCTCCAACACCGAGAGAATGCCGGTGCGCCCGGGGTTGACCCCAACGCCTGGGCAGCGCACTCGCCATCCAGCGCGGGACGCCGCGAGCGCCAGGAAGAATGCGGCCGAGCTGATATCACCTGGGACTCGCAGCCCGAAGGGTTCGAGTTGCCCCGGGTGGACGGTCACCTCGCCGCCCTCGGTCACCACCTCGGCACCGCACATGGCGAGCATTCGCTCGGTGTGATCCCGGGTGGGCACCGGTTCGATGACAGTTGTCGGCCCGTTCCCCGAGAGCCCAGCGAGCAGTATCGCCGACTTCACCTGCGCGCTCGCAACCGGCGATCGCCAGGTCAATCCCTCGAGCATCCTCCTGCCCTGGACATGGAGCGGCGCGGTCCCGGCCGGCGACGCATCGACGACTGCGCCCATGGCACGCAGCGGATCGACGACCCGCAGCATCGGGCGCCTGCGCAACGAGTGGTCACCGTCCAGGGTCGCGTCGCACTCGCTGCCGGCGAGGACCCCCGCGAGCAGACGCATGGTCGTGCCGGAGTTGGCGCAGTCGAGCACGGTGTCGGGGCTGCGCAGGCTGACGCCCACTCCGGCACCGTCGAGCGCGTAGCGATCGGGCGGAAAGTCGCGGACCCAGACGCCACAGGCGCGCAGGCACGCGGCCGTCGAGAGGACGTCAGCGGCCGGCGACGCGTTGCCGATGTAGGTCCGGCCCTTGGCGAGCGCGCCGAGAATCAGGGCTCGATGGCTGATGGACTTGTCGCCCGGAACGGTGACCTCGCCGTCCACCCGTGACGCCGGGGACACGCGCTCGACGGTCACCCTGTCGGGGCCGTCTCGCTGCCGATCATCGCGTTCAGGAAGCGCTCGGCGCCGGCAACCGCGTGCGCCGCATCGACGCCGATGGCGTCGAGCAACGCCGACCCCACGACCGCGGCCTCGGCGTGCCCGCGCAGCGCCCTCAGGTGCTCGTGGGTCGAGAGCCCGAAACCGAGGGCACGCGGCAGCGGCGTCAAACGGTGCACCGCGTCGAGCAGCGCCATGGCATCGTCGCCGATCGTCGCCCGAGCCCCGGTCACACCGGTGACCCCGACGCAGTAGACAAACCCGGCCGCCGTCGAGCAGACACGTGCCAGACGATCCGGCGTTGTGGTGGGAGCCACGAGCGGGATGAGCGCGATGCCCGCGGCGTGCACCGCTCCTCGGACGCCCGCGGCTTCGTCGAGCGGAAGGTCTGGGACGATGACTCCATCGACGCCCGCAGCGGCGGCTGCGCGGGCGAAGTCATCGACGCCGAAACTGAGCACCGGATTGACATACGTCATCACGGCGAGAGGGATGGTCACGCCCTGGGCGCGCGCATCGGCCACCTGCGCGAGGGCTGCGGCGAGCGTCATCCCGTTGCGCAGCGCCACTTGACCGGTGCGCTGGATTGTTGGTCCGTCAGCCAGCGGATCGCTGAACGGGATGCCGACCTCCACCGCAATGCACCCGGTGCGCTGGGCGCAGAGCAGCAACTCGACGAGGCTCTCGAGCATCGGGTATCCCGCGGTGAAATACGGGATGAGGCCGGGAGGCGTTCCCTCTTCGCGCGCCGCGAAGGCATCGTGGAATCGCGTATCCGGCGACGCGATCATGTCCGCTCGTGCTCGCGCACGGTGTCGACGTCCTTGTCACCGCGCCCGCTGAGACAGACGAGCACCACGTCATCCGCAGCGTGATCGCGCGCCAGTGCGGCGGCGACGTGCAGGGCGTGCGCTGACTCGAGTGCAGGAATGATGCCCTCGAGCAGGCAGAGGTCGTGGAACGCGGCGAGGGCGTCCGCGTCCGTGGCGGCGCGATACTCCACGCGTCCGCTGTCGCGGAGTGCGCTGTGCTCCGGGCCGACTCCCGGATAATCGAGGCCGGCGCTGATCGAATGGGTGGCAAGCACCTGTCCCCCGTCATCCTGCATCAGGTAGCTCAGCGACCCATGGAGCACGCCGGGACGTCCTCGTGAGAGTGGCGCTGCATGCTGGCCGCTGTCGAGACCGCGGCCCGCAGCCTCCACGCCGACAAGACGCACATCGTCGTCGAGGAACGCCGCGAACATGCCGATGGCATTGCTCCCACCGCCCACGCACGCCACCACGACAGAGGGCAGCCTTCGCAACCGGGACAGCATCTGGGCGCGCGCCTCGTCGCCGATGACCTGTTGAAGCCGGCGTACCAGTGACGGGTACGGGTGCGGCCCGACGGCGCTGCCGATGACGTAGTGGGTGTCGCGAACGTGGGCCACCCAGTCCCGGATCGCCTCGTTGGTCGCGTCCTTGAGCGTTGCCGAACCGCTGTCCACGGGCACGACCTCGGCCCCGAGCAGACCCATCTTGTAAACGTTCAGCGCCTGCCTGCGCATGTCCTCGCGACCCATGTAGACGACGCACTCGAGCCCCAGGGCGGCACACGCCGTCGCCGTCGCGACTCCATGCTGACCCGCCCCGGTCTCGGCGATGATCCGGCGCTTGCCCATGCGCAGCGCGAGCAACACCTGGCCGATGGCGTTGTTCAGCTTGTGCGCGCCGGTGTGGAGCAGGTCCTCCCGCTTCAGCCAGATCTGCGCACCGGAGCTGGCATCGCTGAGCCGGCGAGCGTGGGTCACCGGAGTCGGACGGCCCGCGAACTCTGCGAGCCAGCGCTCGAGGTCCGTCGTGAAGTCCGGATCGGCGAATGCGCCGGCCATCTCGGCGTCGAGCTCCTCGAGCGCCGGGACGAGGGTTTCCGGCACGTAGGCACCCCCATAGCCGTCGAAGCGGCCGCGCGCTGCTGCGCTCATCGTGGATCGAGTGCCCGCTGCGCCGACGCGGCTCTCGCTGCGATCACGAACCGGCTGACGAGCTCGGGGTCCTTCTCCCCCGGACGCCGCTCCAACCGGCTCGACGCGTCGACACCGGCAGGTCGCACTGTGGCGATCGCGGTCGCAACGTCGTCGGGTCCCAGGCCGCCGGCCAGCAGGATCTCGCGGTGGCGGGCGACGTCCGCCGCCAGCACCAATGGGACCTGGTGGCCGGTGCCGCCGGGGAGGGCTCCGCGATCGGGAACCCCGTCGAGCATGACCAGCGTGTCGGGCGGCCAGTCGATGGTGCTCGCGGTCGCGCCACCGTCGACGTTGAAGACAGGAATGACGGGAACAGAGCACGCCGTCGCCAGGTCCGGATCGACGACCCCGTGGACTTGAACACCGGCGAGGTGGTAGCGCGAGGCCGCCGCATCGCATTCGGCGGCGCTCGGCTCGACGAAGACGCCGATGAGGTCCGCGCGGTCTCGAACCACCCGGATGACCTCGAGGGCCGCAGCGTCATCGACCCAACGGGGGCTCTTCGGCACCAGCATCAAACCGATCCAGTCAGCACCCGCGTCGATCGCGGCCTCGGCGATCTCGCCCGTGCGGACGCCGCACACCTTGACGATCACGGCCGCGCCGCCTCGCGCGCCGCCGCGACCATTGCGGCGCACGCCTCCTGCGGCGATACCGCGCGCATCAGCGCCTCGCCGACGAGCACTGCGTCAGCGCCCTCACTCACGAGCCGGGTCACGTCCTCAGGGCTGCGAACACCCGACTCGGCGACGCAGACGATGCCGTCCGGTACCGCCTGACGCACCCGTGCGAAGGTCGCGAGATCCGTGGTGAGCGTTCGCAGGTTGCGGTTGTTGATGCCGACGCACGTTGCCCCGGCAGCCACGGCGACACGCGCCTCGCCGGCATCGTGCACCTCGACGATTGCCTGCGCCCTGCTGCGCTCGACACCCGCGAGACAGAGATCGAGCGCGTCACTGTCGAGCAGCGCAACGATCAGCAGCACCCAGTCCGCCCCCCCCACGCGGGCTTCCGCGATCTGCACGGGGTCGATGGTGAAGTCCTTGCGCAGCAAGGGGATATCGACTGCAGCGCGGATCTCGGCGAGGTCGTCCAACGACCCTCCAAAGTCGGGTCCGTCGGTGAGCACCGAGATCGCGGCAACTCCGCACGCGGCGTATTCCCTCCCCAGCGCCAGCGGGTCCAACTCCGGCCGGAGCACACCGGCGCTTGGAGAGCGCCGCTTCATCTCCGCGATGATCGTCCCGCCCCGCAGCGCGTCCGCGAGATCACGCGCTGCCGGCAGTGACTCCGCTTTCGCCCAGAGTGCTGACTCCGCGCAGCGCAGTTGCTCCACCTCGGCGCGCTTGCGCACGGCGATGGCGTCGAGAGCGTCGCCGGCGGCGCTCACGCTGGGACTCCCGCAGTCGCGATCCCAGCGGTGTCGAGGAAGTTGCGCAGCAGCGCGTGACCCGCCGGCGTGCCGACGGACTCCGGGTGGAACTGCACCCCCTCGACGGGGAATTCCCGGTGACGCATGGCCATGATGAGGCCGTCGTCGCTCCAGGCCGTCGCCTCCAGCGCCTCCGGCAGGCCCGCGGTTGCAACCACCAGCGAGTGGTACCGGGTCGCCATGAAGGGATCATCGAGCCCGCGGAGCACACCCGCGCCGATGTGGTGCACGGCACCGACCTTGCCATGAACCACCGCCGGCGCGCGCACCACAGCGGCGCCATAGGCGACACCGATCGCCTGGTGGCCGAGGCACACGCCGAGCATCGGCATGGTGCTGCCGAGCGC
>DASZJB010000097.1:0-5312 GCA_035948615.1 Candidatus Dormiibacterota bacterium
CGTGTGCCACAACTGCGAGCTTCCGCTCCAAGCGGTGCTCGACGGCGTGGCATCGCCGACCATGGCTCCTGCAGCCCAGCCTTCACGGACTCCGTCCGCGTGGGCGGGCGTCGTCGACTTCCGCGCCGCCTGAGCGACGTCGCTCCTCCGGGAGCCCCGTTGCCGGCAGCTTGAGGAGGGGGACGGAAGGAACGGATCGGTGGTGATCCTGATGCCAGGACCTGAGCTACGCTAGGTGTCATGGCGACCACCTCCGCGCCGACGCCGACCAAGGCCCCGGCCCCGGCGAAAGCGCCCGGTCGCGAGGAACGCGATCAGCGCGAGTTCGGCTGGAACGTGATGGTCTGGAACGACCCGATCACGCTGATGTCGTACGTGGTGCTCGTCCTGCGCCGGTTGTTCGGCTACGACCACGCTACCGCGACGCGCCTGATGCTCCAGGTGCACAACGAGGGTCGCGCCGTGGTGGCGACCCAGCCTCGGGAACAGGCCGAGGTGTCGGTCGCGCAACTTCACTCCTTCGGGCTCCAGGCGACCCTGGGCCGTCCCTGAGGCCGCCGGGTGGCCCAGGTGCTCCGTCGCCGGGGGCGGATCCAGGTGAAGGTGGACAAGCGCGAACGAGAGGCGCTGATCGGGATCATCGATTCACTCAGCCCCCGGCTGGCCGCGCCCCTCGCCTCCGCGCCGCGCGCCTACGACGACGCCAAGCTCCAGGCGGAGTACGACCGCTGGGTCCGGCCGGACATCGAGAAGGGTCGTGAGGTGGACCTCACCATGGTCCGCGACGCGCTCAGCGGCGGCGAGGACACGCTTCCGCTCACCGAGGCGCAGACGCTCGTCTGGCTACGGGCGTTCAATCACCTCCGGGTTGCCGCCGGCGAGATCCTCGGCATCGAGGCTGACGGGTGGGAGGAGACGGCCACCGACGCGGCGAAGCAGCAGCCCGAGTACGGCGTGCTCATGGCGCTGGGCTATCTCCAGGAGGAACTGGTCGCGGCGCTCGACTCGTAGCAGTCACGGAGCTGGGGCGCGTCCGGCCTGATGGCCACGGCCGCAGACGGGTCGGCCACGACCGAGAATATGTGACTCGTACGCTATCCGCTTGGGCTGCTGTAGACGTGGACGCCGTCACCGCCGTCAACGCCGACGCAGAAGCCGGTGCTGGGACAGGAAAGAGCGACGATCGCCTGCGCCCGCTGCGCTGTCACATGCACCTGAGTCCACGCGGGCGATCCATCGGCAGGATTGTGGGACACGAACACAGACTCCGAATCGCCACCGACGATGCAGAAGTCTCTGGTCGCGCACGAGACGCTGTCGAGCATCATCGAACCGTCGAGCGTCGTGATCTTCCACGCATTCGCGCCGCCCGTCGGGTTGGTGGACGTCACGACGTCCCCATGTCGCGTGATTGCGACGCAGAATGTTACCGACGGGCACGACAGCGCAGCGAATGAGTCGACGGCAGGTACAACCGAGTGGCTGACCTTCCATGCGCTCGGGTCGACGGTCAGGCTCAAGGGAGACGACCCGGTCGGGCCAGGGTGGGATGAGGTGATCACGTCACCGGACGTGTCCGCCGCCACGCAGAACGAGGGGCTGGGGCACGAGACGGCGGTCAGCGCCGATGAGCCGGGAAGCTCGGCGGAGTTTCCGTAGCCCCCGCCGGCCCACGTGCCGTTGAACACGGTGGTGGAGAAGACGAAGCCGGACTGATCGGACACGGGATGACCGGGCACATGACTTGGAACGCCGCCCACCATCACGCAGAGTGCCCCGGCGCAGGAATTCCGATTGATGAACGCGTCACCGCGGTCGCCGAGGCCGAGCATCCAGGATCCGCCCGATTCGCCGCTCTTGCTCACCGTCCGAATTGCGAAACCGGTCCCCTGGTACACGGCCTCACATCGCGACGGGTCACCGGCGCACGAGACGCTGGTTGTTCCCCCTTTGCCCGGCGAGACGACCGTTCCCGCCGTCGTGCCGGCGATGAACTTCCACGCGGCCGTTCCGCCGCCGGGGTTGGTCGAGACCCACAGGTTTCCATCGTGGTCGACCGCAACGCAATAGGCGGAATCGAGACAGCTGACGCTGCTGAGCCCGCCGACGACGCCTTTGAGCGCGATCGACCTCCAGTGTCCGGCGGGGCTCGCAGGCACCGATTTCGCGACCGACGCGCTGTGCAGCGCCATCGACACACCGGCAACCGCGCTCCCGATCACGACCACCGAGGCGGCGAACACTGCGATGCTTTTCCACGGTGCGGGCTGCGCACGCTCGCCTGGAAGACGCATGGGAATGCGCCGAGCGTCGGCAAGCAGGGATTTGGTGAGCGTGCTCGCCTGTTCGTCGAAGGTGGGCGCCATCATCGTTCGGCCTCCTGGATGTCGTCCCACTGCATTTGAGCGGCGAGACGTCGCCGGGCTGCACGGAGCTGGATCTCGACGGTTCGAGGCGAGCACTTGAGCGCGGCAGCGGTCTGCGCGGTGCTGAGATCCTCGCCGTAGAAAAGCACCACCGTGGCGCGCATACGCGGCGGGAGGGTCCGCAACGCGGCGTGCCAGTCGAGCACCGCAACGCCTGGCTCCCAGCTCTCATTCGACGCGGGCTGCCACGCTCGGGCGAGCCGGCGGAGCTCGCGAGCCCACGCCCGGCGTCGTTGCAACGCAAGCCGGACCACCATCGTCCGCAGGAGCGGCCATGCCGGCCCGCGCAGGTAGTCCGGCTCGCGCTGCACGCGCTGAACCAGCTGCAGAAACGCGTCGTGAGCGAGGTCCTCACCGGCAGCGCTGTCGCCGGAGAGGACGGTTCCCAGCGCGACGAGCCTTTCGATCTCGGCGGCATAGACGTCGTCGAGCACCACGCTCTCGCCGCGCATCACCGCGCCTGCCGACTGGCTGGCCATCGCTTTCCCTTCCGGGGCCGCGGCGAACGCCGCCGCGTCGCTCATCACGATCTATATATGCCGCCCGGAGTGTCCAACCCTTAGGGCCGTGGAGGCGGCGGAGGTCAGCCGGCGGGGAATCCGTCTGTCGGTGCGCGATAGTGCGAGGCGTCGATCACCTGGTGGTGGATGTCACCCGACGCGTGGCCATGGGGTGGCCAGCGCGCCCAGATCTCCCCGCTCTCCTCGTCGACCCCGTCCACGAGCACGGGGACCCAAACTTGGGCGAGGTAGGCGTCGACCTCGACCGGCGCCGAGAACATGCGCCAACCGGCGCCACGCGGCGTCGTGGTCAGGTGCGCTTGAGGATCTTCGTTTGAGCTCTGCGGACCGGGCGCGGGATCGGCGTGATCCGCCATCGTCACAGCCTCCTCGAAACGAACAACCTGATGCGGTGTGCCATGAGTGTGATGAGCGTGCGCGCCGGCCCGCAACTCGGTCATAGTGCCGGCAGCGAGTGCTGTAGACGCTCGACGCCGTAGATGGAGGGCCGGGCACGTGACAGGCAGCAACCCGCGCTGGATTCCACTGATCCTGCTGACGTTCGCGACGACCCTCGCCGCCTGCGGGGGGTCAAGCACGAGCACGCCCCCACCGTCGTCGGCCGCCGGCACTGCGGCGCCGACCGCCGCCCCGACACCCACGGCAGTGGCGGCAGCCGCCCAGTGCCCGAGTGGTTCGACCGTCGGATCCGCGCTGTCGACCACACTCCCGGATGCCACCGGTGTTCCCGAGACAGGCACGGGACAGTTCCCGAGCGGTGCGACCGGCTTCACCTGCGAGTACAAGGGAACGACGGACAACGTGATCATCACCGTGCTCCAGAACATCCCTGCCTCCTACATCTCGGCGTTCAGCCAGCATTTCCCGGTGGCGTTCAAAACGGTGTCGGGAGTCGGGGATGTGGCTCGGTCGTTCTTCCAGTCGCTCGGCGCCGGCAGGAACAACGAGGGATTGGTCGCGGCCAAGGGGTCAACCGTCGTGGCGATCGTCGCGACGTACACGCCGGCGACACTGAGTCAGCTGGAGGCGCTGGTCAACTCGCTGCTGTAGCGCTCACCGGAGGCGGTGCCCCACGCCGCCCTGGCCGCGGGAGCCGCCGCTCCACGCTCTCGAACACCCTGCTGACCGGCGGCAATCCTGCGAGCAGCCACGTCACCGTTGCGCACACCGCGCCGAGAGAGGCCCCGACGACCACATCGCTCGCGTAGTGCACCCCAACGTACACGCACCCAAACCCCACGACCACCGCTCCCACCACGAACACAAGTCCCACGCGTCGCCACGCCAGCACCCCGATCACCGCCGCCACCGCCGCGAATGCGGTGAGTGTTGAGGGAAACGAGTTGTTCGGGGGATGCGGAAACAGTGGCGTGAAATGCATCGCCACAAACGGCCTCGGCCGGTACGTCAGGCTCCCCACCTCATGGCTCGCCAACTGCGTCAACCCCAGCCCCAGCAACGCCGCAACCCCCGGCCGCAACCGTCCATCCCAAACCCACATCAAGAAAAACCCCACCGGACACAGGACTATGAAGCCCGCCGTCCCCCAGACAACAATCGGCGTCACCCACGGGTGCGCCACGGCGAAGTCGTGTAGTGCTGCCGACGACCCGTCAATGAACGTCTGCATCAGCAACTCGCGCGTGGTTCTAGACGCAGAACTGGTGCTGCAACACGCAGGACGGGCCAGCCACGCCCCGCCCTAACGAGGACCAAAGCAGGACAGCCGGTGGGTGGCACCGCGGGGGGAAGCGCCGACGGCAGCGCCAAGCTGCTGTCGGCGAGGGGTCCCCGCGGTGACAGGACCCACTCGAGAGTCGAACAGCTCTCAGTACCGAGTGACCTTCATGGAAAAGTCCAACGCCACCGCCGAGTGCGTCAGCGCGCCGACGCTGATGAAGTCCGCACCCGCGAGCGCATATGCACGGGCGTTGGTGACCTGAACTCCGCCGCTCACCTCAACGGTCGCCCGTCCGCGGATCAGCTGCATCGCCTCGCGTACCTGTCCGCAGGAGAAGTTGTCGAGCAGGATGTGCGACGCCTTGTCGGCGAGCGCCTGCTCCAGCTCCTGGAGGTTGCTCACCTCGACATGTATCTCCATCTCGGGATATGCCTTGCGAGCGGCCCTGAGTGCCGGAGTGATGCCCCCGACGAGGGCGAGATGGGTGTCCTTGATGAGCACCGCATCGTACAGGCCCATGCGATGGTTGACCGCGCCGCCCATACGGGTCGCGTACTTCTCGATGGCGCGCAGTCCCGGAGTGGTCTTGCGGGTGTCGAGGATCTTGGCCTTGGTGCCGTCGACAGCCTTCACGTACTTGGCTGTCATCGTCGCGATGCCGCTCAGATGCTGCAGGAAGTTGAG
>DASZJB010000098.1:0-2757 GCA_035948615.1 Candidatus Dormiibacterota bacterium
CAAGGATCGCGTGCGCGATGGGTGATGCACCACGCCAGCGGGGAAGCAGCGAGGCGTGCACGTTGACAGCACCGTGCCGCGGCGGGTCGATCAGCGCAGGCGGGAGGATCTGGCCGTACGCGGCCACGACCACGCAATCCGTTAAGAGCGCGAGCAGGTCTGCGACCACCTCGGGCGCGCCGATCCGGGCTGGGGTCAGGAGCTCGAGGCCGAGCTCACGTGCCGCATCGGCCACGGGGCGCGGCGCCGGACGCCCTCGGCTCCCGGGACGGTCAGCGCGCGTGACCACCGCCGCAACCTCGTGATTGGCTGCGCAGGCCCTGAGCGACGGCACCGCAAAGAGGGCGGTGCCACAGAAGACGAGCCTCACACAGCGCTGACGACGCCGGGCTCCTCAGCCTCCTCTGCCGGTTCGACCTCGCGCAGGGTCCCCTCGTTCACCCGGCTCGTGAAGAGGATGCCGTCCAGGTGGTCGAGCTCGTGCTGCACGGCCCGGGCCAGGAGGCCGTCGCCCTTGACGCGGACCTCCTTGCCGTGCCGGTTGAGGCCTTTGGCGACCACCCGCATGCGACGGGTGACCTCGCCGACCCAGCCTGGCACCGACAGACAGCCCTCGAACCCGGTCTGGTCGCCATCGGTACGGACCATCTCCGGGTTGGCGAGCTGATAGATCTGGTTGTCGACGCGGAGCACGATGACTCGCAGGGACACCCCGACCTGCGGGGCGGCGAGACCGACACCGTTGGCCTCGAACATCGTCTCGACCATGTCGTCCATGAGACGGCGTATCTCATCGTCAACCCGCGGCACGCGGATTGCCTTGGTGGTGAGCACGTCGTTGTGGTCCGAGACCAGGACGATGGGAAGGACTGCCACGCTTATGTCTCCGTTCACGCCCCGGGGTCGACGTCGATACTCCAGCCCCGAGCCCTGGGAAGGTGAGGAAATGCCCTCTCGATATCTGTGCCTCGCACCGTGATCTGCCAGCGGTATTCGCCACGGAGGCGGTGAAGGAACGCCGGTGTCGGACCAAGGACATCGAGCCCGGCACCAATTCCGAGTGTATCAGACACTCGCCGGGCCTCCCGGCGAACCTCAATCTCGGCCTCATGGTCGTCCTTGTGCGCAAAGGTGCAGACACAGAGGCGCGCATACGGCGGAAATCGCAGTGCCCTGCGCACACGGATCTCGTCGCGTGCGAAGCCGAGATAGTCATGCGTGGTCGCATGCCGGACCGCATAGTGACCCGGGCTGTAGGTCTGCAGCACCACGCGCGCAGGCTCGTCGCCGCGTCCCGCGCGTCCCGCGACCTGGGTCAACAGCGAGAACGTGAGCTCCCCGCTCCGGTAGTCGGGGAAGTGCAGTGACGTGTCGGCGTTGACGATGCCGACGAGCCGAACGTTGCCGAGATCCCAGCCCTTCGCAACCATCTGCGTCCCGATGAGGCAGTCGGCCTCATGGCGCCGGAATCGGTCATAGATGTCGAAGTACGCGTCGCGCGATCGCGTCGTGTCGCGATCCATGCGGATGAGGCGCAGCGCCGGGAAGCGCTCACGCACCTCACGCTCGAGGCGCTCGGTGCCCATGCCGAGCGCGCGGATGGTGCGTGATCCGCACGTGGGACACGCCGCCGGCAGCGGGATCGAGAGTCCGCAGTAGTGGCAGTCGCAGCTTGCGCGATCGACGTGGTGCACCAATGAAACGCTGCAGTTTCGGCAGGTGAGCGCCTCGCCGCAGGTCCTGCAGAGCACCACCGTCGACGTGCCGCGACGGTTGAGGAAGAGGATCGACTGGCCGCCGTCCGCATGACATTCCTGCATGGCGCGATCGAGCGTCAGCGACAGCGCATTGGTGTTGCCCGCCTTCAGCTCATCGCGCAGGTCGACGACCTCGATCGGGGGCAGCGGACGGCCGCTCACGCGCTCGGGAAGCGTGACCAGCTCGAGGTCACCGGTGTGCGCGCGAAAGAAGCTCTCGACGCGCGGTGTCGCACTCCCCATGACCACCGGGGCGTTGCACAGCGCCCCGAGCATCAGCGCGACATCGACGGCGTGATAGCGGGGAACCCGATCCTGCTTGTACGCAGGTGCATCCTCCTCGTCGACGACGACGATCCCGAGGTCGACGACCGGGGCGAAGACGGCGCTCCGTGAGCCGATGACGACGGAGTGCTCGCCGTTGCGGATGCGCCGCCATTCGGCGGCCCGTTCAGCATCGGTGAGCGCCGAGTGGACCACCGCGATCTGACCCGGAAAGCGCACCGCGAACCGGCGAATCATCTGTGGCGTCAGGGCGATCTCGGGCACCAGCACGATGGCGCCGCGTCCCGCGGCGAGGGCTGCGTCGATGCCGGCGAGATAGACCTCGGTCTTGCCGCTGCCGGTCACCCCATGCAGCAGGACTCGCCGGTGGGTCCGGGTCGCGATCGCCTCGAGCAGCGGGACGGTGGCCGCGCGTTGCGCGTCGTTGAGGTGAGGCGGGGATTCGGCGGGCCCGGCGACATCGGCTTCAGCGACCGCACGCGAGACCGATCGCGGTCCGGAGCGGCGCGACGGACGGGTGCGGACCCCCTTCGGCAGCATCGCTCGCAGCACCTCACCGAGGGGCGCGCAGTATCGATCCGCGATCTGGCGGGCCAGCGTGATGTGATGATCGAGGATTAGCCGAGGCTCGTCGATCACGCCGTCGATGGCACGAACTTCAGCGAATTCCGACTCCTCGGATCGCTCGACGACATACCCGAGAATCGTTCGCTTC
>DASZJB010000099.1:0-2501 GCA_035948615.1 Candidatus Dormiibacterota bacterium
AACTACCGGTTCACCGCCAGCCACGAGTGGGTCCGCATCGAGGGCTCGACAGCGACTGTGGGGATCAGCGATCACGCCCAGGCGCAGCTCGGCGACGTGATCTTTCTCGAGCTTCCTGCCGTGGGCACCGCGCTGAAGGCGGGCGCGAAGTTCGGGGCCATCGAATCGGTCAAGGCGGCGTCCGATCTCTACGCCCCGGTGACCGGCACCGTTGCCGAGGTGAACGCCGCCCTCACCGAGCGTCCGGAGCTCGTGAACTCGGATCCTTACGGCGAAGGCTGGATGCTCCGTCTCGACAGCGCGAATGCGGATGGCGCGGATCTGCTCGACGATGCCGGGTACACGAAGCTGGTCGGCGCCTGACCTAGACTTCTGGGCGGGGTCAGCTAGCTCAGTTGGTTAGAGCGCGCGGTTCACATCCGCGAGGTCGAGGGTTCGAGTCCCCCGCTGACCACCATCGCGCTCTCCGCGAGCATCGTGCGCCGCCGCTCACCACACAAACGGGATGAGACGCTTCGTCCGCCGGGTGTACTCCGCGTACCCGGCAAGCTGCCGGCGCAAGAGCGCCTCCTCAGCCGCGACACGCCGGTGATATGCGAGCCCGAGCAGTCCGCAGACGACCTCCACCACCGCAAGGCTCCGCGTAGTTAGTGCAAACCCTGTCCAGATCAGCAACGACCCGGCGTACCCGGGATGGCGCACGAATCGATAGGGGCCGTTCTCGACCAGGTGCTGCGCGCTCTCGACGCGAAGCGTGCGTGAATAGGAACGCCCGAGCGTGCGCATCGACCATGCCCGCAATCCGAGCCCGGCCGCCTCGAGGCCGACGCCCAACGGGCCTGCTGCCGAAGGAAGCCGTGGTGGCTTGATCAGCCGTACCAGCGGCGCGACCGCTCCCGCTGTCACGTATGCGGCGATGATCATGCGCGTGGTCCCGGCATCGTCGCGCGAAGCGTTGAGACTGGACGCCGCCCCGCGCTGACGGGTCGAGACCTCGACGACGAAGAACCCCGCGATGCCCGCATAGCCGGCCACGAGCCAAGCGATTCCATCGGCACGGCTGCGCTTCTCCGGCATGACGATCATGTGCGAGAGCGTGACACCGGGCTGGTAGGCTCCGCCATGTGAGTCACGAGCGCCCGGTACTGCTCTTCGGTGAAACCTATCACCACCCCAACATTCTCTATCGCACCGGTTTCCTCGTCCCCGACCCGGTGGTTGTGGTCGACCGGGGTGGCAGCGACACCGTGCTCTGGACGACCGCGCTCGAGGAGGGTCGCGCCCGTAAGGAGGCATCGGTGGGCGAAGTTCGAAGCATCCTCGAGCTGGAGATCGCGGCGCCTCGCGCCGGCGGCAACGAGTACGAGGGTTGGGCGGCCCTGGTGACGGCCGTGTGCCGCGAGCACAGGCTCAATGGGGTCGACGTCGACGCCGACTTTCCCACCATGCTTGCGGACCACCTTCGCCACAACGACGTCGACGTCCGGTCTCGGAGTGACATCTACCAGCAGCGGCGCCGGATCAAGACCGCGCAGGAGGTGGAGTGGATCACCGCCACCGAGAACGCCGGCATGGCCGCGCTCCAGAAGGCGATCGACATCATCGCGACTTGCGAGATCCGCGACGGGCTGCTCATGCATGAGGGTCGCAAACTCTCGAGCGCGGACCTCATCTTCGCAGTCGAAAGCCATCTGCTCGAGAACGGGTGCGGCACCGAGGATTCGATCTGTTGCGGTGGCCCGGAGTCGGCCGATCCGCACCGGGCGGAGAGCGATGTCATCCGCGCGGGGTTGCCGATCGTGCTCGACATCTTCCCGTTCGACAAGCGCACGCGCTACTGGGGCGACATGACGCGCACGGTCGTCCGGGGGACGCCACCGCGGGAGGTGATGGGCATGTGGGACGCGGTGCTCGAGGCGCAGCAGGCGGGCCTCGACGCGGTGCGGCCGGGCGTGAACGGCCGTGACGTCCACTACGCGTGCTGCGAAGTGTTCAAGCGCCACGGCTACGGCTCACTCGCCAAGCCATACAGGGATATCCAGAGCGACGCACGCTTCATCCACGGGACAGGGCACGGGCTCGGCCTCGAGATCCACGAGTATCCGCGCGTCAGCGAGGCTGAGGTCGTTCTCGAGGTCGGGGACGTGATCACCGTCGAGCCGGGCCTCTACGACCCCCGCTTTGGCGGGATCCGCATCGAGGATCTGGTGGTGGTCACCGAGTCGGGGTGTCGCAATCTCACGACCCTGCCCAAGACCTTGCGATTGGACTGAGGCGGTCGCCCCGCCGGTCCTGAGAGCGGCGCCTGCTACACTGCGAACGCTTCTCGCTGAGGAGCGTTTCCACACAACGCTTTCCTGCGCCCGGATCGCGACTGCCTGACCACCTCGGCAGCCGCAGCACCCCGGGCGCCGCAAGCCCAGAGGAAAGGAGGTGCCACGCATGGTGCGTGACTACGAGCTGATGTACATCGTCCGGCCGGAGCTGGAGGATGACGCGGT
>DASZJB010000100.1:0-33919 GCA_035948615.1 Candidatus Dormiibacterota bacterium
GGGAAGCCCGGGACCCGCGCGGATCCAGTCGTCGCCTCCGTCGGTGCTGATCAGGACCGCGTAGCCGCCGGTGCCGAGGTAGATCGCGTCGCTCAGCGGCTCAGTGAACGCGGTGACCGAGGTGATCCGCGGCACTCCCTGAACGATGCTCGCCGGGAGCAGCAACAACGCCTGCTTCCAGTCGCCGTCCTGGCCACGACGCCAGACCGTGCCGTCCGTGCTCACGGCGACCACCACCCCGGGGAGTGCGGCAGGCGAGGCGATCAGGTCGGCACCGGCGCCGAGGTCGGGTGAGCCCGGATCGGGGACGGCTGCCGTGCCCTGCGTGACGTTCGCCACATGCCTCACCGTGCCGCCGGGGTCGATCTCCCAGGCTTGCGTTCCGACGGTCACGACACCGCCGGGCGGAAACGCGGTGTCTGACGGCGCGGTGGCGAAGTTCCTGCCGCCGTCGGTTGATCGCAGCGCCGCACCCGCGTCGGTGCGCACCAGGATCGTGTCACCCATGGCGGAAACCTGCGCGATGGCGACGCCGCGCAGCGCCACCGGGCTCCACCATGGGGGTGCGGCCGCTGCGGGCGCGCTGCCGGCCACGAGCCCGATCAGCACCATGCCCGCCGCAGTGCCCAGCATCCGAGCGCGTCGGTGCCGACGATCAGAGCCCATAGAGCCCCTGGACGATGCCGAATTGCAGTGCGATGTCGGCGACGGCGTGGATGATCACCGCCGGCCACAGCGAGTTGGTGCGCCGCACCAGCCAGCCGAACCCGAGGCCGACCAGGAACGTGATCGGCACAAACGGGGCCTCGGGTCCGCCGTAGCTGATCGCCAGGTGGGCGAGCCCGAAGACCGCGGCCTGGCAGACGTTGGCCCACCTTGGGCTCATGGTGCGCTCCAGGGCTCCGAGCAGCAGGCCGCGGAACTGCACCTCCTGCGAGAACGCCTGCAGCGCGTTTGCCGGACCCAGGAAGGGAAAGTCGCGGCCGATGGCGACCGGCTGCAGTGCCACCCGGCCGAGCACGCCGGCGGGGAGCGCGAGCCCGAGTCCGATGAGAACGGCGGACCCGAGCACACCGGCCGCAAGACCGCCGAGCCCGAGGCGGCGCATGCGCAGTGACGGGCGCCATTCGGGGGCGACCAGCTTCCACGCCGCCAGCGCGATGAGCAGGGTGCCCGCGGCCTGAGCGACCGAAGACCAGAACACCTGGGCGTCGAAGCTGCCCGAGCGAGGTCCAAGCAGGTCGAAGAGGATCTGCGGGCCCGCGGAGAGCAGCGTGTACGTGGCCGCCACTGCGGCGAGCGCGAGGAGAACCGGGCGCGCGGGCTCGAGCCGCCTCACCAGCAGCGAGGGCAGGGCGATCAGGACCGACGCGACGCTGAGGCGGGCGAGGTATGGATCGACCCCATTCGGGTCGCTGAAGGTGATCGGCACCAGGAGTGCGGCACCCAGTCCCAGCTCGGCGATGACGAGTGTCGACGCGGCAGGCCACCACGCCGCCGCGCGATAGCGCCGCAGGTGCGCGACGGCCGCGTCAGGGCTCATGTGGTTCGGCGCCGCTCTGTTGCGCCAGCCCAGGTCGAATCCGGCCGGCGATCGTCTCGAGCTCCGCCCGGCCGGGCTCGGTGCCGTAGCCGGGAGGGAAGCGAAAGCCGAACCCGTCGTGGACGCGGCGCGGGATGAGGTGGATGTGCACGTGCGCCACCTCCTGGCCTGCGGCATCCCCGTCCGCCACGTAAACACTCACCGCCTCGACTGGAAGCGGGCTTGCGCGCAACGCCCGGTTGAGGTCGGTCGCGACCGACCAGAGCCTCGCAAGGTTTCGGCCGTCCAGTTCTGGGACGAGCTTGGCGTGGACCCGGGGCACGACGAGCAGGTGGCCGGGCTGGACCGGCCGAATGTCCATGAACGCGACAACGAGCTCATCACGGTGCACGTAGGTCGCTGGGGCGTCGCCGCGGATGATCGCGCAGAAGATGCAGTCGGCCGCCTGCGAGCCGGGCGTTGGCATTGTCCGGGCATCGTACCGGCGCCGCCGTCCGCTCAAGCAGCGATGGGAGATCGGCGCGCGCACTCGCCGCCGTCGCGGCGACGGTGTCGGGCCGGCTCCTAGTGCACAGGAAGGGCAGATGGGGTCGGACGCCGTACGTTCGCGAGCCACACCACCACCGCACAGACCACGAGCGCGAACGCAAAGATCGCGACCGAGTAGACGACCACCGACTGATATCCGCCGTGGGCGGGACTCAGGAACGGGTAGTGATACTTGTTGGAGACGGCGCCACGGATCATCTCGTAGGCAAGCCACGCAGCCGGGAAGCTCAGCCACAGCGCTCCCTGCCTGAGTGTGAGGCGCTCGCCGGGCGGGTCGACGAGCCAGTCGGCCACCACGACGATGGGGAAGAGCTCGTGGACCACGTCGTTGACCCACGGGATTTGCGCATCCACATTGACGCCGCTCAGCAGGACCGCGAAGACGACTCCCGTGATGGTCATGTACACCACCGCGCCGCCGCGCACCAGGTCGAACGCATGCGACCGATCCGAACGCCAGCGGGCTGCACCGACGAGGAAGACGATGGCCGCAATCTCGTTGCTGAGGTTGGTGAAAAACGTGAGGTAGTGCAGCGGGTCGAGGACACCGGACTGCCCGAGGGACACCATCTGGACGATGATCGCCACCAGGACGAGCGCCCCGAACCCAAGCCGGTAGAGGGGCACCACTGCTCGTGGCGACAGCGTCACCCCGCAAGCCTAGCCGTCCAGTAGGCTTCAGGCCGCAATGAGCGTCACAGTTCTGGTCGGCGGCCAGTGGGGCGATGAGGGCAAGGGCAAGGTCATCGACCTGCTCGCCGACACCGTCGACATGGTCATCCGCTCGCAGGGCGGCAACAACGCAGGCCACACGGTGGTCACCGGCGGCAAGGAGCACCGCTTCCACCTGATCCCCAGCGGGATCCTCTATCCCAAGACCACCTGCATCATCGGTCATGGCGTCGTCGTCGATCCGAAGGCGTTTCTCCTCGAGCTCGACGAGCTCCAGGCGGGTGGCATCCCGGCGCAAAACCTGGTCGTCAGCGAGCGGGCGCACATGGTGATGCCGTATCACCCGGTGCTCGATCAGCTCGGCGAGGAGATGCGCGGTGACGATCGGCTCGGCACGACGTGGCGCGGAATCGGGCCGGCCTATGAGGACAAGGTGCGGCGCATCGGGTTTCGCATCGGCGACCTGCAGAAGCCCGCGTTTCTCGAGAAGAAGCTGCGCTTCGTGCTCCGTCTGAAGAACGAGACCCTGACGCGGTTGTATGGCGCGGAACCGTTCAACGAGCGGGAGATCCTCGACGAGTATCTCGGCTACGCCGAGCGCATCGATCCGTATATCCGCGACATCTACCCACTCATCCAGGATGCTCTGACCGCCAACCAGCGCATCCTTCTCGAAGGTGCTCAGGGCGTGATGCTCGACATCGACCTCGGCACCTATCCGTACGTGACATCTTCGTCACCAACTGCGGGCGGCGCCTGCACCGGCAGCGGCATCCCACCATCGCGCATCACCCGGACCGTCGGTGTGTTCAAGGCATACACGACGCGGGTTGGATACGGCCCCTTCCCCACCGAGCTGACCGACACGCTCGGCGATCAGCTTCGCGAGGTCGGCGCCGAGTACGGCACCACCACCGGGCGCGCCCGGCGGGTCGGATGGTTCGACGCGGCCGTCTCGCGCTACGCGGTCGCCACCAACGGCATCGATGCGATGGTACTGACCAAGGTCGACGTCCTCGACGAGTTCGAGACGCTGAAGATCTGCACCGGGTACATGAGCAAGGGCGAGTTCTGGGATCATCCGATGGCCAACATCTCGCACCTCAAGCACGTCGAGCCGATCTACGAGGAGTGGCCCGGCTGGATGTCCCCGACACGGGATTGCCGGCGCTATGAGGACCTGCCGGAGGCATGTCGCGCCTACATCGACCGTGTCGGCGAGCTGTGTGGCGCGGGCGTCAACGTGGTTTCGGTCGGCCCCGACCGGGAGCACACCCTGGTTCGCACCTCGCTGCTCGACTGAGCTCGATGGCGAGGCCCTGAGCTCGGGAAGGTGGCAGGGGGCGGAGGGCCACCCCCTGCCGGTCAGGAAGGGATAGGGAGAGTTTCAAAAGCGTGTCGACGGGCCAGCGGCGCGTCCCCCGCGCCGTTGGGTCGGTGCACCAACCCACCTCTACAGCGATTATATCAAGGGCCCTGAGATCGCCGCCCCCCGCCATCGCGACTGGAGACGGCGGCGCGCGATGATGGATGGAGCATGACCACCACACTTGGGCGCGTCCGCGCACCGGAGCTCCAGGGTGCTGGGGGATGGCTCAACGTCGATCGTCCGCTGGCGTTGCGAGACCTTCGCGGACGCGTGGTTGTCCTCGACTTCTGGACGTTCTGCTGCATCAACTGCCTTCGTGTCGTCGAGGAGCTTCGGGTGCTCGAGGAGCGCTTCGGCGACCGCCTGGTGGTTATCGGCGTGCACTCCCCGAAATTCCCGCACGAGGCCGGCCACGCCGCGGTTGCACGCGCCGTCGCCCGCCATCGGATCGCCCACCCGGTGCTCGACGACCCGGAGCTGGAGACGTGGCAGCAGTACGGCGTTCGCGCCTGGCCGACGCTGGTGGTGATCGACCCGGACGGCTATGTGGTCGCGATGGCCTCCGGCGAGGGCAACGGACACGCGCTCGCCGGCGTGATCGCACAACTCCTTGATGGCCGCAGTGATCTTGCCGTGGGGCCGGCCTTCACTCCGGTTTCCCTCCGAAACGAGAGCATGCTCCGCTTCCCCGGCAAGGTCGCCTCCGACGGTGCGGACAGAATCGCGATCGCCGACACCGGCCATGATCGAGTGCTCGTCTGCGATATCGCGGGGAGCGTCCAGCACGAGTTCGGCGGCTTCCACCAGCCCCAAGGGGTGCGCTTCGACGCGGGACGCCTGCTGGTCTGCGACACCGTCGCGGGGGAACTGGTCGCTGTAACCCTGCCCGACGGCGATCGCCGCGTGCTCGCCTCGGGCCTTCGCTCCCCATGGGACGCGCTCGTGCTCACGGACGGACGGATCACGATCGCCGAGGCGGGCCTGCACCGGATCGTCGCTGTCGCCGGGAACGGCGGAGGGCTCGAGGTGCTCGCCGGAAGCCGGGCTGAGGGACTGCGCGACGGCCCCGCGCTCCAGGCGCACCTGGCGCAGCCCAGCGGGCTCACGTCGATCGGCGGCGACGCCGTCGCGTTTGCCGACTCGGAGGTGTCCGCTCTGCGCGTCCTGCGCGGGGGCCGGGTGGAAACGCTGGTGGGCTCGGGGCTGTTCGACTGGGGCACCGCCGACGGCGACCGAGGCACCGCCAGGCTCCAGCACCCGCTCGGCGTGGCCGTGCTCCCGGATGGATCGATCGCCGTTGCGGACACCTTCAACTCGCTCCTCCGTGTATGGAAGGACGGCGATCTCAGGACGCTGCCCCTGAGCGAGCCGGTAGATGAGCCGGGCGGCCTCGACGCGCTTCCCGGCGGCCGCCTCGTGGTCGCGGACACGAACCACCACCGGGTGATCACCGTGGACGTCCAGTCGGGGGCCGTCGCCGAAGTCCGGATCCGCGACACGACCAAGGATGACCAGATTCCCGGGACCGCGCTCTCAGGGCTCGTCGGCGCGAACCTTGTCCTCGCCGCCGACGTCGACCTCGCAGGCGCTGAGCTCGACCTCCAGCAGGGGCCACCGGTTCACGTCAGCGTCAGCGCCGACCCTCAAACGCTGCTCGGAGCAGGGCCGCGCTCCTGGGCGCTGGAAGAGCTTCCCGCCAGCGTCGAGGTGCGCCTCGGGGGCCCTGGCCATGGCGTTCTCAGCGTCGACGTCATCGCGTCGACCTGCTCGGGCGACGTCTGCACGATCTCGCGAAGTACGCGCGAGCACCCGCTCACGGTTTCCTAGCCGCGAGGGTTCAGGCTGGTTGAGCCTTCTGTGCCCCCGCCCAGTCGAGCAGCTCCTCGGGCACAGGATGCGGGAGCCGGACGTCGACCGTGGCGAGGAGGTCACCCGCGCCCTCGCCCTTGAGGTGAGGCATACCGAGCCCCCGGAGCCGCAGACGCGCGCCATTCTGCGTGCCGGGCGGAATCGACAGCTGCGCGGTCGTACCTCGGAGCGTCGGGACGCCAACCGTGCCGCCCGCAAGGGCGGCGGCCAGCGGCGTCGCCACCCGGACGCTGAGATCGTCACCGGCACGCGTGAACACGGGATGCAGTCGGATGTGAACGCGAATGAAGAGGTCACCTCGCGGTCCGCCGCCTCGACCCGGGCCCCCCTGGCCCGAGGCGCGTATGCGGGCGCCCTCGTGGATGCCGGCGGGGATCTTCACCTCGACCCGGCGTGGACCATCCGCTGAGCTGAGGTCGACGGTGAGCGTCGACCCGGAGAACGCGTCCTCGAGCTTGATCTCGGTATCGCCCTCGACGTCCTGGCCCCGGCGCGCGACCCGGCGCCGAGTGCGACCGCTGCCGAAGGCGCCGGGCGCCTCCGCTCCGGTACCACCGAAGAACTGCTGGAAGAAGTCGCTGAACGGCGCACTGCTGCCGAACATGCCCTCGAGCTCGTCAGGAGAGACCGTCCGATACCCGAAGTGCTCGTTGTTGCTCGCAAAGGGGTTCGGCCCCGGCTTGCCGGCGCGCTCCCACTGTTCGTACTCCTGCCAGCGCGGTCCGAGCTCGTCGTACTTCTTGCGCTTCTCCGGATCGCCGAGCACCTCGTTGGCCTCGTTGATCTCCTTGAACCGATCCTCGGCCGACTTGTCGCCCTGGTTGACGTCGGGGTGATGCTTGCGGGCAAGCTTGCGAAAGGCGGTCCGGATCTCCTTCTCGGTGGCCGTCCGGGGAACGCCCAGGATCGCGTAGTAATCCTTGAAGGTCGTTGGCATCTGCATCGCAGATACCGCGACGAGGCGGCCGCGAAACCCGGGGCGCGCGGTATTCTGTGGCCGTCTCCCCGGATCGCGGCGCGAGACCTCGCGGCGCCGTCACTCCCAACTCGACCTACCCAAGCGCCCTGCAGTGAGCACTCACCCAACCCACTTCTATCCGTCCGCCGCCGTGCCGGCACGGCGGCGCAGGCGGTCGTTCGGCGCCCTCCTGTTCGCCGTCTCGCTGCTGGCCGGCTGGGCGACGCTCAGCGCACGGGTTTCGGCTGCCCAGGTCGGATTCTCTCCGACCGGGCTCATCGCCGGCCTTGGGTCTGCCCGTATCTGGAGCCTTGCCATCGAGCCTTCTCGACCGAGCACGATCCTGGCGGGCACCGACCTGGGGATCTACGTCTCCCGCGACACCGGAGCCACCTGGACCCAGACGCTCGCCGGCTTTCGCGTCTGGACCGTCGGCTTCGACGCGCGCAACCCGTCTGAGGCGTTCGCGGGGACCGACGGCAAAGGCGTGTACGCCAGCGCCGACTCGGGCACGACCTGGGCCGACGCTTCCAGCGGGCTCGGCAACCTCGACGTTCGCGCGCTTGCGTTCGGATTCGACGGCATCGCCGCCGGCACCAACGCCGGGGTGGCACTCAGTCCGAACGGCCACGTCTGGCACGACGGTGGTCTCGACCGCTACTCGATCTCGGCGGTGGCGGTGGCGGCCAACCATCCTCAGTTCAGCGTGATCGCGGGGGCGGATGGCGCGAGCAGCGGAACGCTCGCCTCCGGGTATCTCTTCGGCAGTACCGGCGGGGGCGCCTGGGAGGTCCTGCAATCAGGGTTGCCGGCCGGTGCCATCGTCTCCTCGATCACCGCCGGCGAGATCGACGCCGCCGTGCCGAAGCGGCCCGTGATCGTCACGACCTCCCAAGGCATCTTCCGGAGCGGCGACGGCGGGATCACATGGACCGCCGGAACCGGGGTGCCCCAGGCGCTGACGCTCACCGTCGCCCAGTTCGGACCGCTTGATCCGAACCTGGCCTATGCCGGCGCCGACGCCGGCGGGAGCACCGGCGGCGACTTCTATCGATCCACTGACGGCGGGCTCACGTATCACAAGGCCGACACGGGACTTCCGACCACGAGCAGGAACGTCGAGGCGATCGCAATCGCCAACACCACCCCACCCGAGGTCGTGGTGGCCCTGAACCCACCGACAGGCGGGAGCCAGGTGTATCTCGAGAGCGATTCCACGGCGCCGGTACCGCCGCCGCTGGTCGCCGAAGCGTCGGGGGTCGCGGTGCCCTCGTCGGTACCGACGCCGATCGCAACCGCGACACCTGTGCCCCAGGCGGTGAGACCGGCGCCGACGCCGGCGGTTGCCAGCGGCATCCAGCGCTTCGCGGAAGCCGCCTTTCACTGGCCGACCCCGCTGGTCTACGAGGTCTTCTTCGTGCTCCTGGCGCTGTACGTCTTCATCCGGTGGCGGCAGCGCTACTACGTCGAAGGACCGCCCTAGCACTCCTCGACCTACGCTAGCGCGGTGATCGGGGTGTCAGCGGGCCCGTCAATTCCGCTCGCGTTTCTCGCGGGGCTCGTGTCCTTCCTCTCGCCCTGCGTCTTCCCGCTCATGCCCGCCTACGCCGCCTACCTGGGCGGGCGCGCCGGTCAGCCGGCACTCGCCGGGGCTCCCGGCGGGACCGCGGCGCTCATCGCCAGGAGTTCCGCGATGACCACGGGGATTGCCTTCGTGATCGGTTTCAGCGTGGTGTTCATCGCCGAGTACTACCTGCTCGAGGGGGTGCTGGCGATCACGGTGTTCCAGCGCAACCTCGACCTGGTCAATCGCATCGCCGGCGCGATCATCATGGTGCTCGCGCTCCAGACCATGGGGGTGCTGCGATTCGGCTGGCTGGAACGCGAGCGGCGGTTCCACCTGCGCCCCTCGAATGGCGCCACAGGTGGCCTGCTGCTCGGACTGACCTTCGCCGCGGGCTGGCTGCCCTGCTTGGGACCCCAACTCGGGGCCATCCTCACCCTGGCTCAGAACCGCGACTTCGGCGGGCTCCCATTCATGGTCCTGTACTGCCTCGGGCTGGCGATCCCGTTCCTGCTTGTCGCCGCGCTTGCCGACCGGCTCCAGGGGGTGCTGCGCAGCGTCAACCGCCACCTTCGGGTGATCAGCATCCTTGCCGGCGTGATCCTCTTCGGCTTCGGCCTGCTCATGGCCACCGGGCAGCTGACGGTGCTGAGCGGGCTCTCGTTCCAGTCGCCGTTCAATCTGTAGGGGGCGGAGGCGGCACGGGCGCGAGCGGCAGCCATACGGTCACCGTCGTGCCCGCTCCCTCGGTGCTCCGGATCGCGGCGTCGCCTCCCATGGCACGCGCGAGCCCCTGGACGATGCTGAGGCCGAGCCCGCTGCCACCCTCCTCGCGCGCCCGCGTCTTCTCGCCCCTGTAGAAGCGCTCGAACACGTGGGGCAGGTCGACCGCGGGAATGCCGGGCCCCTCGTCGCGAAGCTCGAGCTTCGCCCAGCCGCCCTCGAGCCCGGTGCTCCAGCGCTGTGCCGCGCCCTGCGCGTACTTGCACGCGTTGACGAGCAGGTTGCGGACGATGGTGCTCACCGCGTTGGGGTCGGCGTGGACCAACAATGGAGACGGTGCAAGGCTGCGCTCCACCACCGCGGGCATTCCGGGGACGCCCTCATCGAGCAGCCCGTTCACCGAGGCGTTGAGGTCGAAGTCCTCCGGGTGCGACTCTCGCTGCGCGTCGAGGCGCGCCAGGGTCAGCAGATCGAGGACCAGCACACGCATGCGCTCGGACTCGTTGCTCATCGCCTCCAGAGCTGCGTCAAGTGCGGCCGGCTCGCGGCCGGCACCCCGGCGCAACACGTCGATATACCCCTTGAGCGCGGTGAGCGGCGTGCGCAGCTCGTGCGACGCATCGGCGATGAACCGCCGTACCTGCGCTTCGGAATCCTGCTGCGCGGTAAAGGCTTCCTGGATGCGGTCGGCCATGTGGTCGAAGCTGCTCGCGAGCTGACCAACCTCGTCGTTGCTCGGGGTGAGCAGGCTGCGCGCGCTGAGATCACCGGTCGCGAGTTGCTCCGCGGTAGCGGTCAGGCGGCGCATGGGCCGGAGCGTCCGCCCAGTGAGCAGCACGCCGAGCACCAGCGCGAGCACCAGGATCACGAGACCGCCGGCGGTGATCAGCAGGATCTCGTCGTGCAGCACCCCGGTGATCGGGTCCATCGACACCGAGAGTTGGGCAACGCCACACACTCCGGAACCGGCGACGACCGGGAATCCGACGACGAGCTGATCCCCGCCGCTGGTGGTGACCTGCTGGGCACTCGAGCGGGTGCCTCGGTCCACCACCCCCTGGAGCACGGCCGCGTCGAGGGTTGGCGGGGTCGCGCCCTGGGGCATGACCGCCTCCTGGGTGAGGCTGTGGTCGTAGACGACCACCTGAACGGTCTGCCCGGTCACCGTCGACACGGCGTTGGCCACCGCGGTTCCGACGAGCGCCGGGTGCGTCGCGCAGAGCCGTCGCGTCGCCGTCGTGGTGGCGCCCAGCTGCTTCTCCTTGGCGGCGACCAATCGCTTCGCTGAGGTGAAGTCGGCCTGCAACTCGCTGACGCGATTGCTGATAAGGCTCGCTCGCAGCGTGAGGTACTGATACCCGGCGAGGAGCACCAGCAATGGCAGGAGCAGTGCGATGAAGGTGAGGGTCAGCCGCCAGCGCAAGGATGCGAGAGCGTGTCCGAGGCGACGCACGTCTACCGCGCCGCGGCGTCGCTCCCATCGACGCGGCTGCGCAGCCGGTAGCCGACGCCGCGCACCGTTTGAATCCGTTCGTGCGTGGTATCGCCGAGCTTGGTGCGCAGATAGCGGATGTAGACCTCGATGTTGTTCTCGTCGCCGAAGAAGTTGTAACCCCAGACCTCGTCGAGAATGCGCTGGCGGGGAAGGACCTGGTCGGCATTGCTGGCGAGATAGAGCAGCAGATCGTATTCGCGCACCGAGAGGTCCACGCAGCGGTCACCGGTACGTACCTCACGGGTCGCCGTGTCGATGCTGAGGTTGCCGACCTGGATCACACGGGTGAGATCGGGGTTGCGACGGCGAAGCACAGCGCGAATCCGGGCGAGCAGTTCGGCGAAATCGAATGGCTTGACGAGGTAGTCGTCGGCGCCGAGCTCCAGCCCCTGGATGCGGTCACCGGTCTCGTCACGCGCGCTGAGAATGATGATCCCGCGCGATCGGTCGCCCGCCAGGGCGCGGCACAGCTGCCAGCCGTCGACGCGAGGCATCATGAGGTCGAGAACGACGAGATGCGGCTTGAACTCGTCGACGGCTCGCAATGCGACGTGTCCGTCGGGCGCGGTGCGGACTTCGAAACCCTCATGGCGCAAGCCGAGCGCGATGAAGTCGGTGATGCTCTGCTCGTCGTCGACAACGAGGATGCGGGTCGGACCATTCATTGCCTCGAGTATATGAGTCGGCCCCCCACAACTCCGCCACGAGATGATCTCAAATTGCAATTCTCAGCGCACTCTCAGCGCCCCACTACACTGGACCCGATGCGGCAGCGGTCCGATGCTCGCGTGCGCGCCGCCGAGGGGCTCGGGGTGGCGGAGGTCCACGCGCACACCCTCGCGAGCGACGGAATGGTCAGCGCCGTGGAACTGGTTCGCGCTGCGGCTGCCATCGAGCTCGACGTGCTCTGCATCACGGATCACGACACCATCTCGGAGCTCGGTCCCGCACTCGAAGCCGGCGCGGCGCTCGGTGTCGGGGTCGTCCGGGGGCAGGAGGTCACCGCGTCGTTCCCGCCCGGTATTCACATCGTCGGCCTCTTCCTGGATCAGCAGATTCGTATGCACATGTCGGTTGAGGACACCATTGACGCGATCCATGACGCCGGCGGACTCGCGGTGATCGCCCACCCCTTCATGCCCACCTGGTTCGCATCGATAACCCCGGCAAGGGCGCGGAGCCTGCTCGAGGTCCGCTCGGTCGACGGGATCGAGCTTCGCCACACCGCGCCGGTGCTCCCGAGGACATGGCGGCTGCTCGACGCGTTCTACGCAGAGCATCGGAACCGGCTTGGTGCGGCGCTCGGTGCCGGGGACAGCCATTTCGGCGCGCATGACCTCGGGCGGGTCCTGACCGTGTTTCCGGGAACGAGCACTGCAGACCTGCGCCTGGCCATCGAGGAGCAGAAGACGACGCCGATGACGGATTCGATCGTGCCGTCGCCGCCGCCCGTCCGGATGCGGCTCGCGCAGCAGTACCGATCGATGGTGTGGCTCAGCGGGGAGCGTCGAGCGGGGCGTGTCGGTGGCGGAGCGGGTCCAGTGGGGCGGTGACCCCCGGGTAGAATCGGCCGCCTGGCCCGTTTAGCTCAGTTGGTAGAGCAGGGGACTCTTAATCCCAAGGTCCAGGGTTCGAATCCCTGAGCGGGCACCAATTCGTTGTGCTACTTCGATTGACGCCAGACAGCGAGTTCCGGCCGATACGTGACACGACTTCGGGTGATGCTTGACGACAACTTCGGGTGACGCTTGACACCGTCGCATCGGGCATGCCGCTCGTGAGCGAGTGGGTCGCATGGCACGACGGCTACGCGCCTGGTTCGGCGTTGACACGTCGTCTCGCGGTGGTGCAGCGCATGATCCGCGCGGCGCTCGACGCCTCCGCGCAGGGTCCGATCAGCGTGATCAGCATGTGCGCCGGAGATGGGCGCGATCTGCTCGGCGTACTGCCCGGCCATCCCCGTCACGACGACGTTCGCGGGCTGCTGGTGGAGCTCGATCCGGACCTTGCGCAACGCGCGCGCGAGCACGCCGCTGAGGTGTCGCAGGGCATCGAGGTGGTCACCGGTGACGCGTCCCGAACGACGGCTTTCACCGGGTTCGTCCCTGCTGACATCGTGCTGGCCTGTGGCATCTTCGGCAACGTCTCCGATGACGACGTTCACAGCACGGTGGCCAACCTTTCGGCGCTCTGCGCACCAGAAGCGACCGTGATCTGGACCCGCGGAACGTTCGCGCCGGATCTGACGCCGGCCATCCGTGCCTGGTTCACGGAGGCAGGCTTCGCCGAGGTCGACTTCGTCGCTATCCCGGATACGACCGTTGGTGTGGGCGCCAATCGACTGACCTCTCCACCTCGCGCGTTCGAACCGGACGTGCGGCTCTTCAGATTTCTTCCGAGCGAGGAGCGACCCTCGAGGCGAGCGGGACGTTGAGGTTTGGCCAGGGCGTGGCCGGCGAGCTGATCGGCGATGCGGTGCGCGGGCGACAGTGCCGACGGCTGACCGGCGCCCCTAAGCTCATCAGGTGCCCGAGCAGGAGCGTGACTCGATCCGTCCCGATCTGGCTGAAGCGCTCCGGCGCAGGAGCCTGATTCAGGACGAGAGTCGCACCGACACTGTCCAGGCGCGCCACGCCGCGGGACGCCGAACCGCTCGCGAGAATCTCAGCGATCTCTGCGACGAGGGCAGCTTCGTCGAGTACGGAGGCCTGGCCATCGCTGCGCAGCGTGGACGGCGCAGCGTCGACGACCTGATGCATCGAACGCCGGCCGACGGACTCATCGGCGGGACCGCGCGCGTGAACACCGCGTTGGTCGGCGAGGACCGCGCGCACTGCGCCGTGCTCTCGTACGACTACACCGTGCTCGCCGGGACGCAGGGCGTGATGGGGCATCGCAAGAAGGATCGCCTCTTCGACGTGATCGAACGCCGCCGCCTGCCTGTCGTGCTCTTCGCCGAGGGCGGCGGCGGCAGACCGGGTGACACCGACCACGCGATGGTGGCGGGTCTCGATGTCATGGCGTTTGCGCTCTGGGCACGGCTCTCCGGCGTGGTTCCGCGGATCGGGATCGCCTCAGGTCGATGCTTCGCCGGCAACGCTGCACTCCTCGGATGCTCCGACCTGATCATCGCGACGCCCGACGCGAGCATCGGCATGGGCGGCCCGGCGATGATCGAGGGCGGCGGGCTCGGCGTTGTGGACGCCGACCAGGTGGGTCCATTCGATGTGCAGGTGCGCAACGGCGTCATCGACATCGCCGCCACCGACGAGGCCGATGCCGTTCGCCGAGCCCGGCATGCGCTCTCCTTCTTCCAGGGTCCGGTCGCCGGCTGGGACGTGCCTGATCAAGCAGCCTTGCGCGACGTCGTCCCCGAGAACCGGCGGCGCGCATACGACGTGCACCGGGCGATCGCGGCCCTCGCCGACATGGATTCGTCGCTCGAGCTGCGACCAGGTTTCGGACGCGGCATGGTGACCACCCTCGCACGCATCGACGGACACGCCGTCGCCATCGTCGCCAACAACCCGATGCATCTGGCGGGTGCGATCACCAGCGATTGCGCCGACAAGGCGGCGCGCTTCCTCCAGTTGTGCGAAGCATTCAGGCTACCGGTGCTGTTCCTGTGCGACACCCCCGGGATCATGGTCGGTCCCGATGCGGAGACGACGGCACTCGTGCGCCACGCGAGCCGCCTCTTCCTCGCTGGCGCTGCGCTCACGGTTCCGTTCATGACCGTGGTGCTGCGCAAGGGATACGGGCTGGGCGCCCAAGCGATGGCAGGTGGGAGTTTCCGTGCACCGCTGATGACCGTCGCGTGGCCCACCGGCGAGTTCGGTGGGATGGGCCTCGAGGGAGCCGTGAAACTGGCCTACCGCAAGGAGCTCGAGGCGATCGACGACGCCGGCGCGCGCCAAACCCGATTCGACGCCATGGTCGCCGAGGCGTATGAACGAGGCACCGCGCTCAACACCGCAACGTACTTCGAGGTCGACGACGTGGTCGATCCCGCTGCGACGCGAGCCCTGGTGGCCGCGGTCCTCCTCCATCCGGAGGAACCGCTGCCGCACGCGCCGCGACGTCGCTACGTCGACTCGTGGTGAGCGTGCGCTGACGCCGTGCCGTCTCGGCGATCAGATGTGTGACAGCTCGCGGAAGACTCGCCGAAAGAACGGACCTCCCCAGAGTCCGATCGAAAGCAGGCCGCCGAACAGCACCACCGCGTCGACACTTGCGCGTCCCTGTCTGGTCCAGTACACGTCCTCGAGGTCGAGCCAGAGCGCGAACTCGTCGAGGGTGAGCGCCGATGAGCCGCCGTACAGGATTGACGTGAATTTCGCCAGCGCGTCGTCGGTCCCCGTTGCCGTCCGGGTGTCGACCTCGATCAGCCAGAGGTAGCCCGTGCCGAGAAGACCGGCGATGCCGAGGACGAGGTGATGAAAGTGACGGCCCCCCACCGTGAGGTTGTGGAACGGCCCCACGCCGGCACGGATCGCGTGGGTGATCGCCCGAGTGGCGGCGAACGTCGTGAAAAATGACACCGATGACAGAAACAACCGCTCCCGACGGGTGTCGGCGAACTCCTGGCGATAGATCTCCGCCGCGCGGTCGGGCGTCAATGCGGGGCCTCGCTCAGGCCTGGATGGATTTTGGGCGCGCGAAGTTCGCCGCGACCACCGCGAGCAGCGTCAGCACCGTGAACACGATGGCGTGCTTCACGTGGATTGCCGGGGGTCCGGAGGCCAGGAAGCTCGTCTTGGTCGTGAAGTAGAAGACCGCCGCGAGGGCGAAGATCACGGCAAGAACGAGCAGCGCGAGCGCTAGTGGGCGGCTACCCCGCATGACAGATCCCCCGGTGAGTGCGGTCGTGGGTCCGTGGCACGCACGACCCGTGCTTCAGCAAATCAGTTCACGACCTCAGTGGATGAAGACGAGGCCCGCGGCCCCGAGAGCGGCACAGTAATACGCGAAGGGGTCGAGACGTCCGAGGCGGAGGTAGCGGAGGAGGAAGCGGGCGCTCGCGTATGCGACGAGCCCGGCAACCACTGCGGCGGCGATGGCCACCAGCAGCGTGGGCGCGTCAGACCCGAGCGTGGGCACCTCGAGCAATCCCGCAGCGAGGATGATCGGGGTCGCGAGCAGGAACGAAAACCGGGCTGCCTCCTCGTGGCGGAGTCCGGCCACCAGCCCCGCCGCCATGGTGATGCCCGAGCGTGAGATACCCGGCAGAAGCGCGCCCGCCTGGAAGACGCCGACGATCACGGTGGTGCGCAGGCTGAGCCCCTCGACGCGCTCGTACGCGGGATCGTCCTCTTCGTGGGCCAGCACCTGCGCGCTGACTTGGGCTCGGCGACGCTCGTCGCGACGCCGGAACATCTCCGCCGCGAAGAGGATTCCCCCGTTGACGATCAGGAACACCGAGGCGGCTCGGGGATCGCCGAACAGCGACTTCAACGGGTCCTGGAGGAGGAAGCCGATGATCCCGGTCGGGACGGTGCCGACGATCAGCATGATCGCCAGGCGCTCGTCGGGATCGCTGACCCGGCCCCGCACCGCCGCCCTGAAGAACCCGACGATGATCCGCGCCCAGTCGCGCCGGTAGAGGAAGAGCAGGGCCGCGGCGGTCCCGAGATGAAGGATCGCGAGCACCGGGACAAAGGCGGGACTCGTCTCCCGAAAGTTGAGCCCGATGAGGGGCGGGACCACCACCGCATGGCCGAGCGAGGACACGGGAAAGAGCTCGGTGACTCCCTGGAGCGCGGCCAGGAAGAGGATCAGCCCAGCGCTCAGCATTCGCCGGAGCCTACCAGCCCCTCGCGCGTAGTCTGATGCGGTGAGTTCCACATCCGACTCAGCCGGTGTCGCCGTCAACCGCCAGTGGCGTCTGGCCGCCCGCCCCAGGGGACTGCCGGTTGCGGCCGACTGGGCCTTCCAGACAGACCCGGTTCCCGACCCTGCCGACGGTCAGTTCCTGGTGCGAGTCCTGCACATCTCGCTCGACCCGGCGATGCGCGGCTGGATGAACGATCGGCGGTCGTACGTGCCACCGGTCGGGATCGGCGAGGTGATGCGTGCGGGCGGCGTGGGCCGCGTGGTCGCATCCCGACATGGCGACTTCAAAGAGGGCGATCACGTCAGCGGAATCTTCGGTGTGCAGGACTACGCACTCAGTGACGGCAGGGGCGTCGTGACGGTGGAGGTCTCAGCGGCGCCGCTGACCAAGTACCTCAGCGTGCTGGGCATGCCGGGGATGACCGCGTACTTCGGGCTGCTCGACATCGGCCGGCCGGTCGCCGGCGAGACCGTGGTGGTTTCCGCCGCCGCAGGTGCGGTGGGCCAGGTCGTCGGCCAGATCGCAAAGATCAAGGGCTGTCGCGTTGTCGGGATCGCCGGCGGGGCCGAGAAGTGCCGGTTCATCGTCGACGAGCTGGGCTTCGACGCCGCCATCGACTACAAGAACGAGGATGTCCGCGTGGCGCTCCGCGAGCTCTGCCCTGACCGTGTCGACGTCTACTTCGACAATGTCGGCGGCGTGATCCTCGACACGGTCCTCACCAGGCTGGCGCGCCACGCCCGCATCGTGATCTGCGGCTCGATCTCGCAGTACAACACCGATGGGCCGGCACAGGGGCCGGCGAACTACATGGCCCTGCTCGTCGATCGAGCACGCATGGAGGGGTTCCTCGTCTTCGACTACGCCAAGCGCTACCCCGAGGCCGGAATGGAGCTGGCCGGCTGGATCGCGGAGGGACGCCTGAAGTCTGCCGAGCACGTGGTCCAGGGCATTGAGCGCTTCCCGGAGACCCTGCTGACCCTCTTTCGCGGGGAGAATTTCGGCAAGCTGATCCTGAGCGTCGCCGACGAGGCGAGTTAGGCGGCGGCGCTCGCGGAGACCCTGCCCGGGCCGCTCTGGAACAGGCGGGCGATGTCACTCGGCGACACGATCCCGACCAGCGTCCCGCCGTCGTAGACCATCGCCCGGCCGTCGGAGGCCGTCCCGATTCGCTTGAGCAGGTCGGTGACCGGCTCGTCCTGACGGGCGATGGGCACCCGGTCTGCGGGGATGGCGATATCGATGGCGCGGCGGTTGCTGCGCTGCTGCGGCGGCACCAGCTTGATACCGCGCATCGTCACCAGCCCGTCGATGCGCCCGTCGATGCTGTGGGTGGGAAACGAGGTGAAGTCGTGCCCCATGACGTACTGCTCGACAAGCAGCTCGACCGTGATCCAGGACGGGACAATCACCGGGTTCTTCGACATGACATCGCCGACCAGGACGCCCTCGAGTGCGTGACGCGCCTGCTCGCCGGTCGCCTCACCCCGCGCGGCGCTGGCCAGGAACCATCCGATGAGCACCAGCCAGAGCCCGCCGATGGGACTGACGAAGAAGAGGTCGAGGACCCCGAGGCCGATGACGGCCATTGAGAAGAAGCGGCCGGCCCGCGCTGCCGCCACCGTGGCGGTCATCCGGTTCTTCGTCCGGGTCCAGAGGAATCCTCGCAGGATCCGGCCGCCGTCGAGCGGGAACGCCGGGATGAGGTTGAAGAGGAGCAGGGCCAGGTTGACGGCCGCAAGCCACTCGGTGACCACGATCACCAGCGGGGGCGCGCCGATCTGCACCAGCAGCCACGAGGATCCGAAGAATGCTCCGGCGAGCACGAAGGTGATCGCCGGCCCGATCGCCGCGACGAGCATCTCGGTCCTGCCGGTCATGAGGTCACCGCTCATCTGGGCAGCACCCCCGAAGAGCCAGAGCTTGATCCCCTCGACGGTGACGCCGCGCCGGCGCGCGAGCAGCGCATGCCCAAGCTCATGAGCCACGAGCGAGACGATCAGCAGCGTCGCCGCGATGACGCCGACGATCCAGGCGAGCCAGACCGGGGTCCCGGGGACCTGGAGCGGCACCGCTCCTCCTGCCACGCCCCACGCCAGGAGCGCTCCGATCAGCAGGACGCTCCAGTCCGCCGAGATCCTGATGCCGGCGATACGGGCGAGATGGACGCCGTCTCTGTTCATGGTGCCGTTCTTATGGTGCTCCCAAGAGCTTTCATCAAGGTGAACGTACCCATGACAGCGTCGATCAACTCCGATTCCTACGCCACGGCCGAGCGCGGCAACTCCCGGCGTCCGGCGAGTTGAGTACGGGCGGCGCGGGCGACCAGGGCGCACCAGGTGGCGGCGGTGAGCAGCAGCGCCCACGGAGTCGCTCTGCCCGGGAGGCCGACGGTGTTCTGGGAGAGGTCGCCGAGGGTCGCGACCGACAGCAGCACCCAGGTCGCGAGCACCGCGAGAGTGGCCATGCCCGGCCAGAGCCGCTCGCCTGGTCGGCCGGCCAGCCAGGCGAGGCCCGCGACCAGGACCGGCGCCAGCAGGGTCAGGTCGTGGCCGAGCAGGTGGGGCGAAGCGAACAGCGACAGCGCCACGGCGCCACAGAGCGACGGCTCGAGGAGATCGGGCCGGCGATGAGCGACCGTCCCGAGCCATACCGCGACGGCCGCCGCGGCGATACCGCCCCCGACGGCCAGGAGGAAGACCCCGGGGGCGTGACCGAGCAGCGAGCCGAACAGCCCGCTGGCCCCCTGCATCTGCGCCGTCGGTGAGTTGCTCGGCGTGGCGATTGCGGCCACGAAGGAGCCAAACGCTCGAGGCCCTGCGCCCACGAGCCCGATCGCCATGGTCACCGCCGCGCCGGCCAGAGCTCCGCCGACGCCGCGCCAGTCCCGCCGACCGATCATGAACGCCGCGATGCCGATCACCAGCTGGGGCTTGGCGATGGCAGCCGTGAACCCGAGCGCGAAGCCTGCTGCCAAGGGCCGATCTCGCCGCCAGAGGGCGTACGCGCAGGCGAGGCCGAAAACCGAAACGCCGTCCCACTGGCCCTCCACGAAGAGCAGGCCGGTCCCGAAGCCGGCGAGAGCGACCAGGACGATTGCCACCCGCGGCAACCTTGGCAACGACGCCGGCCACGGCGCCGCGCGAGTGACCAGCAGGAGCGAGAGCCCCATCAGCACCAGTTGGAGCAGCGACCAGGCGCGCCAGGCCGACCCGGCTCCGAGCAGCGTAAAGGGCAGGGCGACCACCGCGGCCGCGGGCGGGTTCTCGAACGGGATGTTGTCGTGGCTGGCCGGAGCTCCGCTCCTCACCAGCGTCCGGCGCTCCGACGCCGGGTCGTAGATCTGCTCGGCGTGACCCGAGCCGATCAGCGTCGACGCGACGTACGTTCCGGCGAAGTCGCTCGTGGTCGCCAGCGAACCGGGCACCACAGTCCAGACCTGCGCGTAATGAGCAAGGACGATCGAGGCGATAACGATGAGAGCGGCGGCGAACCACCGCGGACGTTCGGACAAGGCGCTGCCCACTCTATGGCCACGCCCCCAACGCCACCGTCAAGCGGGCGTCACAGGGCCCTCGCAAAGACCTCGAGATCGGCATCGGAGAAAAGGGCGAAGGTGATCTCTCGGAGTGTGGTGCCGGGGTGCGCGAGCGCCTGATCAGCCGCGCCGATGGCGATCGGCGCGGCGAGCTCGATCGGAAAACCGTAGATCCCGGTGCTGATCGACGGCGCAGCCACCGTGGCGCAGGCATGCTCGACCGCCATCGCGAACGCGCTCCGGTACGCGGATGCGAGGAGCGCGGGCTCGTCGTGCTCTCCGTCGCGCCACCGCGGACCGACCGCATGGATGACGTGGCGCGCTCGCAGGCGGCCCGCGCCGGTGACCACCGCCGATCCGGTGGGGCAACCTCGATAACGCTCCTGCAACTCGCGCATGAGGTCGGGTCCGGCGGCGCGATGCATCGCCCCGTCGACACCCCCTCCGCCGGCCAGCGAGGCGTTGGCGGCGTTGACCACCGCGTCGACCTCCAGGGTGGTGATGTCAGCGCGCCGGAGCGTGATCCGGCCTTCGCCGACCCTGCGGGTGAGCCGCTCAGCTTCCATCCGGGCGCGCCAGCGCCAGACAGACGTTGTGGCCACCAAACCCGTACGAGGTGCTGAGCGCGAAGTCGATGCGAGCGTCACGACCGTGGTTGGGAACGTAGTCGAGGTCGCACTCGGGGTCGGGTTCGTCGAGGTTGATCGTGGGTGGCACGAATTGGTCACGAATGGCCAGAACAGTGATCACCGCCTCGACGGCACCGGCGGCGCCGAGCAGGTGCCCGTGCATCGATTTGGTCGACGACATGGGAATAGTGCTTGCCTGGGGGCCGAAGGCGGCTTTGACCGCACGGGTTTCGGCGGCATCGTTCATCTGCGTGGACGTTCCGTGCGCGTTGATGTAGTCGACCTCGTCGGGATCGCGGCCGGCCCGTTTGAGCGACCGCAGGATGCAGCGACGCGCGCCATCGCCCTGCTCGTCCGGCTGGGTGATGTGGAAGGCATCGGCGGTGGCTCCGTAGCCCGCAACCTCACCGTAGATGTGAGCCCCGCGGGCGATCGCATGCCCCCATTCCTCGACCACGAACATTCCGGCGCCCTCGCCCATCACGAAGCCGTCGCGGTCCTTGTCGAAGGGTCGAGATGCGCGCTCGGGCTCGTCGTTGCGTGTCGACAGCGCCTGCATGGCGTCGAAGGCGGCGACGCTGATGTTGGTGATCGAGGCTTCGGTGCCGCCGGTGATGATCGCGGTGGCCTCACCGCGCCGGATCCATTCGGCGGCCTCGCCGATCGCGTGCCCCGACGACGAGCAGGCGCTGACGATCGCGTAATTGACGCCTTTGGCCCCGCAGTCGATGGCGATCGCTCCCGCCGGCATGTCGATGATCATCGACGGCACGGTGAACGGCGACACCCGGCGCGGGCCCTGGTTGTACAGGGCGAGAACGTTGCGTTCGATCACCTCGATACCGCCAACCCCTGAGGCGACGAGCACGCCGACGTCCTCGGCGATCGGCCTGATGTCCAATCCCGAGTCCTCGATCGCCTGACGGGCTGCGAAGAGCGCGAACTGCGTGCACCGGCTGGTGCGCCGCGCCTCCTTCTTCCCGAGCACGGCCTCGGGGTCGAAGCCCTTGACCTCGCCGGCGATCTGGGTGGTGAGGTGGGAAGAGTCGAAGGCCGTGATCGGTGCGATGCCTCCCCGGCCGGCGCGGCATGACTGCCAGGTGGACTCGGCGTCCAGCCCCAGTGGGCTCACGGCTCCGATCCCGGTGATCGCAACGCGCGGGCTGCCGTTGCTGCCGCTCATGTTTTCGCCTCCGCGGTCTCGATGATCGGTGCGCCCTGCGAGTGGTAGCCACCGTCGACATGAATCATCTCGCCGGTGATGGCGCGGGAAAGGTCGCTGAGCAGGAACGCTGCCGTATCGGCGACCGGTCCGCTGTCCGAACTGTCCCATCCGAGCGGCGAGTGCAGGCCCCATGACGCCTTCAGGCTCTCGAACCCGGGGATCGAGCGCGCCGCGATGGTCTCGAGAGGACCTGCCGAGATGGTGTTCACGCGGATCCCACGGGGTCCGAGCTCGCGGGCGAGGTACCTGACGATGGCCTCGAGCGCCGCCTTTGCCGGGCCCATCCAGTCGTACACCGGCCAGGCGACCCGCGCGTCGAACGTAAGCGTGACGATCGATCCGCCGCTCTCCGGCATCAACGGCGCGAAGGCCGCCGCCAGCGTCTGCAGCGAGTAGCTGCTCACGTGGAACGCCGTGCTCACCGAGCTCCAGGGTGCCTCGAGGAAGCCACCCCCGAGGCAGTCGGCGGGTGCGAACCCGATCGCGTGGACGACGCCGTCCACGCCGCCCCAGGTCCCGCGCACGTGCTCGGCGACCGCCTGCACCTGGGCGACGTCGGTCACGTCCATCTCGAGCACATCGGGTACCGGGCTGAGACGCTGCGCACTCTTCCGGGTCAGGCTCATCGCCCTCCCGAACGAGGTGAGCAGCACATCCGCACCCGCCGCCTGTGCCGCGGCCGCGATCGCGAACGCGATGCTTCTCGGGGTCAGGACGCCGGTGACGACCACTCGCCTGCCGCGCAGCAGGCCTGATGCAGGGGTCGACGGATTCTGGGTGCTCACAGGCGACGTACCTTATAAGGCTCGGACGGGCATGCGCAGTTACGCCGCAACGATCTCCAGCATGGCCGCATGCCACGCCGGAGTCCCCGCCAGGATGTCGCCGCTGACAAACACCGCGTCGGGATCGCCGGCCCAATCGGTCACGACTCCGCCCGCCTCGCGAACCAGCAGCGCACCGGCGGCGATGTCCCAGAGACCCAGGCCGAGCTCGAAGAACCCGTCGAACACGCCGGCGCCAACGTAGGCGAGGTCGAGGCTTGCGGCGCCGGCGCGGCGAAGGTCCTCGAAGCGCTCGAGCGCCGTGCTCATCACCCGCAGGTATCGAGGCAGCCGGTCCTTGCGGCGAAACGGGAACCCGGTGGCAACGACACCCGAACCCGGGTGTGTCGACACCGAGAGGCGGCGTCCCTCCGCGTCCACCGCACCCCGTCCTTCGGCCGCGCTCCAGGCGGCATCGAGGAGCGGCGCGATCACCGCACCGACCACCGGTCGCCCCTCCTCCACGAGGGCAACGCTGACGCCCACCACGGGAAACCCGCGCACGAAATTGGTGGTCCCGTCCAACGGATCGATCACCCACATACGCTCGTGACGAGTGCCGCCGGACTCCTCGGCGAGGATGGGGATGTCGGGTGCGCCGTCACGGAGCACGCGGATCGCCGCCTGCTCAGCGGCACGATCGACCTCGGTGACGTAGTCGCCGGGGCTCTTGACCTCTGCGGTCAGGGTTCCGGGTCGCGCGTGGGCCTCGGCGACCAACGCTCCCGCCGCCGAGGCGGCGGCGACGGCGAGCTCACGCAGAGTTTCGCGCTGGTGCACCCGGCGAGGGTACGCGCCGCGAGCGGGACGGCTTGCGCTTTGGCGTCGCTCGCGGCGCCGGAGCCGTAGTCGCGAAGAGCCCCGGATCGAGGCCACCCCTGCTGAGCAGCGCCTCCATCACATCCGCCTCGCAGGGGTGCGCAAGGTGGAACCCCTGAGCCATGCCACAGCCGAGTTCGTTGAGCCGGGTGACCTGGAGCGGCGATTCGACCCCCTCGGCGACCAGTGCGAGGCGGAGCGCCTCCCCGTGACGGACGACGGTTCGTGCCGGCTCACCGCTCGAATTGGGGTCGCCGAGCTCGGCGACCAGCGATGGAGCGATCTTCAGGATGTCGATCGGCAGGCGGCGAAGGTATGCGAGCGAGGTATATCCGGTCCCGACGTCATCGACGGCCACGTGGACGCCGGCCCGCTGCACGGCGTCAAAGGTGGCGATGGACGCGTGGAGATTCTCGAGCACCGCGTTCTCGGTGAGCTCGAGGATCAGGCAGGCCGGATCGACCTCGGCCCTCGCAAGGCACCTGGTGACGCGATCGACGAGAGTTCCGCGAGTGAGCTCGCCGGCGGCGACGTTGACCGACATCGCCAGCTCCGGGGTGGCCGGGAATGCGACCTGCCAGCGCCGCAATTGCTCGCACGCGGTGCGCATCACGTACTCATCGATGCGTTCCATCAGGCCGCATTCCACCGCCACCGGCAGGAACTGCTGAGGCGCGATCAGTCCCCGGACCGGGTGCTGCCAGCGGACCAGCGCCTCGGCACCGAGGATCTTTCCGGTTCGTAGCTCCACGATCGGCTGGTAGTGGAGGACGAGCTCCCCCATGCTCAGGGCCGACTCGAGCTCATCCGCAACCTCGAGGCTGGACGACCCGGCGGGCGACCCGCCGTGGACGCGGTAGGCGGCCGAGCCCGCTTCGCGCGCATCCTGCGCGGCGCTGGTCGCGTGACGGAGCAGCGAGGGCGCGGAGCCCTCCTCGGGGCCGGCACACGCGAGCCCGACCGAGGCATGGATCGACACGATCGGTCCTTCGGTGGCGATCGGAGCGGCGAGTGTCTCGACCACGCGCTGGGCGATAAGCTCGGCTTCACGAGCCTCGAGCACCTCGGGGAGGAGCAGGGCGAATTCGTGGCCGCCAAGTCGAGCGGCCGTGTCGGTGCGGCGCAGGCACTCGTCCAACCGTCTGGCGACCTCGACGAGGACCGCATCGCCGGTCGCGTGTCCATGCTCGGCGTTGATCCCCCGGAAGTCCTCGAGTTCCACCGAGATCACGCTCACGACGTGGCGCTGTCGATCTCTCTCGGCGAGCGCTCGCTCGATGCGGTCGATGAACAGCACACGGTTGGCGAGCTTGGTGAGCGGGTCATGAAATGCGCGATCGGCAAGCTCGCTTTGAAGAGCGGCGAGCCTGAGGAGCCTCTCGTGGAGGCGGCTTCGCTCGATCGTCATGGCGACGACTGTCGCCAGGTCCTGGAGGTGCTGATCCAGGCCGGGTGACTCACGACGCTCCGACGAGCGCATCCCCAGGGCCAGGTAGCCGACGGTGCGGGATCCGTGGCGAAGGGTCACCGCGAGGCCGCGCGAGGTCCCGAGGCGGCTGCACAGTCGCGCGACCCAGGGGTCGCCGGTCGCCTGAGCAATGTGGATCACGCCGAAGATGGGCGGCGTCAAGGCGCCGTCTTCGTCGTCCTCGAGGTCGGTCGACCGCATGACCCCGACCGCCTCGCCACCGCGCAGCGTCGTCCGGAAGGCGGTTGCGGTGCCCGTCTCCGCGATCAGGGTCAGCTCGGCGCAATCCGCTCCGAAGCGAATGCTCGCGCGACGGAGCACGTCCACCGACGCGGCGTTGAGGTCCCTGGATTCGAGGAGCGCCAACGAGGTGGTGTGCAGGAACCCGAGCCGTGCCTTCTCGCGACGGACGGCCGCCCACGACACGACGGCCATGAGCAGAGCCACGACCGCGAGCGCCGCCACGGCGACCCAGGACATGCCGGCTAGCCCAGCAACCGCAGCACGAGGTGCTCCGACGGACCGGGCGTGGATTCGAGCCGGGCGCGGTCGATCCCACCATTGCGGAGCAGCTGCTCGATCTCGACGGCGGGAAGCGGGTGGCAGAGGTGATAGCCCTGACCGGCGAGGCAGCCGAGGCTCAGCAGGCGGGTCACCTGCGACGCAGCCTCGATCCCCTCGGCGATCACGTGCAACTGCAGCGCATCCGCAATGGTGACGATGGCCCTCGTGAAGTCCTCCTCCGCTCCGTCGGCCAGATCGTCGACGAACGGCTTGGCGATCTTGAGAATGTCGACGGGGAGCCGGCGCAGATAGCTCAACGACGAATAGCCCGTGCCGAAATCGTCGATCGCGACGCGAATCCCCGCGGTGCGAAGCGCCTCGAGCTTGGCGGTCACGATCGCCGTGTCCTCGACGAACATCGACTCGGTCAGCTCGAGGATCAGCGTGTCGGGTGCGAGCCCGGTCTCCTCCACGATGGCGAGAACGTCCTCGACGAACGTTGGAGCGTTCAACTGCACCACCGACACGTTCACGCACACCGCCAGCGGTGTCGACTGCAGGCGCTGGAGCCGGAGTGTCGTTGCACACGCGGTGCGCAGCACGAATTCGCCGAGCTGCATGATCAGACCGCTTTCTTCGGCGACCGCGATGAACTCACCCGGAGGGACAATCCCGCGGAGCGGATGGTGCCAGCGCACCAGGGCTTCGACTGCGGTGATCTCTCCGGTGATCAGGTTGACAACCGGCTGATAGTGGAGGATGAACTGGTTCAGCTCCATGGCGTTCTCGAGCTCGCCACGGAGCTTGCGCCTGTGAACCACGTCATTCTCCATGCCAGGCGCGAAGAGCACGTAGCGGTTTCTCCCCGCACCCTTGGCGACATACATGGCGACGTCGGCCTGACGCATCAGGCTGGTCGCGTTAGCGTCATCCTTGTCTGCAACAGCGATGCCGAGGGACGCGCGCACGATGACTGACGTGCCCGAGACCGTGAACGGCTCGCGAAGGACGTCGAGGACGCGCCGCGCGACGTGCTCGGCTTCGACCGCACTGTCCACGCCCTCGATGAGGAGCGCGAACTCATCGCCGCCGAGGCGCGCGGCGGTGTCCGGACGGCGCAGACACGCGCGGATTCGCGCCGCGACCTCGACCAGCAGCGCGTCGCCCGCGGCATGACCCAGGGTGTCGTTGACGCCCTTGAAGTCGTCGATGTCGAGGAAGATCACGGCGACACCGGCGGTGCCCTCCGCGCTTCGCCGCAGCGCCTGGTCGATGTGCTTCCCGAACAGCGAACGGTTGGCGAGGTCGGTCAGCGAATCGTGATACGCCTGATGAGTCAGCTGCTCCTGCAGCTCGGTGAGCCGCGCGATCGACCGCTCCATTCGGCTGTTCTCCAGGATGGCAGTCGTCCGGGTGGCGAGGGTTCGGAAGAGACGCAGGTCGCGCGTGTCGAAGGTGCGAGCGTCGAGATGGCCGCCCACCATCAGGCTGCCGATCATCCGCGATTCACCGCGCAGCAGCGCCACCATCGCCTCACCGACGCCTCGATTGGCGAGCATCTGCGAGCTCGGATCGTCGGCGATCCCGGCACGCACGATGACGCCGGCGGTCTCCGCCTCAAGGACGTCGTCGAGCTCGCCGAGGCCGAGGGACACCATCACCTGGTCGGGCTGGCCGTGACGCACGGTGGTGCGAAACGCCTTCTCGGCCGGCTGCGACGGGAAGACCGTCAGCTGTGCCATCTCGGCGTGGAAGATGTCGCGCGCGCGATTGAGGAGCAGCACGATCGACGGCTCGAGCTGCCGCCCGGCCAGTGCGTCGACGGCTCCGATCAGGAACTGGGCTGCCTCATGGTCGTAGCGCTCGCGTACCCATGCGCGGTGGGTCAGGAACACCGCGATCGTGACCACGGTGAGCGGCACCAACGCGAGACGGTCGATGGGAATCAGGCGAACGGCGATGAGCCCGATACACATCGACGCCGCGGCGGCCACGTACGCGGCGCGCAGGTGGTTCGCGACGTCGATCCAGGTATCTCGTTCGCGCGGACGGAGCACGACGCTCTCGGAGACGGCGCGCCGCAGCACCGTGATCGCGGTCGCGGCGATGGCCGCAACCGCGCTGTGCCACACCGGGAGAGTCGGGGATCCCGCGATCGCCCGGAATGCCCAGATCCCGATGGCGCCGAACACCGCGAATCGGAGGATGTCAAATGCGGTCTGCGCCACCGCGCGCGGCCGTCTGGTAGCGGCCGCGAGCATGGCACCCACCGCGTAGCCGAGCAGCAGGTCGATCGGGGTCGCGTGGAAGAGGCCAACCACAAACGGTGCGGCGGCCAGGGTGATCGCCTGCACACCGCGGCGAGGACTGTCGATGGATGCCAGACGTGAGGTCGCGAAGAAGCCGAGCGCGAATGCCCACCAGGGCAGCTGGGGCGCCGAGAACACTCTCAGGGACCCGGCGTAACCAACCCAGAGTGTGACCGCAACCGCGAGCATGACGGCGGCCAGAATCCAGAGTCGCGGGTCGATGCGCGACCGCCGGTTCCAGCCGGCGCTGAGATGGCGCAGCAAGGGCGTCATCGCTGCTCGGAAAACTCCGCCTTACTCTCCACCGCCGGGATCGTATGGCCAGTTGCGGCGCCGATCTCGTCAGCTTCGGTGACAGCTTCGTTACTGTTTGCACATATGGGCGCGCCGATTGCGGTCGGGACCTGCAATTGGGCCGACCACACCGACTTCTATCCTCCCGAGCTGGAGCATGGCAGCCGCCAGAAGGAGAAGCTGTCCTTCTATGCGCAGTACTTCCCGCTCGTCGAGATCGACACGACCTTCTACGGCATCCCTCGACCACCGGTGGTGGAGTCGTGGGTCGAGCGAACCCCGGAGCAGTTCCGCTTCAACATCAAAGCGTATCGAAGCCTCACCGGACACGAGCGCGAGGACAGGATTCCGCGCAAGCCCACGGCGGAAGAGGAGCGGGACTTCATGGCTGCGCTCGCGCCACTGCGATCGAGCGGCAAGCTCGTCGCGGTGCACTACCAGTTCCCGCCATGGTTGATCAACCGGCCAGAGGCGCGCGAATGGCTGCTTGCCGCGCGAGACCGCCACCCCGACGATCTGCTCGCCATCGAGTTCCGGCACCGATCATGGTTTGACCACGACGCCTGGCCCGCAACCGAGGATCTGCTCAGAGAGCTGGAATGCGTGTACGTCGGCGTCGATGCGCCCCAGATCGGCAGTGGGACGGCGCCGCCACTGCTCGCGATCACCTCGCCGCGACTGTGCATCGCGAGGTTTCACGGTCGCAACCGGGACACCTGGTACTCGGGTGGCCCCACCAGCGGGGATCGATTCAATTACCTGTACACAGCCTCAGAACTGGCCGAGTGGGTCCCGGCAATGCGCGCGGCGAGCGATTCCGGCGTACCGCTCCACGTCCTCCTGAACAACAACAGGAGCAACTACGCGGTGGTCAACGCCTTCGATTTCGGAGCGATGCTCGGGCTCGGGCTGCCCCGGCCGCCAGACGCGGTCATCCAAACGCTCGCGGAACGCGATGGACGACCCCCGGGATGGGTGGAGACGTCAGTGCCGGTGGCCCCGCCGCCGAGTCGCGAGCCCGCCGGCGGACGTGGCGAGCGCGAAAGCGGGAACCAGCTGACCCTCTCGCTCTGAGGCACCCATTTGGGGGACAATGGTTTGGGCGGTGAGGCGTATGCCCGCCGGGATGAATTGGAGGTCTTTGCGATGGCTATGGCGTCCTCTCGACGCAACGACCGTGGACGCCGTCCGGCGGCCAGCGGTGTTGTCATGCGCAACGAAGCCGCCACCCATGAGGTCGAGGTCTCGCGCGCTCTCAACCAGTGGGCGGTCACGGTGACCTCTCTGGCGGACAATCGGATGATCACCCAGGACTTCTTCTCGCGCCGGTGGGAGGCTGTCGCGAGAGCCGAGGACTTCGTCCGGCTGCTCAACAGGTCCGAGCCGCCTCCAGGCTGGTAGCCGCTCAGCCGGCTTCCAGATCGAGTAGCCACCGCTTGCGCGGCAGGCCGCCGCCATAGCCGCCGATAGCACCGCCGGTGCGCACCACGCGGTGGCACGGCACCACCACCGGGATCGGGTTCGATCCGAGCGCATTGCCCACCGCCCGGTAGCCGCGCGGTGTGCCGACGCCGACGGCGACCTCACCGTAGCTCGCCACCGAGCCGTACGGAATCCGTGCGGTGCGTCGGAGCACCTTGCGAGCGAACGCGCCGGTGAGAGACCAGTCGAGGGGCACGTCGAAATCGCGGAGCTTGCCGCCAAAGTACCTGTCGAGCTCGCGTAGCACCGGGTCGAGACGTCGCGGCGCGTCAAGGATGCGGGGCGACAGCCGCTCGGCCACCTCGCCGAACACCTCGTCACGGTTCTCGCTCTCGAACGCGATGCGAACCAGGCCCTTGGGAGTGGCCATGAGCAGCAGGGTGCCGATCGGACTGTCCATGGTCGCCACCGCCACGTCGACCAGTCCTCTGGCCTCGGCGCGTTCGAGAAAGCGGTCGGTCAGCGCGTGGTTGACGGTCATCGGAGTTCCCTCCTGAGCTTTTTCAATCCTTCGTGCACGCTCTGGCGCGCCGAGTCCTGGGTGGTCGACATCGCCGCGGCGATCTCCGGGTAGCTCCGATCGCCGGCGAAACGGAGCACAACGGCCTTGCGCTGCTTGCTCGGGAGGCTGCGAACGTGATCCCAGACACCTTCGTCGATGTCGGGGGGTGCATCGCATGTGGGTCCCGGATCGGGATCGGCGACCGGCATCGGCCGGCGCGCTCGCCCGCGATGAGCGTCTATGGCTTTCCGCCGCGCGATGGTGAACAACCAGCCGCGCAGATTGGACGCGTCGCCGAGCCGCGGATACGCGCGCAAGGCGCTGAGCATCGTCTCCTGAAAGCAGTCCTCGGCCTCCGACCCACCCACAGCACCGACCAGGAAGGTCAGCACCGCCTGCGCGTGCTCGTCGAACACGCGTTGGAAGGGGGGCAGCGCTGTCGACTTCACGGTGGTCACTGCATACCAAACGGCGGTGTCTGCGCGAATGTGAGCCGCCTGCAGCGGTCAGGCCGGAGGCGCTTCCTCAGCTGGAACCTCGACGGGCGCCTCCGCCGGAAACGCCACCGCGACCTCGGAGATGTCTCCCTCGCGCCAGATGGTCAGGAGCATGGTGTCGCCCGGCTGGCGCAGCGACACCGCCCGGCGAAACTGGTCGGCGCCACCGTTGACGGTGTACGGACCGATGCCCGTGATCACGTCGCCCGGAAGGATCCCAGCAGCTTCGGCCGGCGATCCGGGCTTGACCTGGCCGACCTCGACGCCATACGTGGCGGGCAGCTGTTTCGCGGCCGCGATCTCGCCGGTGACCGTCCGAACCGACGCTCCAAACGACACGTGCTGCTCCTCGCTGTCCTCACGAGGCAGGAAGCGAGCCAGTTGCACCGGGTCGTGGCCGACGAGGAGTCGCTCTCCCACCTGGACGACGGGAACGACGACCCTGCCCAGCCGGCCGAACAGGATCGCGGTGGCCGAAGGGTCCGAGAGGACGTCCCGTTTGGTGTACGTGATCCCGCGCTGATCCAGGTACCGAAGCGTCGCGTCCGAGGCGGGATCCCCCGGGCGGACGAAGACCGTGACCGTGTCGCTCACGCCAGTCAGGCCTCCGGAGCATCCCCGGTCGCGATCGGTGTGATGGTCGGCTGATCATCCGGGGGCGCGGGCACACCGGCATTCTCCCCGGCGGGGCCGCCCGGCTGCGCAGAGCCCGCCCCATGTCCACGTCCGCGCCGGCGGCGTCTCCGGCGGCGCCGCTGCCCGCCCTCCTGGGGCTGGCCTTCGCCGCTGGGTGGCGCGACGGCGCCCGCTGTCTCCGTTCCAGGCTCGCCCGAGGAGGTCACCGCCAGTGGGGCTCCCCGCCGGCCTCGACGCCGGCGGCGCCGCCGTTTCGCGGCGCGCTCGGGATCGATCTCGGTACCCGCCTCGCCGCCGCCTGCCTGGCCCGGCTGACGCTGATCGCCACGCCTCGGCTTGGGCTGCGAGACGAGCTCCAGCGCGCTGAGCCACCCACCGGTGGAGCGCGATGCCTCGACAAGCATTCCGTACATCGACTCGTCGCCGCTCCGTAGGGTCGCGCTGTCGCCGATGCAGGCCACCAGGCGTTTCGCCCGCGAGATGGCGACGTTCAGACGGTTGGGGACTCTGAGGAATCCGATGCGCCCACGTTCGTTCGAGCGCACCAGCGAGATGACCACGATGTCCTCCTCGCGTCCCTCGAACGAATCGACGGTGTCGATCTTCACGGTGCGCTTGAACCGCCGGCGTCCGAGCGCCTGGCGAAGCCGCTCCACCTGCTCGGCGTACATGGCGATGACCGCCATGCTGAGCTCGCGGGGGGCACGCTCGTCGAGCAGCCGGACGACCTGTGCGGCGACGCGCACCTCGGCCTCGTTGCGCAGCGCACCGCCTGGACCGCGACGCTCGCGGCCGCCCCGCATTCCCTCGGTGTCGACGAAGTGCAGGGCCACCGGGAACGGTTTGCGCGTGATGTAGTCGTATGCCTCGACCTCGGGCGCGTTCTCCAGCTGGCTGTCGTATGACGCCGCCGACACGTACGCCGCGATATCGGGATGCATGCGGTGCTGGATGGTCAGCAGGCATTGGGCCTCGGCGGGCAGCCCGCCATCCCAGCACTGTTCGAACAGGCTGCGGTTGACCAGGTCCTCCAGGGCCGGGTCGACCTCGACGATGCCGTAGAGCGCGTCGTCCTCGACCGGTGGCAGCTGCTTGTGGTCACCGACGAGCGCCAGGCTCCGCCCGAGTCGCAGCGCCGGCAGTGCCTCGTCGGCGCGGGCTTTGTTCGCCTCGTCGAGGATGACGATGTCGAAGTTCATGTCGGTGATGCCCGACGTGGCCGCCGTCGCGCACGTCGCGAAGTAGCAGTTGGCCTCGAGCAGGCGGGGATCGTCCTCGTCGTCGCACCGGAACTTGTCGACCGCGGGATGCACGCGCTCGGCGCGAGCCACCCGGACTGCGCGCATGCCGGGTGTGCCGGCCAGACGCTCGAGCGCGTTGTCGACCGCGAGGTTGCTGTGCGACGTGACCAGGATGCGCTCGTCGGGATTGGCGGCCAGACGGCGCTTGACCGCCTCGACGATCACGGTGGTCTTGCCGGTGCCGGGAGGTCCTTGAATGAAGACCGCCTGGCCTGCGCTGAGGCGGCTCAGCAACCCCACGGCGCGGTTCTGGGGTTTGTTCGGGCGCATCCCGCTGGTCAGCCAGGAGGATTCGGCGTCCGACTCGTCCTTGGGCGCGACGATGGTTTCCGGGCTCACCAGCAGCTGCGCGAGCAGCCCGACGCCGAAGTCCTTGGTGGCGATGGCCGCGAGCACCGATCGCTTGGCCTGGTAGAGCGCCTTGTTGAACGAGGGAGCGATGTATCCCTCGCTGCCCGAGTGTTCGAAGGTGCGCGTGACGATCTCGACGACGTGGCGCTGGTGATCGATGCGGGCCACGCGCCCGACGAAGTTGGTCTCGTCGTCTGGCTCGATGAGCACGGCGGCGTCGGGAGTCAGGTTGATGGGCTCACCGGCCGGGATCTGGAACTCGACCTTGCCGACCTCCGGGGACTTGCGGTCCAGGTCGGTGAACTCACGACCGCACGACGGGCAGCGCTCCTGGCTTTCGGGACGCCAGAGCGCCCGGCAGGTGCGGCAGCGCCAGAACTCGCGGGCGCCGCTGAATCGCGTGCGCTGCGACTGTGCGCGCTGCTTCTCCGCTCGCTCGAGGCTGTCGACCAGCTTCAGCGTCGCGTAGAGCTGCTCGGAGCGGGCCGCGTGCTGGGTCGAGATCCGCCAGTCGAGAAGGCGGAATGTATCGCTCGCCACGCCGTTTGCGGCGGTCACGATCGGTTCGCGAGTCGTGATGGTCAGGAGCTTCGCGCCCTCGGGCTGGCCGCCGGTGGGGCGGATCGACAGAACCCGCAGGCCGAGGTGTTCGCGGGTGCCGTCCGGGCCGGCCTGCGCAACGCACTGGAGGACGAGATCGGGAAGATCCAGACGTAGCTGGATCGGATCCTCATCACCGAATGACACCGAGACGTGGCCGACTTCACCGATGCGCTCGGCAAAACTCATGCGCGGATCGGCACCGGGGTGCGAGCCGTTCGCCCATGCTTCAAGGACGACCATGGCATCGCTGCCGTCGGGCACGATGAGGTGCAGACGATCGAGCGCGAGGTCTGGGGCTATCAGCGGACTGTCAACCTCGGATGCGCGGTGGCCCTGTCCACCGGCGCAGTTACTGGACTTCG
>DASZJB010000101.1:0-13094 GCA_035948615.1 Candidatus Dormiibacterota bacterium
CGGGTTCTCGCGTATCCCCATCTATGAGGACAACGTCGACAACATCGTCGGTGTCGTGTACGCGAAGGACCTGTTGCGCCACGGCGTCGTCGGTGACGATCAGCGCCCGCTCAAGGCGGTCGCGCGCGAGCCGTACTACACCCCCGAGGCGAAGCGAGTCGGTGAGCTCCTCCGTGAGATGAAGGAGCGCAAAGTCCACATCGCGGTGGTGGTCGAGGAGCACGGTGGCACCGCCGGCATCGTGACCTTCGAGGACCTCATCGAGGAGATCGTGGGGCCGATTCGCGACGAGTACGACATGCGCGAGGTCGAGGAGCTCCAGATCGTCTCGGACCAGGAGGTGGTGGTCAGCGCCCGGTTTGCGGTAGATGACCTCAAGGAGGAGCTCGACCTTCAGGTACCCCCCGTCGATGCGGACACCGTCGGCGGCCTGGTCTACGAGTTGCTCGGCGAGATTCCCAAGGTCGGCGCGACCATCCAGCTCGGAGCCGCGACCCTCACCGTCGAGTCGATCCGGCGGCAGGGGATCCAGTCAGTGCGCATCACCAGCCCGGTCCCGCTGGTGCGAGATCGCACGGTGCGCGCCGCCGACCACGACGGTCAGCAGGAGGCCCGGGACAACCAGGAGGAGTCACCTGCGCACGCTCGCCGCCAGTAGTCAGCATGATGGTCGGATGCCCACCTACAGCGACGAGGGAATCGTGTTGCGCCGGATCGACTACGGTGAGGCGGACCGCATCCTGACGGTGCTGACTCTCGAGCACGGCAAGATCGGCGTGATTGCACGGGGCGTGCGCAAGAGCCAGAGCCGGCTCGCTTCGCGAACCGATCTCTTCACCCGCAGCCGGATGCAGCTCGCCCGTGGACGGGGTGAGCTCGACGTGCTCACCCAGGCGGAGACCGTCGCCGCAACCCCGCTGCGGAGTGACGCCCGCCGCGCGGCGTGCGCCTCCTTGTGCGCGGAGTTGACCGACCGCGTCCTCGAGAGCCATCACGCCGACCCGGAGATCTACGCGCTGGTCGCGGATGCGCTCACGGCTTGCGCCGACCCCGAGCGCGATCCTCGCGCCGCCACCGTGTGGTTTGCCCGCAGGATGGTTGACCGGCTCGGCTACGCACCGCAGCTGCTGAATTGTGTGAGCTGCGAGCGCCGTCTTCCCGAAGACCTTGCGTGGTTCAGCGCTCCGGGCGGGGGCCTGCTCTGCGTGCGCTGCGCTCCTGGTGACCCCGAGGCGACGGCATGCACGGTGCGCGTCATCAAGGTGCTTCGGGCGGCAGCCGACGGCGACGAAGCGCTCTGGCTGCGGCTCCGGCTCGATGCCGCCACCCTCGAGACGCTCGAACGAATCGTGGAGTCCGAGCTGGCCCACCACCTCGATCGCAGACTACGATCGATCGACGTGCTCCGGGCAATCGAGGGCCGGGGTGCCGTGAGGGTGCCGGTAGACTGACCCGCCATGGCCCAAGACAACGCCCAGGAAGCCACGGCGCGAGAGGAACAGGCGCAATCGGACGTCATCGAGAAGCTCGTGTCTCTGTGCAAACAGCGCGGGTTCGTGTACCCGTCGAGCGAGATCTACGGTGGGCTCAACGCCGTCTACGACTTCGGTCCCCTCGGTGTGCGCCTGCGCCGCAACATCCGGGAGCGGTGGTGGCAGTCGATGGTAGAGCTCCGCGACGACGTCGAGGGCATCGAGTCGGCAATCCTGATGAACCCTGAGGTCTGGGTGGCGAGCGGCCACGTCGCCGGCTTCACCGACCCCCTGGTGGATTGCACCGGTCCCTGCAAGAAACGCTGGCGCGAGGACCATCTTGCCGATGAGCGGCGCGCGCGCGGCAAGCCGCCCGACGCGCCGGGCTGCCCTGAATGCGGCGGCGTGCTGACGGTGGCGCGGCAGTTCAACCTCATGTTCAAGACCTTCATCGGTCCCGTCGAGGAGGACGCGGCGCAGATCTGGCTCCGTCCGGAGACCGCGCAAGGCATGTTCGTCAACTTTGCGAACGTGGTCAACTCGACGCGGCGCCGTCTGCCCTTCGGCATCGCCCAGCAGGGCAAGGGATTTCGCAACGAGATCTCCCCCGGGAACTTCGTCTTTCGATTGCGCGAGTTCGAGCTGATGGAGATGGAGTACTTCTGCAAACCCGGCACTGATCGCGAGCTCCACGACTACTGGTGCGCCGAACGGCTCCGCTGGCACGTCGACGACATGGGCGTGCGCACCGCCAATCTTCGTGTACGTCCGCACGCGAAGGAGGAGCTGTCTCACTACAGCTCGGCGACGAGCGACATCGAATACCGGTAGCCATTCGGCTGGGGTGAGCTCGAGGGAGTCGCCGATCGCACCGACTTCGACCTCAAGACGCACATGGAGCACAGCGGGCGGGATCTGTCGTACTTCGACACCGAGACCAACGAGCGGTATGTCCCTTACGTCATCGAGCCCGCGGTGAGCACCGACCGGATCTTCATCACGCTCCTCGTCGACGCGTATGACGAGGACGAGGTGCGCGGCGAGAAGCGCGTCGTCCTCCACCTGCATCCCGATGTGGCCCCGGTGCAGGTCGCGATACTGCCGCTCTCCAAGAAGGCCGAGCTCACCGAGCCTGCGCGACGCATCGAGCACGACCTCCGCCCCCACTTCGCGACCATGTACGACGAGACCCAGGCCATCGGTCGCCGCTATCGCCGTCAGGATGAGATCGGCACGCCCCTCGCTGTCACCTTCGACTTCGACTCCCTGAACGACCATGCGGTGACCATCCGGGAGCGCGACGGGATGTCACAGGTGCGCGTCCCGGTCGACGGGTTGCGCGACGCACTCCGCGATCAACTCGACGCCGGCAGGACTCACGCACGCGAGCGGGCCAACGGCGGGCACGGCGGGTAGCATCCCGGCGTGGTGAGTGCTCGCAGCGACACCGATGCGGTGGCCGCCGGTGTGCTCGACCTGCTCGCCCTCGGCGACGCGCCGGACCTTGACGCGGTGCTCGAGCGGATCGTGCGCGCCGCGAGGCGGCAGGCGTCCGCCCGATACGGGGCAATCGGGGTGCCAGATGGCCGCGGCGGGTTTGCGCGCTTCGTCACCTCGGGGATCAGCGAGCGGGTGGCCGCAACCATCGGCGAACTGCCACGCACGCACGGCGTTCTCGGCGCGCTGCTCGAGGAGGGTCCGATCCTGCTCGACGATATCCGCCGCCACCCGCGCTTCTCGTACTACCCGGCGCACCACCCCACGCTCACCGACTTCCTGGGTGTGCCGATCACGCATCGGGGAAGGGTGCTCGGCAACCTCTTCGTCAGCGGACACCGTTCAGGCCACTTCACCAAAGCCGATGCGCGCAGGCTGGAAACGCTGGCCGCATATGCGGGTGTGGCGATCGCGAACGCCGAGCTGTATGCTCGGTCCCAGCGGCTGGCGGTGATGGAGGAGCGCAACCGCGTCGCGCGGGAATTGCATGATGCCGCGACCCAAACGCTCTTCAGCCTCGTCCTCGCCGCCCGCGCGGCGGCGCTCTCCACTCGCGACGAGGAAGCCCGCGCCACGATCCTGGGGCTCGAGGAGCGCACAACGTCGGCGCTACAGGAGTTGCGAGGCCTGGTGCACGCACTCCGGCCGAAGAGCCTCGAGCGCGATGGACTCGCCGCGACGCTCGCCGACCACGCCGACGCGCTTCGCGCCAGTGGCGTGGCCATCGTCGTGGACGCAGCCGAGGGTGTCCGTCTCCCGCTCGAGACCGAGCATGCGCTGCTGCGCATCGCGCAGGAGGCGCTCAACAACGCGATCCGTCATGCACCCGGCTCTTCGGTGCGCGTGACCCTGCGCGCGGGGGCGAAAACCGTGACGCTGCGCGTGCACGACGGCGGCGCGGGCTTCAAACCCGCGTCGCTCCCGCACACCCGCCGCGGCATGGGCCTCGCGACCATGCGCGAGCGGGCGGATGAGATCGGCGCACGCTTCGCCATCCGGAGTTCGAGCAAGGGGACGACGGTGAGCGTCACGGTGCCGTCGACGTGACCGGATGAACGCGCCGATCCGGCTGCTCATCGTCGACGATCACGCGGTCGTCCGCCAAGGGCTGCGTGCATTCCTGCGTCTGCAGGACGGCATCGAGGTGATCGGCGAGGCCGCGGACCCTGTGGAGGCGGTACGCGTCGCACGCACATCGCGGCCTGACGTGATCCTCCTTGACCTGGTGATGCCCGACGGAGGCGGCGTCGGAGCGATCCGCCGTCTGTTGGAGGTTGCGCCCGGGGTTCGCGTGCTCGTGTTGACGAGCTTCGCGGACGACGCCCAGATCTTCGCGGCGATCGCCGCCGGGGCGGCGGGGTACCTGCTCAAGGACATCGATCCCCAGGCGCTCGCGGACGGGATCCGCGAGGTGCATGCGGGACGGCCGGCGCTCCATCCCTTGGTGGCGGCACGGTTGATGCATCGCGACAGGTCTCCGTCCCCCGCGCACAGCGAGCTCACGCTCCGCGAGCGTGACGTGCTCCGGCTGGTGGTAGAGGGCCTCCCCAACAAGCAGATCGCGCAGCGGCTCGGGATCGGAGAGAAGACGATCAAGACCCACGTCAGCCGAGTGCTCGCCAAGCTCGGTGTGGCCGATCGGACCCAGGCCGCCGTTCTCGCCATCCGAGAAGGCCTCGTCGACTGAGGGTCGGCCGAATGGCGGACCCGCCGATGCGGCATCCGGCTGACGCGCTCGAACGCCGGCACGCGCAGGATTGACTGCATGGGAACCATGTCCGGAACGACAGTGATGATCACGGGCGCTTCGCGAGGCCTTGGGCGCGCTCTGGCTCGAGCGTTCGCTCGAGAAGGCGCCACGCTGGCCATCTGCGCCCGTGGTGGAGCAGCGCTCGAGTCGGCAGCCGAAGAGTGCCGCGCGCTCGGCGTCGAGGTGCTCGCCGTGCTCGCCGACATCTCCGACCCGACGGATGTCGAGCGCTTTGCGGCAACAGCCCTTGAACGCTTCGGCGGTGTGGACATCCTTGTCAACAATGCTGCGGAGCTCGGCCCGCTTCCTCTCCCGCAGCTCACCGACGCTCCATCGAGCGCGCTGGAGCGCGTGCTCCAGGCAAACGTCCTCGGGCCGCTGCGTCTCACCCAAGCCGTCATCGGCGGAATGTTGCTGCGCAACCGCGGGCTCGTCGTGAACATCAGCACGGACGCCGCCTTGATCGGGTTCGCGGGACTTGGCCTCTACAGCGCCTCCAAGGCAGCGCTCGACGCCCTCACGCGGAGCTGGTCGGCGGAGCTGCAGCACACCGCTGTCCGGGTCATCAGCGTCGACCCCGGGGACATGTATACCGAGATGCACATGGCCGCCGATCCGGAGGCCAACCCGGAGGACCTGCTCCGTCCCGACGATGTGGCGGAACGGTTGCTCGGTCTCTTTGCGGGGCGTCTGCCCGAAGCCGACCGCGTCGAGGCGGCGAGCCTCCGATGATTGCCGCACCGCGCGAGCTGCGCGCATCCCGGCCCGCCGAACTTCGTGGCATGCGCCGCGACGGGGCACGACTCTGCGTCGTGGACCGAGCAACCGGCAACATTCGCCACACCACCGTCGCTCGTCTTGGCGAGCATCTCGCTCCCGGAGACCTGCTTGTGGTCAACTCGAGCCGCACGCTGCCTGCCGCGCTGCGTGTCGACCGTGACGGCGCGCAGCCGGTGCAGCTGCGTCCGGGGGCGCTTCGCGAGGGCGAGTGGGACGCGCTCGCCGTGGAGATCGCGCCGCCGCATCGCAATATCCCCCTGACGCCGGGCGAGACTTTGTCGACCCCTGGGGGCCTGCGCCTCCGTGTTCTCGAACCTCGCGGCGATGCTCCGCTGCTCTGGCGCATGACGGTCGTCAGCGGTGATCCGGTTCGCACGCTGCTCAGCGACGGTGAGCCCATCCGCTACTCGTACGTGCCACTACCGGTCCCGCTCGAGCACTACCAGACCGTGTACGCGGGAGTCCCCGGTTCGGTCGAGACACCTTCGGCTGGGCGTCATCTCACCTGGGAGCTGCTCGGCGAGCTGCGCCGGCACGGCGTGGACGTGACCGACATCGTGTTGCACTGTGGGCTGAGCTCGTTCCAGGATGATGAGCTCGACCAGCAGAAGCCCCTCATCGAGGAGCACTTCGAGGTACGTCAGGAGACGGCAGCGCGCATCAACCGCGCGACCCGTGTGATCGCCGTCGGCACCAGCGTCATCCGCACGCTCGAGACCGCTGTCGACGATGCGGGCGACGTGCATCCCATGAGCGGATGGACCCGATTGGTCATCACGCCGCACACCCGATTGCGGGTTATCGACGCGCTGCTCACCGGGCTGCACGAGCCGCCCGCTACCCACCTCGACATGCTCGGCGCGCTGCTCGACCAGAGCTTGCTCGAACGCGCGTACGTCGAGGTTCGCGAACGCGGATATCTCTGGCACGAGTTCGGCGACGCGATGCTCATCTTGTAGGCTGCCGCCGCCTTTTGTCATGATCCGCCGGCCCGCGTCGCCGGGCTCATGTGATCACCGGAGAACGCCATGTCTGAGCTCTTGCTCCTCGAGTTCGAGGGGTTCGGCGCCGATGTCTACGATCGGGTCAACGGTCTGCTCGGGATCAACACGGACTCAGGCGAGGGTGACTGGCCCCCCGGCCTGCACACCCACCTGGCCGGCCCCACCGAGGGCGGCGGATGGATCGTCGTCGAGGTATGGGAGTCCCAGGAGGACCAGGACGAATTCATGAAGACGCGCCTCGGCCCTGCGCTGGCCAAGGCCGGTGTTACAGGCCCGCCGAAGCGGGCGGAATGGACCAAGCCGAAGGCACATCACTCACCCAAGAAAGCGTCCGCGAAGGCCAGGTAAGCGTCCTCGCCGGTCGCATGCGGGCAGTCCTGCCGCGCGGGTTCGGCCACGCGGCGGCCCGATGCTACGCTCACGCCCTGCGTGGCGCCTTCGCGCCCGAGACAACATCATGGTGAGGGCTGGCGAATGGCGGTAAGCACCCGGGGCACGAAGTCGTCGAAGACGCGGTCGCGATCCGCCGCAAGCCGCGGTGGGGCGAAGCGGAACGTGGCCGTCCGGCCTCGAGCTCACAAATGGGTGTATCGCTTCGATGAGGGCAGTGCCTCGATGCGCGACCTGCTCGGTGGCAAGGGCGCCGGCGTGGCCGAGATGACTCGCGCCGGACTCCCGGTCCCGCCCGGATTCACGATCACGACCGAGGCCTGCAACGCTTTCTACGCGCGCGGTGCACGGTTCCCGGACGGCCTCTGGGAGCAGGTGGAGAAATCGCTCAAGGTCGTCGAGAAGACCACCGGCAAGGGGTTTGGCGACGCACGCAATCCGCTGCTCGTCAGTGTCCGCAGCGGCGCCAAGTTCTCGATGCCCGGAATGATGGACACAGTCCTCAACCTCGGCCTGAACTCGGCAACGCTCGAAGGCCTCGCATCCCTCACCAAGGACCGGCGTTTCGCGCTCGACGCGCATCGCCGCTTCATCCAGCTCTTCAGCAAGATCGTTCTCGGGATCGACGGCCAGCTCTTCGAGGACGCACTCGACGCCATCAAGAAGCGCAAGAAGGTGAGGACCGACGCCGATCTCAAGGCCCCAGCCCTCGAGGAGCTCATCACCGAGTACCGGGCAATCGTCAAACGCCATTCGCGCACCGGCTTTCCCGAAGACCCCATGGAGCAGCTCCGTGCTGCGATCGGCGCTGTGTTCGAATCCTGGAACAACAAGCGTGCCACCGACTATCGCAACTACAACCGCATTCCGCACGACCTCGGCACCGCAGTCAACGTGCAGTCGATGGTCTTCGGGAACATGGGCGACGACTCCGGGACCGGGGTCGCGTTCACGCGGGATCCGTCGACCGGCGAACGCAAGCTTTACGGCGAGTACCTGACCAACGCGCAGGGTGAGGATGTCGTCGCCGGTATCCGCACGCCCAAGCCGATCGCAGCGATGGCGACGGATCTCCCCAAGGCCTACCGGCAGTTCGAGCAGATCGCGCGCAAGCTCGAGAAGCACTATCGCGACGTGCAGGACATGGAGTTCACGATCGAGCGCGGCAAGCTGTACATGCTCCAGACGCGCAGCGGCAAGCGCACCGCCGAGGCCGCGGTGAAGATCGCGGTCGACATGGTGCGCGAGCGGCTCATCACCAGGCGCGAAGCGGTCCTCCGAGTCGAGCCGGGACAGGTCGATCAGCTCCTCCATCGACGCATCGACCCGAAGGCGAAAGTGCATGTGCTCGCAACCGGACTCGCCGCCTCACCGGGCGCCGCCTACGGCAAGGCGGTCTTCGATGCAGACCGCGCCGAGGAGATGGCGAAGAAAGGCGAAAAGGTGATCCTCGTGCGCATCGAGACCAATCCCGACGACGTGCACGGGATGATCGCCGCCGAAGGTGTGCTCACGTCGCGGGGCGGGCGCACCTCGCACGCGGCGGTGGTCGCCAGAGGTATGGGCAAGCCCTGCGTCGCCGGAGCGGAGTCCGTCCAGGTCGACCTCGTCAAGCGCCACTTCACCGCCGGCGGCACGAAGATCAAGGAGGGCGAGCCCTTCACGATCGATGGTTCCACGGGAAACGTGATCGCGGGCCAGGTGGCGATGCTTGACGCCGAGATCTCAGGGGAGCTCGAGGAGTTGCTCCGCTGGGCTGACTCGTTCCGCCGCCTCGAAGTGTGGGCCAACGGCGACTACCCGCATGACGCGGTGCGCGCCCGTGAATTCGGTGCGCAGGGCATCGGACTCTGCCGCACCGAGCACATGTTCATGCAGCAGGAACGCCTACCCATCGTGCAGAAGATGATCCTTGCGGCGGACGAGAAGGAACGCCGTCTCGAGCTGGCAAAGCTGCTGCCCATGCAACGCGACGACTTCCACGGGATTCTCGCGGCGATGCACGGCTTGCCGGTGATCATCCGGCTCATCGATCCGCCGCTGCACGAATTCCTGCCGTCCCTCGAGGAGTTGCTCGTCGAGGTCACACGCGCGCAGGCGTTGGGGAAGCCCGAAAAGTCATATCGCACCCAGCAGAACCTGCTGGTCGCGGTGCAGAACCTGCACGAGCAGAACCCGATGCTCGGCCTTCGCGGCTGCCGCCTCGGCCTGCTCTTCCCGGAGATCATCGAGATGCAGGCGCGCGCGATCATCGAGGCCGCGGTGAGCCTCAAGAAGGAGCGCGTCGACGTGCGCCCGGAGATCATGGTGCCGCTGGTGGGAACCCTCGAGGAGCTGCGCAGGACTCGCGATGTGATCGACCGAGTTGCGCAGGAGGTCTTCGACGAGACCAAGACCAAGGTGTCCTACCTCGTCGGGACCATGATCGAGGTGCCCCGCGCGGCCCTGACCGCCGGACAGATCGCGCAGTCCGCGGACTTCTTCTCGTTCGGCACCAACGACCTGACGCAGATGACCTTCGGTGTGTCGCGTGACGACGCCGAGGGCAAGTTCCTGCTGCGCTACGTCGAGGACAAGGTGCTCCCGCGCAACCCGTTCGAGACCCTCGATCGCGATGGTGTCGGGCGGCTCATGCGTTTTGCCGTCGAGGAAGGTCGCGCGGTCCGTCCATCGCTGAGCGTCGGCATCTGCGGCGAGCACGGCGGCGACACGGATTCGATCGCGCTCTGCGAGGAATTGGGGCTCGACTACGTCTCCTGCTCACCCTTTCGGGTTCCCGCCGCCCGCCTGGCGGCTGCGCATGCCCGGCTGGCGCGGGTGGAGCGGGACCGCTAGGCGGTAGCACGGTGACCGAGCACGTCAGGATCCGCAAGATCGCGACGCGAAACGGACGGCCCGAGATGCTGGATGACGGACACGTGGTCGAGGGCGATGAGCTCTCACCGCCGACGCCTGGTATGCCCTACGCCGTGCGCCGCACCGTCACCGAGCACGCGGATGCACCGGATGTGTTCGCAACCTCACCGGTTCGTGCGGTCATCACCGAACAACGGGGTGGAATCGTGGTGCTCACCGACAACTCGAAGTATGCGATCGAGGTCGTCGGACGCTAGGTTCACCCCGTAACGGATCGCTGGCAACAACCCATTTCATACAACGTTTCGCCTACTCTTCCATTGATGCCCTGGCCGCAGACAGTCATGCCCGCAGCCAACACTACCGAGCCGGGTTCCGAGCCATACCTTCCGGTGGAGGAGGTGGCGAAGAGGCTGGATCTCCCGCTCGGAATCCTGCTTCGGCGCGTCGAAGCGGGCGACGTCCCGTCACGTCGCGAGGAGAACGCGGACGGCGTGCACTATCTGGTCCGCCTCGGCGACCTCGGCATCGAGGCCCCGGCAGCCAACGGAGCCGCCTCGCCTGCCCCGCCACCGCCTCCAGATACGGTCAGCCATGAAGGGCCGGCGGATCGGGGCCCGAGTGTCGACGTGGTTGGGACCGCCCAGCAGTCGTCGTGGCCGGACAAGGTCGTGCCGCCGCCTGAGGAGGAGCTCGCCGCCGAGGCGCAGACGTCGCACGGGCGCAGCGAATCGATGATCGAGATCGGATCGAACGAGCCCCGCCGTGACGTCGCGTCGATGACCTCGCTCGATCCCCGTGAGCTCGTCGCCGGTCTGCTCGACCGTTGGGAAAGGACCCTCGAGCAGCGCATCTACTCCGAGCAGCGGCAGCGATTCGAAGCCGAGCTCAACGCCCGCCAAAACCTGGTGAAGCAGCTCCAGCTCGAGCTGCAGACGGCGCGCGCCGAGCACGCAGCGGCGCAGGCGGAGAAGGATCGCCGCATTGCCGATCGCGACCGGCGGATCAGCGAGCTCGAGGCGGGGCCGCCAGACCCACAGGACGTCGCGGGCAGGCGTCGGCGCTGGTTCTTCAGCCGCTAGCGAGCGGTCGAGGCGGGCGGGCAATGGCGGGGGATGCTGTCGCGGAGGTCAAGTCGAGGCTTGACCTCGTCGAGGTGATCAGCGGGTACGTCACGCTTCACCGGGCGGGGCGCGAGCTGACCGGGCTCTGTCCGTTTCATGCCGAGAAAACGCCGTCCTTCACGGTCAGCCCTGAGCGCCAGGTCTGGTACTGCCACGGCTGTCACGAGGGCGGTGACCTCTTCAAATTCATCGAGCAGATCGAACGCATCGACTTCCGGCAGGCCCTGGAGATGCTCGCCGACCGGGCTGGGGTCGAACTCGAGAGCGGTCCGCGCGCGGCCCGTGGCGCCGGCAGGCGCCGGCGCCGTTCGATCGAGCTCAATGTCAAAGCGCAGGCGTACTACCAGCACGTGCTGTGGTCGACCCCCGCCGGCGAGCCGGGACGCGACCTGCTCCGCGATCGCGAGGTCGGGGAGGTGATCGCCCGCCGATTCGGGATCGGCTTCGCGTCTGCCGGCGGTCACGGGGAGGACGCCCTCGCGCGGTACATGACCGGCAAAGGCGGCGCGACCGTTGAGGAGCTGGTCGAGGCCGGGCTCGTCCACCCCCAGCGCGGCGGCAGGACCCGTGACCGGTTTCGGGATCGCCTTGTGTTCCCGATCCGCGACGAGCGCGGGGACGTGCTCGGATTCGGAGCCCGCGCCCTGGGCGACGCCAAGCCGAAGTACCTGAACAGCCCCGATTCGGCCGCATACCACAAGTCGTCGGCGATCTTCGGCCTCGATCTCTCCCGTCCCGCGATCATGCGTGAGCACGCCGCCGTGATCGTCGAGGGCTACTTCGACGTCATCGCCGCCCACGCAGCCGGCGTGGAGCACACGGTGGCCAGCAGCGGCACCGCGCTCACTCGGGAACAGGTCCACAGCCTCGGGCGCATCGCCGAGACCCTGATTCTGTGTTTCGACGGCGACGACGCCGGGAGGGTCGCCTCCACCCGGGCGGTGGACGTCATCGCCGCCGAGGGAGTGCAGGCTCGGCTCTGCCGCCTTCCGGCGGGTGCCAAGGACCCGGACGAGCTCGTCCGCCGGGACCCCGGGGCGTTTGCCCGGGCGATCGGCGACTCTCCGCCGGCGTGGCAGGTGCTCCTGGACACTGCGCTCGGAGGCGGCGAGGGCGGGAGCGTCGATGCACGCCGGGCTGCCGCCGAGCGTGCGGTGTCGGTGCTCGCCCGGATCCCGGAGGCGACCACCCGCGAGCTCTATCTTCAGCAGGCGGCCCGCCGCCTCGACATCGGCGCTCGCTCGCTCTCGACCGACCTGGCCCACTCGATGCGCGACGGCGCTCGGCGACCCGCCAGGATCGTGGTCGCCGCTCCAGCGGAGCCGGCCGCGGGCGCGATCGATGAGCCCGAGCCCGCCGAGGCGGACGAGCCGATGCCGCCCTGGGAGGCGCAGCTCGCACGGGTGGTGCTGATCCGGCCGGAGCTGGCGGCGGCCCTGCGATCGGAGAGCGGCCTCGGGCCCGATGAGTTCACCAATCCCACGGCGCGGCGGATCTACGATGCGGCGTCCACCGACCCTGACGGATTCACGCTTCGGCGCCTCACCGGTGGGGATCAGCGGCGCGCCGCGGGCCTGCTGGTCCGCGAGGTTCCCGAGTTCGCCGACGCGGCGGAACCGGAGGCGATCAGGCAACTCATGGCCGACTGCGTCCGGCTCATCCACGAGGAGAGCGTGCGCCGCGCGCTGGTCAGCATCTCGACCGAGATGCATCGTGCCCGGGATGAGGGCCGTACCGAGGACGCCGACGCTCTCGCCGCCAAGCTCAGCCGGCTCGCCGCGGATGCGCCGCATCTGCGCAGGACGGTCGCGGTTCGCTGATCGGCACCCGATCGCTGCTGTGCGCGCGTTCCGCGCATGTTTGATCTGCAGCCCGGCGAGCCACCATCTTCCTCGTGCCCGCGTGGAATTTCCCTATCCGATCGCCCGAATTGGCACACGCAGACGGCTTTGACAATTATTGTGAACGCTGTCGTTGTACCAATCGACCGGCGGACCTTGCAGTCGCGGGCGTCAGCGTGCCCGCGTAAGACAGAGTTGAGATGACCGCAGCCACCAGCACAACCACCCGATCCCGGGCAGCCACCCTGCCGCCGCCTTCCGGCGCCGACCTGCTGGTCTCCGCCGCCGAGGCGCTGATCATCAAGGGCAAGGACCACGGATACCTCACGCCTGACGACATCCTCGCAGCCTTCCCCGAGATCGATGTCGAGCCCGACCAT
>DASZJB010000102.1:0-15207 GCA_035948615.1 Candidatus Dormiibacterota bacterium
GCGCTCGACCGGTTTGACAACGACGCGATCGGCGAGTGGGCGCAGCTTCAAGGACATGGGGCCTCCTGGTTCTTAGCACTCTTGGTGGGTGACTGCTAACACTCTACCTAACCGAGTGCCAACCTTGCAAGCGCGCGCTCCGTTCCGGAGGCGTTGTCACACGGCGGCGGCGGGAGCCGAGGGCGGCCTCGAGACCGGCGTCTGCGCGGGGCGAAGGAAGAGGGTGAGACCGACGGCGAGAAACCCTGCCCACAGAATCGCCTGGAGCACGGTCGGGGCAGCGCTGTAACCGACAAGACCATGGAGCACATCGCCGATCCCGGTGTCGTCGGGAAGGGTGCGGCTCATGTTCCAGAGGGTCATCGAGCCGCCGGGCAGCACTCCGAGCCCCTGGAGGTTCTGGACGGCGTCGGCGAGGAGGCCGGCAGCCACGACCATCAGCAGGCTGCCGACGATCGCGAAGAAACGTCGGAGGTTCAGGCGCAGGCCAACCCGGTACATGGCGATGCTGAGCCCGAACGCGATCACCAGCCCGATGACAGCACCGATGGCCAGTTGCAGCGGCGAGCTCTGGTACGCGATCGCCAGCAGGAAGATCACCGTCTCGATCGCCTCGCGTCCAACGGTCACGAACGCAACGAGGGCGAGGGCGAGACCCGAGCCGCCACGCACGACCCCGGAGACCTTGGCGCGCAGCTCCTTTCCCATGCTGCGGCTGTGGCGGCGCATCCAGAAGGTCATGTAGGTGAGAACGGCAACCGCAATCGCGAAGACGGCGGTCTCGAACCACGCCTGCGCCGTTGAATTGATGAACGCATCGCGGCTGGCGATCCAGAGCACGATCCCAGCAGCCACGGCGAGGCCGACCGCAGAGCCCGCGCCGAGGAACACGAATCGGAACAGATCCCGGCGCCCCGCCGAGGCGAGATAGGTCAGCAGGATCGAGCAGATCAGGGTGCCCTCGATCCCTTCCCTGGCAAAGATCAGCAGGCTTCCGATCACGGACACGCCCCCTTGGACAGAACTCGACGGCGCCTCAATCGGGGCGTTAGCTTAGCCTAACCTAAGCGCGCGCGGGCGCCTCGACCCAGATCGCCCGCGCGGTTGCCGGGTCGACGGTCACGATCGCGCCAGCCACCTTCAGACTCCAACCGGCGGGGGCGTGGGATACAACACTGATCTCGATCCCCGGGACGATCCCCCGTTCGTCGAGGAGGCGCAGCAGCTGAGGGGCCTCATGTTCCGCGACCTCGGAGATCCGCGCCACCCGGGCTCGATCGCCGTCGTCAATGTCCAGGAGGCGGACCAGGCGCCTGCCCTCAGGAGGCGTTCGTCCGGGGATCACGTTGCCGTGCGGGCAGGTGGTGGGCCTTCCCAGCGATTCGTCGATACGTTCGAGGACCGTCAACGACATCCCGTGGGTCAGCGACTGAGCCTCGAGGTCGGCCGTCGCCCAGTCGAACCCCAGGACGTCGGTCAGCCATCGCTCCACGATGCGATGCCGGCGCACGATCAGCGCCGCGGCCTCGGCGCCGCCGTCGGTGAGCTCGACCGACCGATCAGCCGCGATGCGGATCAGCCCGTCGCGGGCGAGGCGCTGCAGCGAGACGGTCACGGTCGGCGCGCTCACGCCGAGCCACTCGGCGAGGCGGCCCGGTCGCGGCACCTCGCCCTCGTGATCGATGTAGTAGATGGCCTCGAGATATCGCTCGGTGGCTTCCGAACGCTGGGGGGATGGCTCGGCAGCGCTCATGCGGATGGAATCTACGCGCACTCCGCCAGCGAGGGATCCACGTCGAAACCGGGTGTATCCGGGCCGTGAACCCGGAGCCGCTGCCAGCCCGCCGCAGCGATCATGGCCGCGTTGTCGGTGCAGAGCTCGAAAGGCGGGATCACCACCCGGAGCCCGCTGAATCGCGCCGTGACCGCGTCGCGCAAAGCCCGGTTGGCGGCGACGCCTCCAACGACCGCCACGGTGGTGACCCCGGTAGCCCCGGCAGCCACCGCCAGGCCGGTCACCAGCTGATCGACCGCGGCCACCTGGAAGCTGGCGGCAATGTCGGCGACCACCTGCGGGTCGGAGGGGACGCCGCTTGCGGTCAGTGATCCGGATCCGAGGTCGCGGACGGTGTACCGAACTGCCGTTTTGAGCCCGCTGAACGAGAAGGCGCCGTCGAGGCGGGTGCGCGGCAGCGGGAATCGGGTGGGATCGCCGGACACCGCCACCCGCTGAATCGCGGGTCCGCCCGGGTACTCGAGACCGAGCAGCCGGGCGACCTTGTCGAATGCCTCGCCTGCCGCATCGTCACGGGTGGCGGCGAGGCGTTCGGCAACCCCGTGCTCGCGGAGCACGACGCATTCGGTGTGGCCGCCGCTGACCAGCAGCGCCAGGTACGGGGGCTCGAGTTCGGGCTCGGCGAGCCATGCGCTGTAGACATGCCCGGCGAGGTGCGAGACGCCGACGATCGGGATCCCGCGAGCCAGCGCCACACTCGACGCGTACATGGTGCCCACGATCAGGCACCCGGCGAGGCCCGGACCCCGGGTGACGGCGACGGCGTCGATGGCGTCCCATCCGCCCCGCACCGGCGCGAGGGCAGCATCGACCACGGTGGCGAGCTGCTCCAGATGGGCGCGCGCGGCGAGCTCGGGCACCACGCCGCCGTGCACGGCGTGCAGGGCGATCTGCGACGACACCACCGAGGAGCACACCTCCCGTCCGTCGGAGAGCACCGCCGCCGCGGTCTCGTCGCAGGATGTCTCGATCGCGAGGAGATTCAGGCTGACGGGTACTCCATCGAGGGGCTGCCCCCGACCCCTGCCACGTCGAAGCCGTTGAGAATCGCGGTGAAGCGCCGCTTGAATTCGGGGGCGTGGATGCTGTCGCTCCACATGATCACGGCGTCCTCGCCGTTGTCGGTGTAGTACCCGCGGCGGCGGCCGATCGCCTTGAAACCGAACCGCTCGTACAGCCGGATCGCGTGGTCGTTGGTGTCGCGCACCTCGAGCGTGATCCAGCGCGCCCCCAGCGCGTAGGCCCGCTGCACGAGCGCGGCAAACAGCACCGTGCCGTAGCCCTTGGAATGATCGCCGGCGCGCACGCCGATGGTGGTGACGTGCGCTTCGAGCGCGACCCGCCAGAGGCCCGCATAGCCGACGATGTCGCCGCTCTGGCGGAGCACGATGTACGAGGCCTGCCGGTTCTGCGACAGCTCGCTCGCATACGCGTTCTTCGGCCATGGGGAGACGAAGACCTGGCGCTCGATTGCCTGCACTGCGGCGATGTCCTCGTAGCGCATCGGCTCGACGGAGAGACGAGGGACGACCTGCATGAACACCCTGAAATCGTTGGTGGAGTCGGCATCTGCATCATAACCGCGGCATCCGGCGGCGGCAGGTGCGCATGACGGATGTCATGCGAGCTTGCTGACCGGTCTCACTGGCGCGCCGGTGCGGCCGGCTTCAGGCTCAGCGCATGACATATCACCCTCCCGCCACCGGCGCCCACATCCCGAGCCTCGTGCCGCCCGACGACATCGCCGAGTGCGCGGTGCGCGTCGACGCGGTCACCCGGCGCTTCGGGCCGGTGCTCGCCGTCGACAACCTCAGTCTCACCGTGGAGCCGGGCCAGACGCTCGCCCTGCTCGGCCCCAACGGCGCAGGCAAGACGACCACGATCTCCATGCTGCTCGGGCTCTCGGCGCCGGACGCCGGCAGCATCGAGGTGTTTGGAGCGGCCCCAGGATCACCTGCGGCGCGCGCCGGTGTCGGAGCGATGCTCCAGGACGGCGGCATGATGCCGGGCGTCCTGGTCGGGGAACTGCTCGCGATGGTGCGCACCCTCTACGCCGCGCCACTGGCGCATGACGAGGTTGTCGAAGTCGCCCAGCTGCGAGGGCTCGAGAAGCGGCGCGTCGATCGCCTCTCGGGCGGCCAGTCGCAGCGTCTCCGCCTGGCAGTGGCGCTGATCGGCGACCCCCGCCTGCTCATCCTCGACGAGCCCACGGCGGCGATGGACGTGGAGACCCGCCGGGGCTTCTGGCATGCCATGGAGGGGTTCACCGCGCGCGGCCGCACCATCCTGTTCTCGACGCACTATCTCGAGGAAGCCGATGTCGCCGCGGATCGCGTCGTGATGATGGCCAGGGGACGTGTCGTCGCCGACGGAACACCGCAAGCGATCAAGGACTCCGTTGGTCTGCGCGTCATCCGGTTCTCGACGATTCACGCGGGCATCACCGGCCTGGACGCGTTGCCCGGCGCGGTATCGGCGACCCAGCACGGCAACCGCGTGGAGCTGCGCTGCAACGACTCCGACAGCGCCTTGCGCGCGCTCATCGCCACCCGTCCGGACGCCCATGACATCGAGGTCGCGGGCATCGCGCTCGAAGACGCGTTCATCACCCTCACCGACGGCATCGCCGCCTGAATGGAGACCCCGGCATGATCAAGTACCTCGCCCTCGAAATCCGGCGGTCGCTCCGCGATCGCCGCTATCTGCTGCTCGTGGCCGGATGGCCCGTCGCCGCCTATCTGCTGTTCTCCACCGTCTTCGGCGCGGCGGCGGACAGGTCCGAAGGATTGCCCCCAACGGTCGCGATCATGGTCGCGATGGCCTCCTTCGGTGCCATGGGGGGCGTGCTCATGGCCTCCGGTCCCCGTCTCGCCATGGACCGGCAGATGGGCTGGCTGCGCCAGCTTCGTTTGACGCCACTCTCGCCGGCTCGGATCCTCGCGGCGCGCCTGGTCGCTGCGATGGCGCTCAGCCTGCCCGCGATCGTCCTGACGTTCGTCACCGCCGCGCTGGTAAAGGGAGTCAGCCTGCCGATCTGGGAATGGCCGATGCTGGTGCTGCTGATCGCCGCCGGGTGCCTCCCGTTCGCCGCGATCGGCATCGTCGTCGGCACGATCGCCGATGGCGACGGAGCGCAGGGGCTCACCATGGTGCTCTACCTGGTGCTTGCCGCCTTGGGCGGTCTGTGGATGCCCGTGCAGATCCTGCCGTCGCCCTTGCAGACGGTTGCCAGGACGCTGCCCTCATACCACCTGGCGCAGCTCGGCTGGCATATCGCCCGCGGCGTCGCGCCCGCGCTGGGCGACGGTCTTGTCCTGCTGGCATGGTTCGCCGGCGCCGCGCTCCTGGCGGTGGCCGTCTCTCGCCGGTTGACTCTGCGCACCGCGTGAGGCTGGCATAGCATCGTGCGTATGACCGGCGAGCGCGAATCCACCAGGCAGGTCGGCGGACCCGACAACATGATGTGGCCCATTCCCACGGTTGCGCGGCTTGCCTGGTCGGCGATCTGGCTCGTCTTCCTCGGCTATCCCATCGCCGACATCATCGGCACCGGATACTCCCCAGCCCGTGCGTTCATCGCGTGGGTGTGCCTGCTCGGCTTTGCCGCCACATATCTCTTCGCGATGTGGATCTGCCTGTCGCTGGTGCCGCGCGTCGCGACCGGCGTGCTCCTGCTCCCGCTCGCGGCGCTCTTCGCGGAGGGGCTCACGCTCGCGCTGGTTTTCCGGGGACAGTGGAGCGGAGTCCTGGTGTACTGCGGCGTTGCCGCCGGCTGGACACTCCGCTGGCGCTTCCTCGTCCCGGTCCTGTTTGCGCTCGGTATCTTCATGGTCGTCTCCGGTGCGCTGCTCGGCTATGCCTGGGCGGATCTGGGGTTCATCACCTTCCTTACCGTCGCGCTCGGTTTCACCATGCTCGCCTTCCGCCGGCTGATCGCGACGGTCATCGAGCTGCGCACCGCACGCGCCGAGGTGTCTCGCCTGGCGATCGCCGACGAGCGCCTGCGCATCTCACGCGATGTTCATGACATTCTTGGCCACAGCCTGTCGGTGATCGCGCTGAAGGCCCAGGTCGCGCGCCGGCTGATGCACAGCGATCCCGATGCCGCAGCCGAGGCGATCGGCGACGTCGAGTCGGTCGCCCGCGATTCACTCGCCGAGGTGCGCGCAATGGTCACCGGGTACCGCCAGCGCTCCCTCGCCGACGAGCTCCAGGGCGCGCGCGACGTCCTCGACGCCGCGGGAATCGCGTTCGCCGTGACCCGCGACAGCGTCCCAGCCCCGGCACCAGTCGACAGCCTGCTCGCGTGGACGGTGCGCGAGGGGATCACCAACGTCCTGCGTCACAGCCGCGCGCACCACTGCGAGGTCTCGCTCGAGGCGAGCAACAGCGGATTCACGGTGGCGATCGTCGACGATGGCGTTGGCGGAGTCGCGAGTGCGGGAGGCAGCGGGCTGCACGGGCTGCGCGAGCGAGTCGGTGCTGCCGGCGGTCACCTCGAGGCCGGCCCCGGCGAGCGCGGTGGGTTCCGCCTGCAGGCGTACGTGCCCTTGGCGGCGACGTGATCCACGTCCTGATCGCGGAGGACCAGGGGATGGTCCGCGGCGCACTGGCCACCCTGCTCGCGCTCGAAGAGGACATCGACGTGGTCGCCCAGTGTTCGCGCGGCGACGAGGTTGTGGCCGCGGCACTGGCAGCGCACCCCGACGTTGCCCTGCTCGACATCGAGATGCCCGGGCTCGACGGATTGCAGGCGGCCGCACTCCTCCATCAGGCGCTTCCGGCCTGCACGATCATCATCCTCACGACCTTCGGGCGGCCCGGCTATCTGCGCCGGGCAATGGAGGCCGGCGCAACCGGCTTCGTCGTCAAGGACGGTCCCGCGGACCAGCTCGCGATCTCCATCCGTCGCGCGGTCGCGGGAGAGCGGGTGATCGACACCGCGCTTGCCGCAGCGGCACTCAGTGACGGTTCCAATCCCCTCACCCCGCGCGAGCGCGACGTCCTCGGCGCGGCATCGGGCGGCGCCACCATCGCGTCGATTGCCGCCTCGATGTTTCTTTCACAGGGAACGGTGCGCAACTACCTCTCGTCGGCGATTCAGAAGACCGGCGCGCGCAATCGACTCGAGGCCGTGCGCACGGCGGAGCAGCACGGCTGGCTGTAGTCGCGGTCCCTCAGTCCACGTAGAGCGCGGTCAGCCCCGAGCGATCCAGCGCCTCACGTGAGAGTGCGAGCGGCACAGCGCGCGCCAGCGCCAGAGCGGGATCGACGAGGACGAGCCCGGCGATCCCGATCCTGTCGGTGCTCAGGACACGCGCGCCGCGAGCGTCGAATCCAGCCTCGGGGACGCGCGACGGATGCGCGGCGTCGCCCACGCGAGCCACATACAGCGCGCCGCGGCCGGCCTCGGCGACGGCCCAGTCACTGGTCCCTGCTTCCGGGTCGCCACTGGCGACCACCTCGAGCGAACCGACGCCATGCAGCGGCAGATTGCGCGCATGGGCGACGCCGAGCGCGGCGGCCATCCCGGCGCGAACGCCGGTGTACGTCCCCGGCCCGGTCACGACCACCACCGCGGTGTCGACCGCGACCAGCATCCGACCGAGCAGTCGCGGCAGCGAGGCGGCAACCGGCGCATCCCTGATCACCTCGGCATCGAGCGGCTCGCCCGTCGCCGAAGCCACAACGCAGACGACCCGCGACCGAGACGAGGTGTCGATGGCCAGGACGCTCACGATCGCCCCCGGACGTCCCAGGCATCGGTGAGCCGAGATGGCGCCCCGGACGGCGGACTGATCAGCCGCGAACCGTCGGCATCGATGTCGATGCTGATGCTTGCCGGCGCGTCGTGCCCCCGTTCAGCATGCTCACCCCACTCGACAACCACGACACCACCGGATTCGAGCATCTCGTCGATGTCGAGGAGCCGGATGTCGGCGTTGGGGCCGAGCCGGTACAGGTCGATGTGGTGCAGGACCTTCGCTCCGGCACGGTAGATGTGGTGGAGGACGAAGGTGGGGGATCGCACCAGGGTCGGATCGATGCCCATGCCCGCCGCGATGCCCCGGACCAGGACGGTTTTCCCAGCGCCCAGCTGGCCGCTCAGGAGGATGAGGTCGCCGGGCTCGACGCGGGTGCCGATGCGCTCACCCAACGCGAGCGTGTCAGCCTCGGTCATGCACCGCGCGGCCACGCCGACGTCACTCACGCGAAGTGCCGCGAGCTTGTGTGCGGGCGTGGCACCGGAGTGCCGCCTTCCCTGTCGAGGACATCGAGGCCGGCCCCGACGCGCAGGCGCCCGACGACTGTGAGCGGCGCGAGTTCGTCGGGCCAGATCTTAAGGAGCTCGCCGAGGGCCGCCTCCGGCAGGGCTGCCACCAGCTCGAAATCCTCGCCGCCACCGACGGCGAGGTCTGGCCACGCCGCGCCGAAGTCGGACACGAGCGCCGGTTCGACCGGTAGACGGTCGAGCCAGATCTCGGCGCCACACCCGGACATCTCGGTGATGCGTTCGAGCTCGACGAGCAGACCGTCGCTGATGTCACCACCGCAGCGAACCCCAGACGCCACCAGCTGGAGGCCCTCACCGATCCTGGCGATCGGGGCGAGCTCGGCGTCGACCCAGGCACGTTCCTGCTCGGACAGCTCGTCGCCACCATCGAGCAGCAGGCGCAGGCCCGCGGCCGCGCGGCCCAGCGTTCCGGTGACCAGCACCAGGTCCCCAGGACGGCCGCCATCTCGACGCAGCACCGCGCCGGCCGCCAGCGTGCCCCCGACCGAGACGTCGATCACAAGTGGCCCGTCGATCGCGCTCACGTCTCCCCCGGCGACGGCGCATCCCGCGGCCGCCGCGGCGGCGCAGAGCCCACGCTGAATCTCGAGAACATCCTCAAAGCAGGTGCTCTCGGGCGCGCACAGGGTTGCGGAACACCACACCGGCCGGGCACCCATCCCGGCCAGGTCGGAGAGCGCGACGGCCAGGGCGCGGGCCCCAAGACGGCGCGGGCTGATCCATGATCGGCGGAAATCGACGCCCTCGACCAGGGCGTCCTGGCTGATCGCAAGGTCACGTCCGGGCTCGGGCGACCACACCGCCGCGTCGTCACCGGAGCCGACCGCGAGCGCGGGCGATGACCCCGCCGCGATCTCCTGGAGCGCCCGAAGCAAGGCCTGCTCGCCAACATCGGCAAGGCTCGCGCCCCCTCCGTCGAAGGCTCGTTCGGGCGGCTGAGCGATTTCCAACGTCACACGTCCGCAATATACGTGGCCCGGCGAAAGGGTACGGTGGCGCCTCAGGTGCGGCTTGCACTTGGACCCTCAAGCTCGCTATGGTGCCGCGGGGACATACCGACCGATGCCCGTCCGGGTATCAGCGGCAGATCACAGGAGGACGCCTATTTTGACGTGGAGCCGGAAGGTGGCCCTGACAGTCGCAGGCGTCATCACCCTTCTGGCCACCGGAATCGGAACCATCCCGAACACTCAGGCAAACAGTTCAACCAACAAGTCGCAGGCGCCGAACTCTGCGATCGCAGCGCTGCAGCAGCGGCGCGCGCAACTCATCGCAGAGCTCGCCGCGATGCAGCCGAGCCTGAGCGCAGCGGGTGGATCCGTCAATTCGGCAGAGGCCACGTTCAACGCCCAGCAGACAAAGGTGTTGAACGAGCGCAACCAGCTCGCCAAGCTGAACGCAACGCTGCTGTCACTGAGCAGCGCATTGAACAGCAACGACGCGACCGCTGCCCAGGACAAGGCACAACTTTCTGCGATCACACGCGCTACGTACGAGACCACCGGCAACAACCAGATGCTTGCGGCGGTCCTGAGTGCGGGATCGTTCAACCAGGCGATCGACGAGTTGAAGGCGGCGAATCAGGTGTCGCAGCAGGTGCTGAACCTCATCGAGAAACTCGCCGTGTCCAACCAGGCGATCGTCATGGAACAGACATCGATCCGTGCAGACGCGACGTCTGCGCAGAGCCTTGAAGGACAGCTCGCTGCGCAGAGCGATCGACTCCTCACGATTCTGGAAGACCGCAACACGTTGTTCGCCGGACTCAACGGTCCGGCGCGCGCAGTCGCCGCGCAGATCGCCAACATCGACAATCAGATTGCTTTCCTGGAGGCCGGCCCCCACGTCGGATCGGGGCCATGCGGCAACCACTTCGCATACGGGTTCTGCACGTACTACGTGGCGACACGTCGATGCGTGCCGTGGCTCGGCAACGCGGGAAGTTGGTACGCGGCGGCTGCACAGATGGGATACAAGGAAGGGCGGCTGCCGGTCGCGGGTGCAATCGTCGTGTTCTGGCCGGGACAGGGCGGCGTCAGCCCCGAAGGGCACGTTGCCTATGTCGAGGCCGTGGGGCCCGCCGCGGGGATACCGATCGGGGACTTCAAACTCTCCGAGATGAACTACGCCGGGTGGAACCGTGTCGACTATCGCGTGATCAGCGACACGACGAGCAACATCGAAGGCTTCATCTACGGGCAGTAGCCGCCTCGAGTGCCTGGCGGAGACGTTCCTGGGCGGCCGGCAGCGCGTCGATCACGTCTGAAGCAAGGGCTCCCGCGCGACCGCGCTCCGCCTGGACGACCTGACCCGCTTCAGCGTGAATGCTCACGCCGGCGACGGCGGCATCGCGTGGCTCGAGGCCCTGAGCGAGCATCGAGCCGATCACACCGGCGAGCACGTCACCCGTTCCGCCGGTTGCCAGGGCCACAACGCGATGTTGATCGACATGCGTGGGATGCCCGGATGCCGCGACCACAGTCTCGGCGCCCTTGAGCACAACCACAACGCCGTGCTGTTCCGCGTAGCGCTCGGCGGTGCCGATCCTGTCAGCCTGGACGGCTTCCGTGCTAGTCGCGGCCAGACGGCCCATCTCCGCGGGGTGAGGGGTCACCACCGCGGTCTGTTCGGCGGTCTTCCAGTCGAACCCCGAGGCGGCGACGATATTCAGGGCGTCGGCGTCGACCACCGCCGGGCACGACAGCGCGACCAGCAGCTCGAGGAGTGCGCTCACGGTGTCGGAAGAGCGACCCAGCCCCGGCCCGATCACCAAGGCGTCGGCGCCGCGGAGCCGCTCGCGCAGCGCCGGAACGGCGTCAGGATGGAGTGTGCCGGTCCCAGCATCCGCGAGCGGCGTGGGCATGATCTCGAGACAACCCGCGGCCACGATCGGGTGAATCGCCTCGGGGATGCAGACTTCGACCAGCCCGGCTCCACCCCGCGCGGCCCCCATCGCCGCCAGACGGGGCGCTCCGGTCAGGCTCTTCGAACCCGCGACCACCACTACCTTCCCGAACGTCCCTTTATGCCCGTCAGCGGGACGATCGGCAAGCACCAGGTGATCGGGCCTCGTCGCGGAGCGCAGGTGAGGTTCATTGCTGCTCACCGCCACCGCGATCGCGAGCCCGCCATCGTGGGTCAGCGAGAGCCCGATCGGTGTCTCCTCGCCGCGAATGTAAACGCGAGGTGGCCCGCCGCGACGCCGGACGACCTCGATGTCCCGGTACGCGGGCATCCTTTGGCCCAACGAGGAACAGAGTTTCTGTACCGCTTCTTTCGCGGCCCATCGGCTCGCCCAGCGCTCCGGCTTCCCGCCGCTGTATCGCCGCTCACCCTCGGTGTAGATTCGCTCCGCGAACCGCGGGTGGCGTTCCAGCGCGGCCGCGATGCGATCCACGACGGTCACATCGACCCCGACAACCATCGTCATCAGACGGACTATTCCACAGTCACCGACTTCGCGAGGTTGCGCGGTTGGTCCACGTCGCAACCCCGCTGCACGGCGACGTGATACGCGAAGAGCTGCAGCGGGATGACGTTGATCAACGGTGAGAGCACCTCGGAGCAGGCCGGCACGGCGATGGTGGTGGCAAAGTCGGCGTCGAACGGATCCTCGCCCTCGGTGACAAGCGCGATCACCGGCGCGTCGCGGGAGTGCACCTCCTGTACGTTGCTCACCATCTTCGGGAGGGTCGCGGAGCGGGTCGCGATCGCGATCACCGGAACCGCGGGTTCGAGCAGCGCGATGGGACCGTGCTTCAGCTCTCCGGCCGCGTATCCCTCGGCGTGCACGTAGGAGATCTCCTTGAGCTTGAGCGCACCCTCCATCGCGATCGGGAAGTTGATGCCCCTGCCGATGTACAGGGCGCTGTGCGTGTGGGCGAAGCGCTGACCGAGTTCGACGAGCATCGGCTCGAGATCGAGGGTCCTCGCGAGCAGGGTGGGCAGCTGCTGCAGCTCGGCCACGAGCCGCTGATGCTCGGTCACGTCGAGCGTGCCGCGCGCGTCACCGAGCCGGAGTGCGAGCAGCAGGCCGCAGACCATCTGGGTCATGAAGGTCTTGGTGCCGGCGACGGAGATCTCCGGACCGGCCTGCATGTAGAGCGCTCCGTCCGCCTCGAGCGGCAGGGCACTGCCGACCACGTTGGTGATCGCGATGACCTGCGCGCCGGCTTGGTGCGCCTGACGCACCGCCGCGAGCGTGTCGGCGGTTTCGCCCGACTGCGATACCGCGACGACCAGTGAGTGCTCGTCGACCAGGGCTTCGCCGTAGCGGAATTCGCTCGCTGCCTCGACCTTGCAACGAATCTTGGCGAGATGCTCGATCGCGTAGCCCGCGACCATAGCCGCGTACCAGGCCGACCCGCAGGCCACGAGCACGACCTCGTGTACCTCGGCGAGCCGATCCGCACTCACGCCGAGCTCCGGCAGCACCACCATGCCCAGGTCGTCGATGCGCCCGCGCAGCGCGTTGCGCACAGCCTCGGGTTGTTCGTGTATCTCCTTGAGCAGGAAATGCGGATACCCGTTCTTCTGCGCCTGCTCGGCTTCCCAGTCGACGGTCACGACCCGCGCCTCGACCGCTGTGCCGTCCAGCTGCTGCACGCTGATCCCCGCCGGTGTCGCGGTGACGATCTCGCCTTCGCCGATCAGCGCGATCCGCTTGGTGTACGGGATCAGCGCGGTGATATCGCTGCTGACAAACACTTCGCCCCGCCCGAGTCCGACGACGAGCGGAGCGTTCATCCGCGCACCGACGACGCGGTCGGGCTGATCGGCCGAGATGACCACCAGCGCACAGGCACCCTGCATGCGGTTGAGCGCACTGCGCACCGCGCTCGCGAGGTCACCTCGAAAGGCATCTTCGATGAGATGCGGGACAACCTCGGTGTCGGTTTCGCTGAGGAACTCATGACCGCGCGCCATCAACTCGGCGCGCAGCTCGCGGTAGTTCTCGACAATGCCGTTGTGAATCACGTGGATGCGTCCCGTGCAGTCCTGGTGCGGATGCGCATTCTCGAGCGACGGACGGCCGTGGGTCGCCCAGCGCGTGTGGCCGATGCCCACCGAACCGGAGGGCGTGCCCTCGGCCTCCACCTGGCGGGCGAGGTCAACGACCTTGTTGGTGTTCTTGACCGTGGCGACATCGCCGTCCGCGTCGATGATCGCGATCCCGGCAGAGTCGTAGCCCCGATACTCGAGACGGCGAAGGCTGTCGAGCAGGATCGGTGCCGCGGGACGGGGGCCGGTGTAGCCGATGATGCCGCACATAGGACCTCTCTGGAACGGACCTGGGGGAAGCCGGTTACGTGGGACCGGGCGTTGGCGTCGGTGTGGGCGTCGGCGCCGGGGTGGGGACACTCGCCATCTGGATGGTCACGGTCGCCTTGGACTGCGACAGGGTCACGCCGGGCGGAGCGATGATCACGACCGTGATCGTATAGAAGCCGGAGACACCGCTCAGCGCGATGGGCTGCGTCGACACGGATTCGAGCGAGTTGAGCAGATCCCGCGAACCGGTTGCGATCACGGTGAAGGGAGTGACCACGATTCCGGCCAGGTAATGGCCGGGTGACGGACTCCCCTGGGTGCGCGGATACACCGCCACCTCTTTGGTGGTGAGGTAGGCGGTGATGGTGATGCTCACGCTGATATCGGTGGGTGCAACGCCGACGTTGTTGAGGCGCGCTCCCTTCGCATAGAGAAGCACCGGAAGGAACTGCTGGTAATTCGCCTTCTGCGTGCTGAGGTTGACGGTGACGCTCGCCGTGATGCCGGCGAGTTCGCGCTCCGGACCGGTGACCGTCACCGTCGATGGATTCGCCTGCTCGGGGCCGCGCTCATAGCCCACCGGTGGTGGATTGGAGACTGAGATGATGACCGGAACGGCTTTGGAGGCCAGCGAATCGAGGTCGACCTGCACGGAGGTCGGCGGAGCGATGAGCTCGATGTTCGGTTGGCTGCTCGTAATCGACATCGGGATGGAGTACGTCCCTGCACGGTTCACCGCCGCCCAGTCCACGGTCACGTTGAGCACCTCGGGGTTGAGCGAATCGAGCGTGTTCTGATCGCCGCCGATGCGGACCAGCACGTTGTTCACGGGATGCACGAGCGTGTAGGCGGGCGGAATGTTCGCCGCACTCTGCGGAACGGGAATCGAGACCACCTTCGTCTCCGGAGGATTGCCCGCGTAGACCACTCCGACCCAGGTGACCAGTGCGATGAGAACGCACCCCACCTTGAGCTGCCAGTTGCGCCGGATGAAGCCCGGAAACTTCACGGGTGCGATCGACGCCCCAGAGTGCGCAGCGTGCCGACTCTGGCGAGCGGACGGAGCATGGCGGCCCGGCCCGATCCACCCTCTCTGGTCAGCAGGGTGACCAGCATCTCGTGCAGCTTGGCCTGATCGAGACCCCGGTAGATCTTGCCGTCATGGGCGACGCTGATCAGGCCGGTCTCCTCGCTCACGATCAGCACCACCGCGTCGCTTTGCATGGTGAGGCCGAGTGCTGCGCGGTGGCGTGTGCCCATCCGTCCGACACCGGGAAGCGTCTCGGCGAGGGGCAGCACGCAGCCGGCGGCGACGATCCTGGTCTCCCGAATGATCACCGCACCGTCGTGGAGCGGCGAACCCGGGATGAAGATGGTGGCGAGCATCTCGCCGGTGACGTCTCCATCGACGTGCACGCCAGTCGCGGCGAGATTCTCGAGCCCGGTCTCGCGCTCGAACACGATGAGCGCCCCGACCTTGCGTTCCGCCAGCGACCCTGCAGCGCGCAGCACCTCATCCACGGTGCGCGCGTACGCCAGCTCCGGATGGCGTCCGAGCACGGCCCGAACGGTGCCGAGCCGGCCGACCTGGTCGAGGGCGCGCCGGAGCTCGGGCTGGAACAGGACGATCGCGGCGATCACGATCGCCTGGGTGCCGTTGTTGAAGATGAACTCGAGCAGGCGGAGATGGAGCAGCTGCGCCGCGCCGCCGACCGCGAAGATGACCGCCAACCCGAGCAGGAGCTGCACCGCCTGCGTGCCCCTGATCAGCTTCAGGAGCTGATAGAGCAGGAAGGCGACCACCAGGACGTCGACCGCGTCGCGCCAGCTCAGGCTCTGGAAGAAG
>DASZJB010000103.1:0-6499 GCA_035948615.1 Candidatus Dormiibacterota bacterium
CTACATCTCCGCGTACATGGTCACCAACGCCCAGCGCATGGAGGCCGTGCTCGAGGATCCGTACATCCTCATCACCGACAAGAAGATCTCCGCGATCGCTGACCTCCTCCCGATCCTCGAGAAGGTCGTCCAGAGCGGCAAACCGCTTGTCGTCATCGCCGAGGATGTCGAGGGGGAGGCGCTCGCCACCCTCATCGTCAACAAGCTCCGCGGCACCTTCAACGCCGTTGCCGTGAAGGCCCCCGGCTTCGGAGATCGCCGCAAGGCAATGCTCCAGGACATCGCGATCCTGACCGGTGGCCAGGTGATCAGCGAGGAGGTCGGCCTCAAGCTCGACTCCGCGCAGCTGAGCTCGCTCGGTCGCGCGCGCAGCGTCAGCATCACCAAGGACGACACCACGGTCGTCGAGGGCAACGGCAGCAAGGACGCGATCAAGGGCCGCATCGAGCAGATCAAGGCCGAGATCGACAAGTCCACGAGTGACTGGGACAAGGAGAAGCTCCAGGAGCGTCTTGCCAAGCTCAGCGGCGGCGTCGCCGTGATCAAGGTCGGCGCGCCGACCGAGACCGAGCTCAAGGAGAAGAAGCACCGCATGGAGGACGCCGTGTCCGCAACGCGCGCCGCAGTCGAAGAGGGCATCGTGCCTGGTGGCGGTGTCGTGCTCGTCAACGCGATTCCCGCGCTCGACAAGGTCAAGGCCGAGGGCGACGTGCTCACCGGCGTGAACATCCTCCGCCGCGCGCTCGAGGAGCCCCTCCGTCAGATCGCGCAGAACGCGGGCATGGAAGGCTCCGTCGTGGTCGACAAGGTGAAGTCCCTGCCCAAGGGCCAGGGCTTCGACGCCGCCAAGGGCGAGTACGTCGATATGGTCAAGGCCGGCATCATCGACCCGACCAAGGTCACCCGGTCGGCGGTGCAGAACGCGGCGTCGATTGCCGCGCTGCTGCTCACCACCGAGGCGCTGATCACCGACATCCCCGAGAAGAAGGGAGCACCGGCGGGACCGCCGATGCCGGAGTACTGATCGGCAGCTGATCCGATTTTCGAAAAGGGCGGTCCGGGTTTCCGGGCCGCTCTTTTGTTTCTTCGGATATCCGCGATGAGTCGATCAACGATCGGCTACAACCCGGCGACAGTGTCATCTGCTCGTGGCGGTGCTGAGTAGATTCGAGCTTCGAACCACCGTTCAGAGGTACATCGATGAGCGACGCACTGCCCGACCACTCGCTTGCGGAGTCAGTCGGCTCCGGATTACTGCATGTCACCGGGATCGGGAGCCGTCTCGCCAGACGCTCCGCGGACGAGGCGCAACTCGACGCGCTGGACGCGACGATGCTCACCGACCTCGACCGCGAGTTTCACGAACGTGGCGAGGAGGCAGTTCCGGGCCTCGATCTCGCTGCCGTGACCAAGGTCGATCCTGCTTTCACTCCCGATACCTTCCTGCTCATCGCGAGAGATGCCTTTCGCGTCCTCCAGGACGCGCACACCGAGGGGGCGCCGGCACTCGACGCCGACATCGCCTCGGCTGAGGTCACGGCGGCTTCGGTGGTGGAGGGTCGCGAGCGCGCCGTGGTCCGTTTCGGCATCATCGGCGGCACGTCGGTCACCCAGGACTGGACCTTCGAGCGCGACCCGTCTGTCGACACCAGCCATGACGACGAGGACCACGAGGTCGCCGACGGCGGGTGGCTGGTTGCCCATCGCGGCTGGCGCCTGACCGGGATCGCCGCCGCCTAGCCCGGAGGCGGGCTCGAACGAGCGCCTCAGGAGCAGGCGGTGGCTCGGTATGAGGCGTTGCCCAGATCCGGGGCAGGTTTGCCGGCGACGCTGATGGTCCCGCCCCGCACGGGCGGTGTGCAGCCGCGTGGAAAGACCACGAACACGCTGCGGGCGCCAGCCGAGATGTATCCGTCGCACGCGATGCGGTTGCACTGGTAGGGCTCGAAGCTCCCCGAGAGTGTCGCCGTCCCGTCGGAGCTCACCGACTTCACAGGGTTCGCGAACAGCCCCGTGAAGCCGACGACGAACAGGGCGACGATCGCGACCACGGCGATCACCACGACCGGCAGACCCCAGAACGGCCGGTGGCGCACCGACGCGGGGACGCCGGCGTCGGCGGAGACCGACGTCTGCCCCGGCCCGCTCGGCGGATTCTCCATGCCACTGGTACGGTACCGAAGTCCGCCATGCGGCAGCCGATCGTCTTCGTCACCGACTACGGGCGCGACGACGCATATGCGGCGTCGCTGGTCGGCGCTGCCTGGCGGGTCGACCCCCATGCCATCTGCGTCGAGGGAACCCACGGCGTCCCTCCCGGCGACGCGCTCGCGGGCGCCTATCACCTGAAAGCTCTGGCGAAGGCGTTCACTCAGGCGACGTTCTGCGCCGTCGTTGACCCGGGCGTCGGCACCGAGCGTCGCGCGCTCGCCGTCGAGGTCGGCAGCGTCCGTTGCGTTGCTCCGGACAATGGGCTGGTGTCCTACCTCTGGGAGGAGACCGCGCCGGATCACCGTCGGGCGGTGAGCCTCGAGGTCCCCCGGGACGCGTCTCCAACGTTCCACGGCCGCGATGTGTTCGCGCCTTTGGCCGCGGAGCTCTCCTCGAGGGAACGGTTCGACGTCGCCGGCGAACTCGTCGAGGATCCGGTCGTCCTCTCAGGCGCCTTTGCCCAACGGGTTGGGAACCGAGTCACCGGTCGCGTCGCCGTGGTCGACCACTTCGGCAACGCGATCACCACCATTCGGGTGGCGGATCTCGCCGGCGCATCGGTCCGATCGGTGAGCTGGCCGGGTGGTGGCAGCAGCGGCCTGGTGACCACCTACGCGCGCATCGGTGCGGGGCCCGGTGCGCTGATCGGCAGCGCCGGTCACCTCGAGGTCGCCGGCCGCGGCGCCGACGCCGCGGCGGTCGGAGGTCCGCGTCTGGGCGACACAGTCGAGGTCGAGCTCGGGTGACCCCGAACCAGGCGACGCCGGATGCCCTTGGCGACCTCACCTCGGAGGAGGTGGCTCGGCTCGACGCCGCCGCCGCGGAGCGCGGTGTGACCACGCTCCAGCTCATGGAGGTGGCGGGATGGCAGGTCGCGAGGTGTGCCTGGCACCGGCTCGGCGGCCCCGCCGCCGTCGGCGTTATAGCCGGGTATGGCAACAACGGCGGCGACGGATTGGTGGCCGCCCGGCACCTCGCAACCTGGGGATGTGCGATGTGGGTGCTCGTCCTTGGCGGCGAGGCACGGGTGACCGGAGTGGTGCGCGAGCATGTGCTGTCGGCGCGTCGGTGCGGTGTCGATGTCGTCGTCCACGGGGACGCGGCGCTGGTTGGTGGCGTTCTCAGTCGCACCGAGTTGAGCATCGACGCGATCCTTGGCACGGGATTGCGCAGCGCGCCTCGAGAGCCTCAGGCGAGCGCGATCAGGGCGATCAACGAGTCGGGGATTCCAATCCTCAGCGTCGACGTCCCGAGCGGTCTGGACGCAACCACCGGTGAGGCATTCGACCCAACCGTTCGCGCGGCGATGACATGCACGCTGACCGCCATGAAGCGGGGCCTGCGCCGAGGAGACGCGGTGGCCTACGCCGGCGACATCTGGGTCGCCGACATCGGCATGCCGGCGACCGCATGGCTCCAAGCCGGGCTGCTCCGACCCCCCGGTGTCACCGGCGGGGAGTTGGTGCACACTTCGTCCTGATCTCCTGGCTTGACCGTTGAGCGGATTCCCGGCTATTCTTCGACCGTACTCCGCGCCCACAGCGCAAACGTCATGATCAACGTCTCAGCACACATCGCTCCCGAGGCGCGCGAGCTTGCCGCAACCGCACGCGAGCAGCTCGATGATCTGGTCACGTATGCCACGCATCTGGTCAATCATCAGGCGGACGCCGTGGCATTCGTCGCCGGTGGCATCCACCACGCAAGCCGGTACCCGCCCGCGCGCCTGCGCGTGGACGGACGGGCTGCCCTTTACCGGGCGGTCACCCGCGCCTGCCGGCACGGTCAGCGATTCCCGCCGCGGCCCCAGGGCATCAGCAGGATGTTCCGGCGAAGCGCCGGATCCGTCCGCGTCGAGGTCGACGACGCCACCGCCGGTCGGATCAACACCGTCAAGCGAGCCCTCGCCATGCTCGGGTTCGACCGCAGAGCAGCCCTCCTGCTCCGCGATCTCTGCGGCCTCGACTACCAGGAGATGTCCCGCGCACTCGAATGCTCCCCCGAGGCGGCAGCACGGCTCGTCGCTGCGGCGCGTCGCGAGTTCGGATCGATCTATCGAGAGATCGCTCTATGAGGTGCAGTCTCCTCGCCCTCAGCAGCTACATCGACACCGAACTTGACCAGGAACCTGCGGGAGAGCTCGAGGCGCACCTGGTTGCGTGCGACCGCTGCCGGACCGCGATCGGCCATCTCCGCGAGGAATCGGAGCGCATCGGCGCGCTCGCCCGTGTCCACGTCCCCGATGACGCCGTGCACGACCTGTTCAGCCAGATTGGTTTGATTGCGGAGGAGGACGACTTGCCCGAAGGACCTGTGCGTCGCGAGCGACCGGCAGCGGTCGAGGCTCCCCCCTGGTTCGGCGCGGAACGCGGCGCCGCGTTGCCGTGGGCGCCGCGGCCCTCGGCCCACGATCAATCGCAGGCGCGCGAGCTGATCGGTGAACGTTCACCGACTCTGGCGGTTGCGGAGCCGCCCGAGATGTACCTTTGGGACGAGACGATCGATCAGATAGCAACCGCCGCCCCGGTGCCTCCGCCAGTTCACGCGGCGGCCGCCCCCGAACCTGGCCCTGTCGCCGAGGTCGAGCCAGCGCCTGTCGCTCGCCTCGAGCCCGAGCCCAGGTTCATCGAACCGGAACCACCTCAGATCATCCCCACCGAGCCACAGCCACCCGATCTGTCGACCTCCGCGCCGATCGTGACCGCGCCACGCATGGCCGCAGGGCCGAACGCCTTCCAGCGTCTTCGCGACGCGGTCGCGGTTCGCCTCGCCCTCCGCCGCGGAGCCGGTTCACGATTCGACCCGGGGGTCGAGATCGTGAGCGGCACCGGCGCGCCGAAATGGGACCAGCGCGCACGTCGCCATCACCGAAGCCAGAACCCGCCGGTCGTGGCAGCGGCGGCGACCGCGGTTGTCGATCCCGTGGCGCCGACTTCGGCGGCGAAGCCGAACCGTCTGAGCAGGTTCATGGCCCGGGTCGTCGCCGAGCCGGTGGTCCGGGAGCCAGCTCCCGACGCGGAACCCGCGGCTGCCGCCGACCCGGCCGCGCACGACGCGGATCAGCCGGTTGAAGCGACCGCGCCCCTGGAGCTGGCTGATGTGCTCAGCGAGGTGGCGATCCTGGCGGCGCCGCTCGAGCGCACCGCGGGCTCGCAGGCAGATGCGCCTGCGCCCACGCCAACTCCGGCTGCCGGTACGGCCACCGCGATTCCAGCCTTCGAGCCCGTCACCGAGGAGGCACGCCCGGCGCTTGCTCCCCGCATCGACACGCCGGGGTCGGAATACGACGTCGTGCACTTCGGGGTCACGGCCGACCCCGCACCAACGCCGGTTCCGGGGCGTCATGTCCGGCGCCTCCAGTCCCAGAAGGCAGACCGTCGGGAATGGAATCCCACTCGACCGGTGACCGGCCGGCACGTGTTGCCGCTCGGCGGACCGGCGGTTGGAGCCGCCGATCGCGATCGGCGTCTGTGGCTGTTCGGCGCCGTTACCGTGGTGCTGATGCTGGTCGGCCTGCTCATCGGGAGACAGGTCACGCAGACGGGTCCGCTCGTCGCCTCCACGATTCCCCGGTCGACGCCGGCTGTTCGAGCCACGACCCCGGCCACCAGCGCACCGCTGCCGATCGCCACCCCCGCCCCCGCCCCGACGGCGCTCGTCCCCATCGCGCCGACGCCGCAGCAACTCACGAAAGTCACGACGCTGGGCAACGGGAGCGGTGGGTTCTCGGTTGCCGACGTCCGCTACGGCCTGCACCCGAATGACTTCCGCCTGGTGTTCGACCTGGCGTTTCCCAACAGCGTGACCGGGAGTCCGACCACGGTCATCGGCTACTACGGGGCGACGACGATGTACGTCGAGTTCACCGGTGTCAACGGCGCATCGAACGTCGCGGCGATGCCAACCGGGAAGATCGTCGTCTCAGTGGTGCCGCTGCCCCAGGCCCGCAACACGGATCGACTCGTCTTCAAGATCACGCTCAGCAAGAACGCGCCCTTCGACGCCTATTACCTCTCCGGCGGTCGCCTGGTCATCGACGTCACCTAGCCTCTGACGTCACCCCGCGGTGGTTCGGGGCCCCCTCGAATGGAGCCGGCGACTCCGCGTCGACCACCGGCTGGCCGTGCTTCTCGCGAAGGTCGAACTTGAGCACCTTCCCTGCGGGATTGCGCGGCAGCATGTCGACGAAAACCACCGACTTCGGTTGCTTGTATCGGGCGAGTCTCTCCTGCGAGAACTCGATGACTTCCTGCTCGGTCAGCGAGACACCGTCCTTCGTCACCACGAT
>DASZJB010000104.1:0-9601 GCA_035948615.1 Candidatus Dormiibacterota bacterium
TCACTTCCGGCGGAGCGGCGAGCGGGTCGCAATCATCACCGACGGCGGGATGCGCCTGGGCGGCGACGTCGCGAAAGCATTCGCGAGCGGAGCCGACGCCGTGATGATCGGCTCGATCTTCGCGTCGGCCGCGGAAGCCGCGGGGCACGGCAACCACTGGGGGATGGCCACCCCCGATCCCAACCTTCCTCGCGGCACGCGCATCCGCACCGGTATCAAGGGCACGTTGCGCGAGATCCTCTTCGGGCCTGCACACGTCGACGATGGAAGCATGAACCTGGTCGGCGCTCTGAAAACGGCGATGGGCGTCTGCGGCGCGCGGACGATCGCGGAGTTCCAGGAGACGGAGATGGTCATCGCTCCGTCGATCAAGACCGAGGGCAAGGTGCAGCAGCGCGAGCAGCGTGTCGGAATGGGGGTCTGAGGAGCGGTGGGAGGAGCGTGATGACTGTCGCGACTGACGCGGGCGCGGTGGCGCGCGTCCCTGCGCAGGTCGCCCAGGACACGATCCTCGTCCTCGATTTCGGAAGCCAGTACAGTCAGCTGATCGCACGTCGTGTGCGCGAGGCGAAGGTGTACTGCGAGCTCGTCCCCGGCACGATCAGTGCGGACGAGATCCGTCGCCGCAACCCGCGCGGCCTGATCTTCAGCGGAGGGCCGGCATCGGTGTTCGAAGCCGGAGCGCCCCACCCGGACTCAGCCGTCTACGAGCTCGATATCCCGATACTCGGGATCTGCTACGGCATGGACCTGCTCGCGGTGGACCTCGGCGGCGACGTCGCTCCCGCTGAGCGCCGCGAGTACGGGCACGCCTCGGTGACCGTGGACGATGCCGCCGGACTCTTCGAGAAGCTGCCCGCGGAGCTCGCCGTCTGGATGTCGCACGGCGACGTGGTCACTGAACTGCCCCCCGGATTCCGTCCCATCGCACACTCGCTCAACTCCGCCTGTGCGGCCTTCGCCGGTCCCGGCAAGCGGTACGGCATCCAGTTCCATCCCGAGGTCGCGCACACGCCGCTGGGGCGCGACATCCTGCGCAACTTCCTGTTCGACGTCTGCGCATGCGCCGGCACCTGGGAGGCGGCGTCGTTCATCGAGATGACCATCAACGCACTGCGTCACCAGATCGGCGACGGCAAGGTGATCTGCGCGCTCAGCGGCGGTGTGGACTCGGCTGTCGCCGCGACCCTCGTGCATCGCGCGGTCGGCGATCAGCTGACCTGCGTCTTCGTCGACAACGGCCTGCTTCGCCGCGGCGAGGGCGACCGGGTCATCGACGTGATGCGAACCCAGCGCCACATCCATCTCGTCCATGTGGACGCCACCGACCAGTTCCTCGATGCGCTCGCCGGGGTGGTCGACCCCGAGGAGAAGCGCCGTCGCATCGGCGCGACGTTCATTCGCGTCTTCGAGGAGCAGGCGACTCGCTTGGGCTCCATCGATTTCCTCGCCCAGGGGACGCTGTACCCGGACGTCATCGAGTCCACGTCGCACGACACCCACAACGCGACCAAGATCAAGACCCATCACAACGTCGGCGGGCTGCCCGAGAACCTTCGATTCGAGCTCGTCGAGCCCCTGCGTTATCTGTTCAAGGACGAGGTTCGCAACGTGGGCCTGGCGCTCGGGCTCCCGGAGGACATGGTGTTCCGTCAGCCCTTCCCGGGCCCGGGGCTCGCCATCCGCATCATCGGCGCGGTGACACGCGAGCGCCTCGAAACCCTCCGCGCAGCCGATTGGGTCGTCATCGACGAAATCAAGCGCAGCGGTCTCTATCGGAAGGTCTGGCAATCATTCGCGATCCTGACCCCGATATCGTCCGTCGGTGTCATGGGTGACTATCGGACCTATGGGAACGTGGTGGCAGTGCGCATCGTCGAGAGCGAGGACGGCATGACCGCGGACTGGGCCAGAGTCCCGTACGACGTGCTCGGGTTGATCAGCCGGCGGATCGTCAACGAGGTGCCCGGCGTCAATCGCGTGGTGTACGACATCTCGAGCAAACCGCCGTCGACGATCGAATGGGAATAGGACGGGTACTCATCGTCGGTTCGGGGGGACGCGAGCACGCGCTCGCGTGGGCGTGCCGGCGTGACGCGCCCGACGTTGCCATCATCGTGGCACCGGGCAACGCCGGCACCGCCGGTATCGCGGAGAACGTCGCGGTCGAGGTGACCGACGCGCCGGCAGTCGCCCGGCTCGCCGCGGAGCGTGCGGTCGATCTCGTCATCATCGGCCCCGACGCAGCCGCGGCCGCGGGCGTGGCCGACGCCTGCCATGCACGAGGCCTCCTCGTCTTCGGGCCGACCGCTGCTGCTGCGCGCATCGAGTCGTCGAAGCGATTCGCAAAGCAGGTGATGGACACGGCGGGCATTCCGACCGCGCGATGGATCGCGGGCGACGCCGCGGATCGCGGACGGCTCAGTGCATTCGTCGCCGAGCTCGGCGGAGCGTGCGTGGTCAAAGCGGACGGTCTGGCGCTCGGCAAGGGCGTGGTGGTCTGCGCCACCATCGAGGAGGCGGAAGGCGCGCTGGACGCTTGTCTCAGCGACCAGCGTTTCGGCGACGCGGGGCACCAGGTGGTTGTCGAGGAATTGCTGAGCGGTCCCGAGGTGAGCGTCTTCGGGCTCAGCGATGGACGCGACGTGCGTCTGCTCGTCCCCGCGCGAGACTACAAACGCATCTTCGACGGCGACCGCGGCGCCAACACAGGAGGTATGGGCGCGATCGCGCCGCCTCCCGACGCGGGCTCGCAGGGGTTTCTCGAGGATGTCGTGCGTGCCGTGCTCCTCCCCTGCATTCGAGCACTCGGCGAGCAGGGGAATCCATTCGTCGGTTGTCTCTATGCGGGCCTGATGCTCACTCCTCACGGGATGCGCGTGCTCGAGTTCAATGCGCGTTTCGGCGATCCCGAAACCCAGGTGGTGCTGCCGCTGCTCGGCGAGTCGCTGCTCGACGTGCTCAGCGCATGCGCCCATGGCGAGGTTGAGCCCGGGATCGCGCCGGTTGCCCACGAGGCGGCGGTCGGCGTGGTGGCGGCTGCGGTCGGATATCCCGGCGGCGTGCGCCGGGGCGACGCGATCACTGGGATCGATGCGCTCGACGAGGACGTGGTCTGTTTTCACGCAGGGACCAGGCGGGACGGCGACGGTACGCTGCGAACCGCGGGTGGCCGCGTGCTCTGCATCACCGCTATCGGCCCCGACGTCGAAGCCGCCCGGGCACGCGCGTATGGCAATCTGGCGCGCGTGCATTTCGACGGCATGCAGTCGCGCACCGACATCGGCCGACCGGCCACCGCAGGCGTGCCCTCATGAGCGAGGCGGTCCGTGTCGGCATCGTCGTGGGGAGCGAGTCGGATCTCCCCGTGATGAACACGTGCGGTGAGGTGCTCGACGGCTACGGGATCGGATGGGAGATCGGGGTCATGTCGGCGCACCGCGCCGGCGACGTGGTGCGCGCCTATGCGCTGGCCGCGCCCGAGCGTGGTCTCCGGGTGCTGATCGCCGGCGCTGGAGCCGCGGCACATCTTCCCGGAGTGCTCGCGTCACTGACCACGCTCCCGGTGATCGGTGTGCCACTCGCGGCGACGCCGCTCGCCGGTTTCGACTCGTTGCTCTCGATCGTGCAGATGCCCCCGGGCATCCCGGTGGCGACCGTCGCCGTCGGCCCGATGGGCGCGCGCAATGCCGGTCATCTCGCCGCCGAGATCATCGGCCTTTTCGACCCCGAGGTGGCCGCGCGAATCAAGGAGGAGCGCGCGCGCATGCGCTCCAAGGTGCAGCTGCCCGAGGGCTTCGACTTCGAGTAGGCGGATGGCCTCGCCGATGCTGCGCTCAGCGTGACGGCACGGCGAGGAGCCCGGCAGCGGCCGGCGGCCCTGGCTCTGGCTAGAATGGCCCGGCATGCCCCGCCTCGAATTGGTGGAGACGTCGCTCCGCCATGGGCAGCAGTCGCTCATGGTCAGCAGGCTGCGCCTCCGCCACGCCCTGCCGGTCGCCGAGACCCTCGACCACTGCGGATTTGCCGCTCTCGACGTGTTCGGCGGTTCGACCTTCGAGGCGTCGCTGCGATTCCTCGCTGAGGATCCTTTCGAGCGGCTCCGCGCCATCCGAGCCGCCGCACCGATCACCCCCTTGCTGGCGCTGATCGGCGGCCAGTCGCTGGTCGGCCATCGGCAGGTACCCGACGACCTCGTCGACGCGTTCATCGACACGTCCGCGGCGGCGGGGGTCGACATCTTCCGGTGCTACGACCCGCTGAATGATGTCCGGAACCTCGAGCGATGCGCCACCGCGATCGCCGCCACGGGGAAGCAGGCCGAGGGGGTGATCGTTTACAACGAGGTGCCGGGGCGCGGCCCCGACGGGCTTGGGGACGTCGCACGCAGGCTCGTCGACGCCGGCTACCCGACGATCTGCCTTCACGATCCACTCGGAGTCCTCGGCGCGGCGGCCGCGTCGAGGGCGGTCAAGGTGATCCGGGAAGCCGCGGGCGTTCCCGTGGCGGTCTCGATCTCGGCGCAAACCGGGATGGCCGCCCTCGCGTGCCACTCCGCCGCCCTCGCCGGAGCCTATCGCGCCGACTGCGCGCTCTCACCGCTTGCGGGCGGCGCGTCGATGCCCGGAGCCGAGGCACTGGTCGCGGGCTTCGCCGGGACCGACGTCGACTCCGGCCTCGATCTCGAACGCATCGCCGCCGCGGCGCTGATCCTCGAGCACGAGCTCCTTCATTACGCTGACGTCATTGATCCGCTCGCGGCGCGACTCGATACATCCGCGTTGCGGGGACTGCTCCCTCCATCCGCGATGGGCCACGCCATGGCCGAGCTGCGTGAGCGCAGCTCGATGGCACGGCTTGCGGAGGTGGAGGCCGACGTCGTCCAGGTCCGCACCGAGCTCGGATACCCGCCGCTGATCACGCCGCTCACCGAGATCATGGCCACGCAGGCTGTCTACAACGTGGTCGAGGGCGACCGCTACGCGACCGTCAGCCAGGAGATCAAGGACTACTGCCTCGGCCTCTACGGCGAGCCCCCGGAACCCGTCGACCGCGAGGTTCGGCGGTTGGTCAACGGCCGCGAAGAGCCGATCACCTGCCGCCCGGCGGACCTGCTCGAACCGGTGATGGAGTCGACTCGGCGCGAGCTCATTCGCGAGGGCCACGCGACCCCGGATCTCTCCGCCATGGTGACCTACGCGCTGTTTCCGAACGCGTACCTGAACCTGGTCCGCGGTGACGCCGTCGCTGAACGGCTTGGTGATGAGCCGGATCTCGAGCCGGCCGCGGGAACGCTGGAGTCAGCACCGGTCGGGGACATCGATGCGGGCGAGCCGCAGGGCGAGGAGCCACCTGCGCTGCCGGTTCGCGAGCTCACCGTCGAGGTCGATGGACAGAGCTACGCGGTGCGCATCATCGGTGGCGTCGATTCCGGCGGACCAACCGCTGTCGAACCGCCGGCCGCGCAGGACATCACCGTCCGCGAGGGCACGGTGGTGTCGCCGATGCAGGGCCTTCTGCTCAAGGTCAACGTCAAGGTCGGTGACCGGGTCGCCCTTGGTGACGTCGTCTGCGTGCTCGAGGCGATGAAGATGCAGAACGACATCACCGCAACGCGTGCGGGGACAGTCACCGAGGTGTACGTGACCGAGGGCATCGTGGTCAGCCCTCGAGCGCCACTGATCCAGATCGGCGCATGAGCACGGGCTGAGCAGGCGATCATGTTCGACAAGGTCCTCATCGCAAACCGCGGCGAGATCGCGCTGCGGATCATCCGTGGATGCCGTGACCTGGGCGTGCGAACCGTTGCCGTCCACAGCGAGGCGGACCGCACCGCCGCGTTCGTGCTGCTCGCCGACGAAGCGGTGGAGATCGGCCCGGCTCCGGCCGCGCAGTCCTACCTGGTGATCGAACGCATCATCGATGCAGCGCGCACGACCGGCGCGCAGGCGATTCATCCGGGCTACGGGTTTCTCAGCGAGAACCAGCAGCTCGCACGGGCGTGTGCGGAAGGTGGCATCGTCTTCGTGGGACCGCCGCCCGACGCCATGGCGGCAATGGGTGAGAAGGTCCCCGCACGCGAGCGGATGCGCAACTCAGGCGTCCCGATCGTCCCCGGCACAGATGCGCTCGGTGACATCGAGGAAACCGTCGGCGCGGCGGCGCGCATCGGCTACCCGGTGCTGATCAAGGCGAGCGCGGGTGGCGGCGGTATCGGGATGCGCGTCGCCCGCGACGAGGAGGAGCTGCGCTCCGCATTCGACACCGCCAAAAGCACGGCGCAGCGTGCCTTCGGCAATGACACGATCTTCCTCGAACGGTATCTCGACGAGCCGCGCCATATCGAGATTCAGGTGCTGGCGGACACTCACGGCAACGTCATCCACCTCGGTGAGCGCGAGTGTTCCGTACAGCGGCGCCACCAGAAGATCGTCGAGGAAGCTCCCTCGCCGGCCATCGACGCGGCCACGCGTGCGTCCATGGGAGAGGCCGCGGTGACCGCCGCGAAGGCGGTGGGATATGTCAACGCCGGCACCGTCGAGTTCATCTATCGCAACGGCGAGTTCTATTTCCTGGAGATGAACACGCGCCTGCAGGTCGAGCACCCGGTGACCGAGCTCGTGTACGGCATCGACCTGGTTGCGGAGCAGTTGCGCATCGCCGCCGGCGAGCGATTGACGCTCACCCAGGAGCAGGTCGTTCCACGCGGGCACGCGGTCGAGTGCCGGATCAATGCGGAGAACTACGCGCGCGGCTTCCTTCCGTCACCGGGGCAGGTCACCGGGTATCACGAACCCGCGGGTCCGGGTGTGCGTGTCGACAGCTCGCTGGTGAGCCCCGGGCTGGTGTCTCCCAACTACGACCCGATGATCGCCAAGCTCATCACCTACGCGCCGACGCGCGACATGGCGCTCGACCGGATGCGGCGCGCGCTCCTGGAGTACATCATCACCGGGATACACACCAACATCGCGTACCACCTCGCGGTGATCGACGCACCGGACTTCCGTGTCGGCGAGTACAGCACCGCCTTCATCGAACAGCATCCGGAGCTGGTCGCCGCGGCTGACGACTGGGCGAAACGTCAGGAGCCGTTGCGGCGGGTCGTGCGCGATCCGGCGCTGGCCGCGGCGATCGCCGCGGCCATCACCGTCTCCGGGTAGCGACCGTGGAGCCGCGATTCGGGCGGCTGTACGCAAGCGCGGTGCTGCGACCGCTTGCCGAGCAGCTGGTCGGTGTGCTCGAAGCGCAGCCGGGAGAGACGGCATGCGACCTCATCTGCGACGGCGCGACCCTGGGCGTGGCGCTGGGCGCCGCCGTCGGGAGCCGGGGAACGGTGGTGCTCATCGACACCGACCCGACCCTCCTCCACGTCGCGCAGCACGATGTCACCGAGACGGGGTGCGCTGTCTCGACGCGCCTCGCGATCGGCGCGGCAAACCCGCTCGCGGACTCGTCATGCGATCGTGTCGCGTCGCTGTGCACGATTGGATTCTGGGACGGCGACATGCTCTACGACGTCGCGGAGCGCGTCACCCGTCCAACCGGATGCGCCGCAATCGTTACCTGGGATGCAGCGCGCCCCCCATTACACGAAACTGCGCTTGTCGATGGGCTGCGCGATGTCACCGGCATCGAGTCGACGTTCCTGGATCGGTGCCTCGCAAGCACCGAACCGGCGCCTGCAGCGGGCTGGGATCGGCTGACCCTGCACGATGTGGTCCGCTTCGACGGTATCGCCAGCTACTGGGCCGCGATGGTCACGACCCGACTCGTGGCGGCGGAGCTCACCGGGCATCCCGACGAGGTGCTCGTCGCGGTGCGGAGGGCATGCCAGCGCGCCCTGGAACCATGCACCGCCGCTGACGGGACCATGCGCATCCCGGTTCGGGCGACGCTTCACCGGCTCCGCTCCGAAACGCGCGGTTAGGAGCTGGCTTCGACCTTGGTCGTGAAGCTGTTCGCCAGGGTCTGTCCCTCGAAGTCCGCAAGCGTGGTCGCGATCTCGAGGGTCAACGTGCCCGCCGGTGCGTTGACGATCGTCACCGTGGCGGTCCGGGTATCGGGGTTGTAGGTGGCCGTCGACGAGAGTGTCGCTCCCGACGTCGAGAGGACGGAGATCGCCGCCGCGATGCTGTTCGCATCGAGGTCACTGTCGAAGCGCACCTGCAGCGTGGTGACGCTGCCGGCCGTGCTCGAACTCACCTGGACCACGTGCGGACCGGCGGATTCGTCGCGGAGCTGCGACGTCAGCGCCGCCGATGTGACCACGTAACCGCCGGTGGGACCCGGCGCCAGGAGCAGGGTCTCGCTGGCGACCTTGGCTGTGGTGTGGCCCGCGTTCGGGTCGACGATGAGCTCAACGCTCGCCACCACGCCTCCCTGTGCGAGGTAGGTGCTGATGACGTACGCCCGGCTGAGATCCTCGGGCGTGTATGCCGCGGCGTTCACGCCGGGTGCGCTCAGCGCGGCAAGGGTGACGAGGTCGGGCTGGCCGTCATGGCCGACCTGCGCCTGCACGAAGTGCTGCAGCGTCGCGTTGGCCGCGTCCGGGATCTGCTGACCGGTCCCCCTCGTGGTGCCTGGGACGGCGGCCTGCTCGATGCTGGCTCCGCCCGCATTGTTCAACACGAAGGCGATCTGATCGCCGGCAGGCGACAGGGTCAGCTGGGACGCGTTGGAGGGTGATTCGATCGCAAGCGGCGTGCCGCTCGGCAGCTGCGCAACCACCAGCTCGCTGACGCCGCTCGAATCGGTGCTGACGTAGGCCACCTCGTCGCCCTTCAAGTCGAGCGCGACATCGCTTGGGCTGGCCGTCGACCCCGGCGTGGTGATCACCGCCGGAGCTCCCTGGACGACAGCCTCGGTGAGCAACCGGGCCGGCTGCGTGGATTGGTCGATCCATGCGATCGTCGAGCCATCGCCGCTGAAGGCGACGTCGCTCACGGCGCCCTGGAGCACCTGGGCGGTCTTTGTAGTGACGTTGAGCAGGGAACCACCGGTGCCGCTGGCAGGGGCTATATAGGCGAAGTCGCCGCCGGGAGCGAGCGCGGTGATGGTGCCCGACCCCGCGGGAAGCGTGTACAGCAGGTTGCTGGCGTTCGAGACGCCGACCGAATCGATGCTCGCGCCGTCGGTGTAGACGATCTGATCGTTGCTCGCCCAGGTCAGCGCGGTCACCGGGGTCGGCGAGTCGATGCGCCGCACCCGCTGGGTTCCGTCGCTTCTGAGGGTGATGATGCGCGAGCCTCCGTTGCCGTCATCCAGCGCCAACGCCAGGTACTTGCCATTGGGCGAGAAGCCCGCTGCGCTCGGCGAGGAAGGCTCGATCTGCCAAGGGATGCCCGCGCGCGGGAATTCGATCAGGCCTCCTGGAACCTCGGGCGTCTGGGTGGTCACGCCCTCGGGGATCGAGGTCGGGCTGGCCGACGGCGTTGTCGCGGCCGCGGTGACCGACGCTGACGGTGAGGTAGTGGCCGATTGCGGCGGCAGGCCGGCGGTGCTGAGCAGTGAACCGTCCGGCGAGTAGAACAACGAGCCGCCGGTGCCATTCGACCCGAGAACCTGTGGATTGAGCGCCGGCGGTGCAACGGGTCCCGGT
>DASZJB010000105.1:0-12107 GCA_035948615.1 Candidatus Dormiibacterota bacterium
GTGCATCTGATAGAGGTCGATGTGATCCGTCTGCAAGCGGCGCAGCGAGCCTTCGCACGCGTTTCGAATGTTGCGAGCTGACAGGAACGTGTCGTTGGGCCAGTCGCTCATCGAGCCGTACAGCTTGGTGGCGATGACCACCTTCTCGCGGCGTCCGCCCCCTTTCGCGAACCACCGGCCGATGATCTGCTCGGTGATGCCCTCACCCTTCTTCCAGCCGTAGACGTTGGCGGTGTCGAAGAAGTTGAGACCCGCGTCAAGTGCGGCATCCATGATCCGGTGGGATGTCGGTTCGTCGGTCTCCGGACCGAAGTTCATCGTGCCGAGGCACAGCCGGCTGACGGAGAGTCCGGAACGGCCGAGATGCGTGTACTCCATGGACTGAGTCTGACGGTCAGGTCAATCCGCGCAGCACCCGGGCGACGAGTGACGAGGAGAAACCACGGCGCTGCAGGGCTCCGGCGACCCGCATGCGCGCCCGCTGATCGCGAGGTCCGGACGCCCCGGTTCGTGCCCACAACTGTTGAGCTACCGTCATGGCAGCCGCCTCCTCGGTATCGTTCTGGCCGTCCAGCGCCTCGGTGATGAGCTCCGCGGCGACACCCTTCGCTTTGAGATCGGCGGCAACGCGCGCTCGCCCGTGTCCGGCGCGGCGGTGCCGCGCTGCGACGGACGCGGCCATCGCCGCGTCATCGACGTATCCGGCGTCCGCGCACCGGCGGACCGCGTGGGCGGCCGCCTCGGCGGAGTACCCGCGCCGCTCGAGCTTGCGCTGCAGTCCTGCAGCCGACTGGCCGGCGCCCCGAAGGATGCGCAGCGCTGCATCCTCCGCGGCGTCGGCACTGTCGGGCATTGCCGGCGGAGCGAGATCCCTCACGGTCGCCGCGTCCCGCGCGTCAGGGGATGGGAGCGGGGAGCGGCGGGGCTTCGCCGTTCAACTCGACCACGGCATCGTGGAGCACCGGTTCCGGCAGTGCGGCGATACGCACCTTCGCCGCCACCTCCTCGAGCAGGTCGGGGTTCTGGCGCAGGAAGTCGCGCACGTTTTCGCGGCCCTGTCCGAGACGCATGTCCCCGTAGGAGAACCAGGCGCCGCTCTTGTCGATGATGTGAGCGTCGATCGCCATGTCGAGCACGCTGCCCGCGTATGAGATGCCCTCGTTGTACAGGATGTCGAACTCCGCGGAGCGGAACGGCGGCGCGACCTTGTTCTTGACAACCTTGACCTTGACACGGCTGCCGACCACATCGAGCCCCTGCTTGATCGAGTCGATCTTGCGAATGTCCATGCGCACCGAGGCGTAGAACTTCAGCGCCCGGCCACCCGTCGTGACCTCGGGATTGCCGAACATCACACCGATCTTCTCGCGGAGCTGGTTGATGAAGATGACTGAGGTGTGGGAACGGCTGATCGCGGCGGTCAGCTTGCGCATCGCCTGCGACATGAGCCGCGCCTGGAGGCCGACATGGCTGTCCCCCATCTCGCCGTCGATCTCGGCCTTGGGTACGAGCGCGGCGACCGAGTCGATCACCACGACATCGACGGCACCGCTGCGCACCAGGACCTCGACGATCTCGAGAGCCTGCTCACCGGTATCCGGTTGCGAGATCAGCAATTCCTCGGTGTTCACCCCGATGCGCGACGCGTACTGTGGATCGAGCGCGTGCTCGGCGTCGATGAAGGCGGCGACGCCACCGCGGCGCTGCGCCTCGGCGATGATGTGCAGGGTAAGCGTCGTCTTTCCAGACGATTCAGGGCCGTATACCTCGACGATGCGGCCGCGCGGAATGCCGCCGACGCCGAGCGCGATATCCAGGGTCAGCGCACCGGTCGGGATGATGTCGATGTGCTGAGCCTGTACGTCGCCGAGACGCATGATCGCTCCCTTTCCGTGGGCCCGTTCGATCTGTCCGAGCGCGGTCTGCAGTGCTCGATCCCGCTCAGTCGTCACCGGCTCACTCCTCTCGTCACGGGGCGCTCGAGCACGCCGCCCACTCACTTCTACAACCGGCTCGACAGTGTCGATGGTACGACTTGCTAGTGTGTTCGTCAAAGCTGTACTCCAAGGGGTGGTGGAAGTGATTGGAGGTGCGGCGGGAGTGCCATAGGGGCGTCGCGACGGGCGGCGCGTCCGGGCTCACCGGGTGGGGCGAACATTTGTACTGTACAACCTTCGGGGGGACGTGACAAGCCCGAAGTTCGGAGTCCGTGAAGCATGCGCGGGCGGAGGGGATCACGATCCCTCGGCTGCCGCCGGACCGGCTCCCGGAGCGGGGCGAATCACCTCGCCACACAGCTGGAGCGCCGCCTGGACCGCGTGCGCCCGGTTCAACTCGCGCCCATGGTCCTCGTCGAGGCGGATGACCCGCAAGCTCGCCGCATCGGCCACCGCCACGAACACGAGACCGGCGGGCTTGTGCTCGCTGGCGTCGGGACCGGCGACGCCGGTGATCCCCACACCGAGGCTCGCCCGAAAGCGCACGCGGACGCCCGAGGCCATCGCCCCCGCGACCTCAGGGCTCACCGCGCCGTGGGTCGCAAGCAGGTGTCGGCCCACCCCGAGGTGCTCGGCCTTGACGTCGTCCGCGTATGCGATCACCCCGCCCCGAACGTAAGCGGACGACCCCGAGACTGCGGTGAGCGCGGCGCCGAGCAACCCGCCCGTACACGATTCCGCGACGGCGATGGTGAGCCCCGCTCCCGCGAGCTCCCGCCCCAGCGCTGCCGCCTCGGGGAAGGCGTCATCAAGGATCGGGAGGCGGTCATCGCTGACGAAGTCCGGCGGACTCACCTCGCTCACCGCTCAGCCGGCTATGTGGCGCGAGCTCGAGACGCAGCCCCGGCGGCGCCGGGTCACCGGTAGTTGGTGAACTGGAGGGGCACGTCGAGGTCGAGGTCGCGGAGCTGCTGGATGACCGCCTGGAGTTCGTCCTTGTCCTTGCTTGAGACCCGCAGCTGGTCTCCCTGGGTGCGGACCTGTGCCTTGGGATGCTGACCGCGAATCCTCTTGGTGAGGTCCCGTGCGAGCTCGTCGCCGATTCCCTGGCGCAGCTTGACCACCTGGCGCACGTTGCCCTTGGCCGCCGGCTCCGGCTTCTGCGGATCGAGCACCTTGAGATCGATCCCCCGCCGGTGTGCCTTGCTCTGGAGGACGTCGATGATCGACTTGAGCTGGGCGTCGGTCCCGGTGAGCAGCGTGACCGTCTCGTCCTCGAGCGTGATCTCGACGGTGATTCCCTTGAAGTCGTACCGGGTGGTGATCTCGCGGCGAGCCTGGTCGACGGCGTTGACGAGCTCCTGGCGGTCGAACTCGCTGACGACGTCGAAGCTGTGGTCCTGCGCCATGGGTGATGAGGATAACGACCCGCGCCTTCGCGGGTGCCGCGGGAGCCGGCGGCGCCGCCAGGGCCCTGCGCCTACTCCTCGCCCAGGTCGGCGAGGAGCTCGTCGACCTGGAACACATCCATGAGCACGTCGCGCGATTTGCTGCCCTCGAAGGGGCCGACCACGCCGTGCTCGGCGAGCTGGTCGATGAGGCGCGCGGCGCGGGTATAGCCGACGCTGAGCTTGCGCTGGAGCAGCGACGCGGCGGCCCGACCCTCGGCTGCGACCGTGTGCGCTGCCTTCGCAAAGAGCGGATCCCGTTTGGACGCGTCACGCGCCCACGAGACCGTCGCCTGGACCGTGAAGATCTCCTCCTGGTAGTCGGGCTTGCCCTGCAGCTTCCAGTGGCCGATGAGCGTGTCGAGCTCGCGATCGCTGACGAAGGCTCCCTGCAGACGCCGGGGTTTGCCCTCATCGATGGGCAGGTAGAGCATGTCGCCGCGGCCGAGCAGTTTCTCGGCTCCCATCTCGTCGAGGATGACCCGCGAATCCACGCCGCTCGAGACCGCGAATGCGACGCGGCTCGGGATGTTCGCCTTGATCAGCCCGGTGATGATGTCTGCCGAGGGCCGCTGGGTTGCGACGATCAGATGGAGTCCCACCGCACGCGCGAGCTGCGCGATCCGACAGATCAGATCCTCGATCTCCCCCGCCGCGACCATCATCAGGTCGGCGAGCTCGTCGATGACGATGACGATATAGGGCAGGGGCGCGAGCCCGAGCCCGGGCGCCTTCTCGTTGAAGGCGACGATGTTTCGCGCGGCGTGGGACGCGAAGAGCTTGTACCGCTCCTCCATCTCCTTCACGGCCCAGCGCAGTGACGCAACCGCTGCTTCGGGCTCGACGACGACCGGGACGAGCAGGTGCGGGAGGTCCGCAAAGTTGGACAGCTCAACCCGCTTGGGGTCGATGAGGATCATCTTGAGCTGCGCGGGGGTGGCTTGCAGCAGGAACCCACCGAGCACCGCATTGATGCACACCGACTTGCCGCTGCCGGTTGCACCGGCGATCAACAGGTGCGGCATGCGAGTGAGATCGCCGATCACGGAATGGCCACTGACATCGGCCCCGAGCGCGACGCTCAGCTTGTTGCGCCGATCCGCGAAGGCGGGTGACTCGATCGTCTCCTTGAGACTCACCAGCTGGGCCGCCTTGTTGGGTACCTCGACACCGATCGCGGATTTGCCCGGGATGAACGGCTGGATCCGGATCGGAGCGGCGAGCGCGAGGGCGAGGTCCGTCTGATACCCGAGGATGCGTCGCACCGGCACGCCCACCGCAGGTTGCAACTCGTACTGCGTGACCGTCGGTCCGCTGTTGGCCCCGACGATTCGGGTCTCGATGCCGAACGACTGCAGGGTGCTCACGATCTTGTCACCTGTGGCACGAACCTCGGCGGCGAGACGTTCGCGCTTGCCGGTGATCGTGTCCAGCAGCTCGGCGGTGGGCAGCACCCACACCTTCTCCGGCTCGTCGCTGATCATCGCCGCGTGACCGAGGCCCACCTCGGGAACCGGCCCGATCAGTGGCACCGGGGCTTCTCCAGGCATGGTGGGAACGCCTTCGAACTCGCGCGTGAAGCCGTGTTCCCCGAGGTCCTCCCCGGTCGGCTGGGGCTCCACGGGGTCGAGGAACGCGGTCAGCGGCGGTGCCGCTCTTGGCGGGTCGAACGGCAGGACCATCGGAACGCCGGTCAATTCCGTCGAAGGCTCGGCCATGGGCGGGGAAAACGTGCGGGAACCGATGCCGGAACCCTCGGCCGAACGGTCCTGTCGGCGTCCCTCGCCTTCGGCGGCGAACCACCTGCCGAGCGCCCGGATCACCGTGCCGGTCCGGAGGTCGGTTGCGAGGATGACCCCGAGGAACGCGATGACCACCAGCGCGGCGCCGGCACCGGCACCACCGAGGACGCGCTCCACGCCCGAGCCGATCCAGCGTCCCAGCGCGCCGGCATCGGCCGGCCCGACCATCCCGATCAACCCGAGCAGCGCGACCATGGCCACGGCGCTGCCGAGCGCCGCGAGTGTCCCCGCGCGCCACTCGGGCGTCATGCACAGGCGCACGCCGGTGAGGATGAGACCGGCAACCCCGATCCAGGCTCCGACGCCGAAGGCTCCAAACAGCCCGTCATGTACGGGTCCGGCAAGCGCGCCGCCGCCGGGGAGGAGGAGGACCGCAGCGAGAATGACACCGATTCCGATCGCGGCGATCCCGGTGAGCTCACGGCGCAGATCGCGATGGAGCAGCGGCGGCCGGCCGGCCCGGGGGGCGCGAGCGCGCGGCCGCGCCGCAGGACGCCGTGGTCCTGATGTGCGCTTGCGCGAGGGCCGGGTCGGGGCGGAGCGAGCCATGTCGTGAACTCGATGTGGACGCGTGGAAGACGGGCTACCGATGCCCCTGGATCGGGTCGGATGCTACCAGCAAATCGGCGGCTACAAGAGCGGCACGCGGCTCGTGGTGGGGCGGCCGGCGGAGCGACGGCATCTCGAACATCTGTGCCCATACTACACGGATGTAGTCTCGCGGTGACACTTTTCCCCGAGTACGGCGATCGGGCCCGGGCGCGGATTGGCATGATCTGCGCTCATGGACATCGGCATCGCGCTTTTTGAGAACGTGGAGGAGCTTGACTTCGTCGGGCCCTGGGAGGTCCTCTCCTACTGGGCTCGCGTCTGGCCCGACGACCAGGTGAGCGTGTTCACCGTGGCCAGCGACCTGACCGCGGTGCAGTGTGCCAAAGGTCTGCGCGTGCTCCCGGATCGCACCTGGGAGCAGACGCCGGTGCTCGACGTGCTGGTGTACCCGGGTGGTCGCGGCACCCGGGCGCACCTCGATCCGGAGAACCCGATCCACGCCCGGCTCCGTCGCCTCTCGGCGGCGGGCACGCTCATGACCAGCGTCTGCACCGGTTCGCTCGTGTTCGCCGCAGCGGGGCTGTTGCGCGACAGGCCGGCGACCACCTACTGGGATTCGCTCGAAAGCCTTGCCGAGCTCGACCCCACGATCGAGCTCAGGCCGCAGGATCGCTTCGTCGACAGCGGCGAGGTCATCACCGCGGCCGGCGTGTCCGCGGGCATCGACATGGCGCTGCATCTTGTCGCCCGCCTCCACTCGGTCGAGCGAGCCAGAGAGGTCCGGCGAGGCATCCAATACGACCCGGAGCCGCCGGTCTGATCCCTGCCGGCTGGACTCAGACCTCGGTGACCAGCGGCAGGATGAGCGGTCGCCGTTTGGTCTTCTTGTAGAGGAACCGCGAGAGGCCTTCGTGGATGGCCCCCTGCCAGGCGTTGTACCCGGCGTCCGGGGTGAGCCTCGAGACGAGTGAGAGCACGTGATCGCGGGCTTCGTCGAAGAGGGCGTCGGCGTCGTCGGCGACGAACCCCCGCGACACCAGGTCGGGCCCCGCGACGACGCCGCCGCTGGAGCGTTCCACGGTCAGCACCACGAGGATCACCCCGTCCTGAGCGAGCTGCTGGCGGTCGCGAAAGACGACGTCGCCCGCCTCTTCGATACTGAGTCCGTCGACGTAGACGTACCCGGTCCGCACCCGCTCCCCGGTGACGCGGACCCCGTGCTCGTCGATCGCGATAACGGTGCCATTGTCGATGGGGAGGACTCGCTCGTTCGGGATGCCCACCGATCGGGCCAGGGCGGCGTGCAGCGCGAGGTGCCGGTATTCGCCATGCACCGGGATGAAGTAACGAGGCCGTGTGAGCGTGAGCAGGAGCTTGAGCTCCTCGCGACTGGCGTGTCCGGACGCGTGCACCCCGTGGCGCGAGGAGTTGAAGACGCGCGCGCCCCGCCGGTAGAGGTTGTTGATCGTGCGGTGCACCGACTCCTCGTTGCCGGGTATGGGATTCGCGCTGATCACCACGGTATCGGCCTCGCGCAGACTCACCATCCGATGCTCGCCCGCGGCGATGCGCACCAACGCTGACAATGGCTCACCCTGCGCCCCCGTGCAGAGGATCGCGAGCTCGCTGTCGGGAATGTGCTCGTGCTCCTTCGGCGTGACGAATGTCCCAGGTGGCACGTGCAGGTAGCCGAGCTCCTCAGCGACCTTGATGTTCTTGAGCATCGACCGACCGACGATGAAGCAGCGCCGTCCGCATGCCTGCGCCGCGTTGATCGCCTGCTGCAGTCGCGAGATGTTGGACGCGAAGGTCGCCATCAGGATCCGCCCCTGAGCGGCGGCGAAGATGGGCGCCAGCCCCTCGCCGACGGTCCGCTCGCTCGGCGTGGTCCCCTCCTGCTCCGCGTTGGTGCTGTCGCTGAGCAACAGCATCACGCCCTCGTCGCCGACGCGTGCCAGGCGCGCCAGGTCGGGCGGCTCGCCCTGCACCGGCGTGCTGTCGATCTTGAAGTCGCCCGAGTGCACGATGACGCCGGCGGGCGTGCGCACCACGAGCGCGCATGCGTCGGGGATGGAGTGGGTGGCGTGTACCCACTCGACCTCGAAGCAGCCGAGCGAACGCGAGTCGCCGGGGCGCACGGTGTGCAACTCGGTCGTCTCGATAAGGCCGTGCTCACGCAGCTTGTTGCGCAGGAAACCGAGCGTCAGCGCCGTGCCGTACACCGGCACCGGGATGCGCGGGAGGACGTAGGGCAAGGCGCCGATGTGGTCTTCGTGGCCGTGGGTCAGGACGATGCCGCGGATGTTCGCGACCCGCTCCAGGAGCCACGCGATGTCGGGGATCACCAGGTCGACGCCGAGCATCTCCTGCTCCGGGAACATCAGACCGGTGTCGATCACCACGATGTCGTCGCCACAGCTGAGCGCGAGCATGTTGCGACCGATTTCGCCGAGTCCCCCGAGCGGAACCAGCGTGAGCTGTGCCGAACCCGGCGCGTCGATCAAAAGAGATCCATCTGAGCGCCGCCGGACGCGGCCGCGACCTCTCGCAGCTCTGATGCGGAGGCGCCGCCGGCCCGTCGCGCTCTCGCTGCCTCGGCGTCGGCCAGATAGCCCTGGACGCGCCGCATATCGGCTTCGAGGGTCTCCTTGAGCGCGCCGTTATAGAGCGCGGCCGCAGGGTGGTACAGCGGAACAAAGACGCGGTCGTTGCGCCGCACGCGTTCGCCGTGGAGGCGCGAGATCCCTCCCGCGTCAGGGAGCAATCGTGTCAGCGCGTGACGGCCCAGGAGCAGGATCACGTCGGGCTGGAGCAACGCGATCTGTTCATCGAGGAAATGGCTGCAGGCCTCCACCTCGAGCGGCTCGGGGTCGCGATTGCGCGGCGGCCGGCACTTGACGATGTTGGTGATGTAGATGTCGCGCCGGTCAAGTCCGACCGACTCGAGGAGGCTCGTCAGCAGGCGTCCCGCAGCACCGACGAAGGGCTTGCCCTCACGATCCTCACTCTCGCCCGGAGCCTCTCCGACGGCCATCACTCGAGCCGTGACCGGCCCGTACCCCGGAACAGCCTGGATGCGGGTGAGGTGCAGCGGGCACGACGTGCACGCGCGAACCCGTCCGTGGAGCTCGAGGACCTCTTCGGTCGTCGCCACCATTGGCGGAGTTTAGAGCACCGCGCAGGGCGCGTCCGGGCGACCCATCCGGAGTCCGTTCAGGGTGTGCGAAGCAGCAACTCCGCGACCTGCACAGCGTTGGTGGCAGCGCCTTTGCGCAGGTTGTCGGCGCTGAAGAACAGCGCGATGCCGTGTTCGCGGCCGGGATCCCGACGGATCCGTCCGACCTGGACGTCGTCGCTCCCCGCAACCGATCGTGGCATCGGGTAGCGCTGGGTCGACGGGTCGTCAACGACCACGATTCCCGGCGATTCGCGCAGCAACACACGTATCTCGTCGGGATCCGCGGATGCTCCGAGCTCGACCCAGACCGCCGCGCTGTGCCCGACGGCGACCGGGACGCGCACCGTCGTGATGCTCATGGGCAGCTCGGGAGCGTCGAGGACGCGACGCGTCTCGGCGATCACCTTGACCTCCTCCTCGGTGTCGGCTCCGTGCATCGTCCAGCCCCCCGGCACCACGTTGCCGTGGAGCACGTGCGGGTACACCGAGGCGGTGGGAGCGACGCCCGCGGCGTCATCCCGGGCCTGTGACTCGAGCTCGTCGGCGAGACCGACGCCGGCACCGCTGGCGGCCTGATACGTCGCCGCGGTCACGTGGCGCACCCCGTACGAGCGCTGCAACGGCGCGAGGACGATGCTCAGCGGGATCGCCACGCAGTTGGGGTTGGCCACGATGCCCCGATGCTCTCCGATGGTGGCCGCATTCACCTCGGGGACGACCAGGGGAACACCTGGATCCATCCGGTACGCGCTCGACTTGTCGACGGCAATGCCGCCGGCATCGGCGACGCCCGGCGCGTGACGCCTCGAGGTGGCGGCGCCTGCGGCGAAGAACACGATGTCAGCGCCGCGCAGGGCAGCTCCGGTGAGCTCGCGCACCTCCAGCTCGCCGAGATGCGTGCTCACACGCCGGCCCGCGCTTCGCGCGCTCGCATACAGCAACAACGCCGACGCCGGGAACGCACGCTCGCCGAGGACGCGTACGAGCGTGCCTCCGGCTGCGCCGGTTGCTCCGACGACGGCGACAGCCGGTCGCTCAGACCGCACGGTTGGCTCGCTACGCGGGCCCGCCGGCGCCGTTGCCGGCGGCTTCCTGCTGCTTCGACAGCTCGCGGATCGCTTCGCGCCTCGAGAGGTTGACACGTCCTCGATCGTCGACCTCGATCACCTTGACCATGATCTCGTCGCCGATGTTGACCACGTCCTCGACCTTGTCGACATGGTGTTCGGCGAGCTGGCCGATGCGAACCAGACCCTCTTTCTTCGGCATGATCTCGACGAAGGCGCCGAAGCCCATGAGGCGCGACACCTTGCCCTTGTAGATCTTGCCGATCTCGATATCGTCGGTGAGGTCGTGGATCATGGCGACCGCCTGCTCGCGCGCGGCGGCGTTGGCCGACGCGATGAACACCCGGCCGTCGTCCTCCACGTCGATCTGGGCGCCGGTCTCCTCGACGATCTTGCGGATCATCTTGCCGCCCGGTCCGATCACGTCGCGGATCTTGTCGTGGTTGATGTTGATCACCTCGATGCGAGGTGCCCACGGGCTCAGCTCGGGTCGCGGAGCGGCGAGCGCTTCGGACATTTTGCCGAGGATGTGGAGACGGCCGACTCGAGCCTGCTCGAGCGCCCGCTCCATCAGGTCCCAGCTGAGACCCTTGATCTTGCAGTCCATCTGCATCGCGGTGATGCCGGTCTCTGAGCCCGCAACCTTGAAGTCCATGTCACCGAGCGCGTCCTCCATCCCCTGGATGTCGCTGAGAATCGCCGCATGTTCAGCGCCCTCGTCGGTGATGAGGCCCATGGCGATGCCCGCGACCGGCGCGACAAGCGGGACGCCGGCGTCCATGAGCGCGAGGCACGAGCCGCACACCGATGCCATCGATGTCGAGCCGTTGCTAGAGAGGATCTCGGTGACGATGCGCACCACGTAGGGGAACTTCTCCTCGTCGGGCATCACGTTGTGCACCGCGCGCTCGGCGAGCGCGCCGTGGCCGATCTCGCGGCGGCCCGGTGAGCGCAGCGGCCGCGCCTCCCCAACCGAGTACGGCGGGAAGTTGTACTGGTGCATGAACCGCTTGAAGTTCTCGAGGCCCAGGCCGTCGATTTTCTGCTGATCCTGACCAGAACCGATGGTCACGACGGAGAGCGCCTGAGTCTGTCCACGGGTGAAGAGCGCGGAGCCGTGCGTTCGCGGCAACACGCCGACCTCGGCCCAGATCGGCCGGATCTCGTCGGTACGGCGTCCGTCCGGACGGATGCCTTCGTCGAGAATCGCTGCACGAACGGCCTTCTTGACCTCGGACTCGTACGCCTTGCCGATGTCCGACCGACCTTCGGGGAAGCGGCCCTCGAGTGCAGACACCGTCTCCGCCTGGAGCTGATCGATGGCTGCTTCGCGCGACGCTTTGTCGGGGTTGCGCGCGGCACTGCCGACGCGCGACGCGACGTGCTCATGCACGGCCTCGGTGATGTCCGGCGAGATCTTCTGCGACGGATAGCTCATCGTCGGCTTGCCGATCGCGTCGTGCAGGCCACGCTGAAACTCCACGAGCTTGCGAATCTCGTCGTGGGCCATGCGCAACGCCTGCAGCATGACGTGCTCGGAGATCTGATGCGCTCCGGCTTCGACCATGACGATCGCGTCCCAGGTGCCCGCAACAATCAGGTCGAGCGCGGATTCGTTGATCTGGGTAAGGGTGGGATTGAGCAGCAGCTGGCCGTCGAGCATGCCGACGCGGACGCATGCGACCGGGCCGCCATGCGGAATCCCGCTGATCTGCAGCGCGCACGACGCGCCGGTGACCGCGAGCGTTGCCGGATCCTGCTCCTGGTCGCTGCTCAGCACCGTCGCGACGATCTGGACGTCGTTGCGGAAGTCCTTGGGGAAGAGCGGTCGCATCGGACGGTCGATCATCCGGCTCGTGATCGTGGCGGCCTCACTGGGCCTGCCTTCACGACGCGGGAACGACCCGGGGATGCGTCCGACTGCGTAGAGCTTCTCCTCGTAGTCGCAGGTCAGCGGGAAGAAGTCGATGCCCTCTCGCGGTGCCTTCGACGCGACCGCGGTGACGAGCAGTGCGGTGTCGCCCAAACGCATCATCACCGCGCCATTCGCCTGCTCGGCGATGTACCCGGTTTCGACGATCAGTCGCTTGCCGCAGAAGTCCGTTTCAAATGTTTTCTTGAGA
>DASZJB010000106.1:0-2468 GCA_035948615.1 Candidatus Dormiibacterota bacterium
GTTGCAGAAGAGCAGACCGTCGACGCCGGCTGCCTGGAGGGTTTCGAGGTCGCGCCCGACCACCTCGACGAGGTGGCTTCTGCCGAGCTCGCGATTGTGGCGCGGGCGTCCGGGCAAGCCGGGGAAGTGCAGCATGGCGATCACCGGTTTGGGGGTGCCGAATCGCTCGGCGAGCGACAGGTTCATCCCATCTCCTCAGTGCACCGCGGCGCGGTGCTGATCAATGAATGCAATGACGGCTCGATTCCAGGGGTCGGGATTTTCGACGAACGCGGCATGCCCTCCCGGGACGATCGCCCAGGAGGCGCGCGGCAGCTCCTCAAACATCCGGTGCGAGAGCGACAGCCGGATGATGATGTCGTCGTCAGCGGCGATCACCAGAGCCGGTGTGTTCAGCGACCCGAGCCGATCCGTGCAGTCGTGGGTGAGCAGCGCCGCGATCTGCGCCGCAAACGACCAGGCGGGCTGCGCGCTCCGCTCCATCTCGCCGAGGATGGCGGTGAGGCGCTCGGGGTGTGCCGCGTAGAACGCCGGACTGAAGACCCACGGCGCCTGCTGGCGCATCATCAACGGCATCCCTCCTGCCTCGGCAATCTGCCCCCAGACCTCGAAGGCGGCCCGAGTGTAGGCGTCTGGCTTGGCGTACGTGTTTGCGAGCACGACCGAGCGCAGGTCGCCGGGGTGTGACAACGCATATTCCTGGGCAATCAGGCCGCCCAGGGAAACGCCGACGAGGTGGAATCGGCTCAGGGCGAGCGTGTCGGCGAGCGCCTTGGTGTCCGCCGCCATCTCGCGACTCGAATATGGTCCCGGCGGCAGCGACGAGCGTCCCACGCCGCGGTTGTCGAAGGTGATCACGCGCAGTCCCGCGGCCACCAACGGATCGATCTGCATCGCCCAGCCTTCGAGATCGTCACCCACCCCATTGATCAGCACGACGGTCTCGTCGCCGTCGCCGCTGATCCGGTAGTGGATGTCGACTCCGTTGGCGTGCACGACCGGCATTCGCTAACGCTCCATGTCGCGGGCGTCGATCGCGCCGCGCCAGAGGTCGACGGATTCGCGCAGGTCGGTGATGACCCGGCCGTCCGGATCCTCGAAGCCGGGGATGATCTCGAAGATCAGGTCGACGGTCTCTGCGCCCGCTGCTTCCAGGGTGTCGAGGACCTTCACGGGCTCGATCAGACCGATCGCGTTGTGCTCGGCGGTGAACGCCCAGTGGTGGTCGGCGATACCGTCCGATTGCTGGAGCTGCACCTCGACGAGCCGGCTGCCGAAGCGCTGCAGCCATGCATAGGGATCCCGTTCCGCGCCGACGGTTCCGGGCACGCACTGATGCCCGACATCGAGACAGAGCCGCCAGGGGACGTGCTCCGCGTCGCCATCGGTAAGCAGGTCCTCGATCTGCGCCATGGTCGACGGTTCCCGCACCGCCACCAGGTTCTCAATCAGCAGATACTCGAGCCCGACCGCGCTCGCGTAAGCGGCGATCGCGTGGAGGTCGCGCCTCAGTCCGTCCCACCGCTCGGCGCGACGCTCGGGGTCGTTCCAGTCGGGCACGCTCATCGCACCGACATGGCCCCCGGCTGCTCGAGCTCCGAGCGCCGCGGTCAGATCGATGATGCTGCGGTACCAGTGCACTGCGGCTTCACGACGTCCCTGGTCGGGATGCATGAGCAGGTCGAGTGAGTACGCAGCCAGCCCGGTGAAGGTGGCATGTGCCTGCAGGTCGTTGGCATCGAGTGCGGCGCGATGACGCTCGACGGCATCGCGCCCGCCGGCGAAGGTGTCGAGGCCTTCAACGAGGTCGAGCGACAGCTCGACCAGGTCGAGCCCGAGATCGTTGCGCACGACAGACGCCCAGTCCGCCGGGCGAGGCCAGCGTTTCAGCGCGAAGCAGGTATTGATGCCCAGGTTGACCTTCACGCGCGCTCTCCCGGATGCGGGTTCGACGCACGCTCTGCGGCCGGCACCTCCCCTGCGCCGGTGTGGAGCGTGCTCGAGGAGACGGCTGCTCGGTAGCGGTCGTAGATCGATGCGTATCTGTCGTGATTGGCAGGATCTGGCTCGATCGAGGCCTCGGGCCGGCACGCGATCGTGACCGCCTGCGCAGGGTCGGCGTAGATGCCGACGCCAAGGCCGGCGAGCATCGCGACGCCCGAGGTGGTGGCGTCTCCCGGAATCCGCAGCACCGGAATGCCCAGAACGTCAGCCTTGATCTGATTCCAGGTGGCCAGCGAGGCCGGTCGTCCCGAGACGCGCATCTCGGTGACGGGCGTGCTCGCCGCACCGAGCCCCTCCACGTGCACGCGGATCGCGAAGGCGACACCTTCGAGAGCCGCTCGAGCCAGCGCCTTCCGCTCGTGCCGCACCGACAGTCCGAGCATCGCGCCCCGGAGTGTCGGATCGTCACGCTCGCCGTCCCCGAGGACCGGAACGAAGACGAGGCCGTCCGATCCCGGGGCAAC
>DASZJB010000107.1:0-4999 GCA_035948615.1 Candidatus Dormiibacterota bacterium
ACACCTGGTACGGCGCGGTGAACTACGTTCGGCTTGACCCGTCCACGCGACCGGCTCACGTGCTCCACGTGCGTCCACACCGATGAGCGCCCGCACCCGGCTCGTCGAGGATCGGCTCTGGTTCCAGAAGGCGGTGTTCTACGAGCTCTCGGTGCGCGCCTTCTACGACGGGAACAACGACGGCATCGGCGACTTCGCCGGATTGATTGCCAAGCTCGAATACCTCGAGTGGCTCGGCGTCGACTGCATCTGGCTGCTGCCCTTTCAGCAGAGCCCGCTGCGGGATGGCGGGTACGACATCTCCGATTACCGGACGGTACTGCCCGATTACGGCGACGTCGAGGACGTCGCCCTGCTCGTCAAGGAGGCACACCGTCGCGGCATCCGCGTGATCATGGACCTGGTCATCAACCACACCAGCGACCAGCATCCCTGGTTTCAGGACGCCCGCTCGTCACCCGACAGCGAGCATCGCGACTGGTACATGTGGTCGACCACGAAGAATCGATTCACCGAAGCCCGGATCATCTTCGTTGACACCGAGACGTCGAACTGGACGTGGGACGACGTCTCCGGCGCGTACTACTTCCACCGTTTCTTCAGCCATCAGCCGGATCTCAACTACGACAACCCGCGCGTCCGCGCTGAGATCACCGACGTCTGCCGGTTCTGGCTCGAACTCGGTATGGACGGGTTCCGGCTCGATGCCGTGCCATACCTGTTCAAGCGAGAGGGGACCAACTGCGAGAACCTTCCCGAGACGCACGACTTCCTGGCGGACCTGCGCGCAGCGATCGACAGCGAATACCCGGGGAAGGTGTTGCTTGCGGAAGCGAATCAGTGGCCCGAGGACGTCGTCGATTATTTCGGTTCGCCCGGGCGGCCCGAGTGCCACATGTGCTTCAACTTTCCCCTGATGCCTCGGATGTTCATGGGCCTGCGCCGCGAACAGCGGTATCCGATCACCGAGATCCTGGATCGCACCCCCGCGCTCCCCCCCAACAGTCAGTGGGGGATCTTCCTGCGTAACCACGACGAGTTGACCCTCGAGATGGTGACCGACGAGGAGCGCGACTACATGTGGGGCGAGTACGCCAAGGATCCGCGTGCCAAGCTCAATCTCGGCATCCGGCGCCGGCTCGCTCCGCTGCTCAACAACGGGCGACGTCAGATGGAGCTGTTCCACGGGCTGATCCTGTCGCTCCCGGGCAGCCCGATCCTCTACTACGGCGACGAGATCGGCATGGGCGACAACGTGTATCTCGGGGATCGCGACGGCGTTCGCACCCCGATGCAGTGGACCGCCGACAGCAACGGTGGTTTCAGCCACGCTGATTTCGCGCAGCTGTATCTGCCACCGCTCATGGACCCGGTCTACGGGTACCAGGCGTGCAACGTGAGCGCGCAGCGGCGCAACGAGTCGTCCATGTTGCACTGGCTGCGCAGGTTCATCGCGGTGCGCAAGCGATTCCCCGTGTTCGGCGAGGGCGCGTTCGAGGCACTCGACGCTGCGAATCCGTCGGTGTTCGCGTTCCTGCGCACCCTGGATGGGGAGACGGTGCTCTGCGTCAACAACCTCTCGCGATTCGCGCAGCCGGTGGAGCTCGACCTGCGCAAGTACGCCGGCATGTCACCGGTGGAGATGCTCGGACGGGTGCACTTTCCCAGCATCGGTGAACTGCCGTACCTCTTGACGATGGGCCCGCACGGCTTCTACTGGTTCACCCTGGACGCCCCGGCCTGATGAGCGCAGACGGCGCCAACGTTTCGGCCATCCTCCGCGACCATCGCCTGGAGGGGTGCGAGGAGGCGCTCGCAGCGTATATCGCGCGGCAGCGCTGGGCCGGCGCGCAGGGCCGCACCATCCGCACCACGACAATCGTCGATGCCGCGGTGATCAACGAGCGTTCGCCATTCCTGCTGCACACGCTGACCGCGGTCACGTTCGCCGACGGCGGCACCACGCGATACGCGCTCCCGCTCGGCGTCCGCCCGGTGGGTGATCCGATCATGGAGCGGGTGCCCGAGTTCATGATCCCGTGGCCGGAGGCCCCCGATCCTGTCGTGCTCTACGACGCGGTCGGCGATTCGATCTACATCGAGTGGCTGCTCGACGGCATCCGCGGTCAGCGCGTCCTCGAGACCTCGAGGGGGACGCTGCGGTTCTCCTGCCCTGACCCCGCCGCACTCGACACCGGCAGCATCTCCTCGGTGCGCTATCTCCGCGTCGAGCAGAGCAACACGTCGGTCGAGGTCGGCGACGCGATCTTCCTCAAGCACCTGCGCCGCGTCGAGACGGGACCGTCGCAGGAGCTCGAGATGTCCGATGCGCTCTCGGCCGCGGGTTTCACGCACCTCGCGCCGATGCTCGGCCGCGTGGTGTGGGACTCGGGCGATGAGCCCCCCTCGCCGCTGGTGCTCGTGCAGCGCTTCCTGCACAACAGCACCGAGGGCTGGGCGCTCGCGCTCACCTCCTTGCGCGATCTGTACGCCAACGCCGAGTCGGCAGGCGGCCACCCCGATCCGGCGGAGCGTCGCGCCCTGGTGGACGACCAGGATGCCGCGTTCATCGCCGAGTCGGCGCGCCTCGGCAAGGTTGTCGCGGAGATGCATCTCGCGCTTGCGTCAGGCACGCCGGGCACGGACATGGCGCCGGCGCCGCTCACCGACGAGGCCCTCAACAGCTGGGCCAACGCGATGACCCGCGAGCTCGATGAGCTCCTCGCCCGCGACGAGCCGTCACTCGATCCGCTCCGCGACGTGAGACACAATGTCGTGGCCCGGTTCGACCAGCTCCGCGGGCTGTCTCCCGGTGGGCTGCTGATCCGGGTCCACGGTGACCTGCATCTTGGGCAGCTGCTGCGCATCGACACCGGGTGGGCGATCCTCGATTTCGAGGGCGAGCCGGACCGGACCCCGGCCGAACGCCGCGCGCTGAGCACGCCGCTTCGCGACGTCGCCGCCATGCTCCGGTCGTTCGACTACGCGGCCGCGGCCGCGATCGTCGAGCGCACCGCCCTCGACAGTGCGGAAGCCGATGTCCTGCGCGGCTACGGTGAGGCGTGGGCAGACGCCAACCGCGACGCGTTCTGGAGCGGTTACCTGGAGGCGATCGGTTCCCGACCGCTGCTGCCCGCACCGGGGCCCTCGTTGGTGCTTCGCCGCGCGTTCGAGGTGCAGAAGGCCGTGTACGAGATCGGGTACGAGCTGGGACACCGGCCGAGCTGGGTGCCCATCCCGATCCGCTTCCTGCTCCGCGGCACCAACCAGTGAGCGCCGCCGATCGGCCCGCGACGGAGCTCGAGGTGGCCGTGGAGCAGATGCTCGCCGGTCGCCTCCACGACCCGCACGCGCTCCTCGGACCCCGCGTCACCGCTGACAAGATGCGCATCCGGGCGTTTCACCCGGAGGCAAGCGCCGCAGACGTTGCGCGGCCGGAAGGGGTGACGCCGATGCGCCGGCTGAACGCCGCCGGATTGTTCGAGGTCACGGTCCCGGCGGGCGACCCGGGCTATCGAATTCGCTTCCGCAACGACGAGCGGGAGTGGGAACAGGAGGACCCGTACCGGTTCTCGCCAACCCTTGGCGAGCTCGACCTCCACCTCATCGGCGAGGGCACCCACGCCCAGCTCTGGCGCGTTCTCGGCGCCCGCGTCACCCAGCACCAGGGCGCGTTTGGCACCGCGTTCAGCGTGTGGGCGCCGAATGCGCTGGGAGTAAGTGTCGTCAGTGACGCCAACTTCTGGGATGCGCGCACGTGGCCGATGCGGATACTCGGTAGCTCGGGGGTATGGGAGCTGTTCTGTCCCGGGGTCGGCGCAGGGGTGCGCTACAAGTTCCTGGTCACGCGCGGCGACGGCATGCGCATCTTCAAGGCCGATCCGCTGGCCCGGGCGTCGGACCACCCGCCAGGGACGGCAAGCATCGTCGAGCAGAGCCGGCACCGGTGGCGCGATGGGGCGTGGATGCGCACGCGCGCGCGTTCGACCATCAACCAGGCGCCGTTCGCGGCCTATGAGGTTCACCTCGGTTCCTGGCGGCGCGATCCCGACGGCCGCCCCCTCAACTATCGCGAGATCGCCGAGCCGTTAGCGGCCCACTGCCTTGCCCTGGGGTTCACCCACGTGGAGCTGCTGCCGATCATGGAGCACCCCTTCGGTGGATCCTGGGGATATCAGGTCACCGGGTACTACGCACCAACCGCGCGGCATGGCTCTCCGGACGATTTCCGCCGCTTCGTCGAGGTCATGCATCGCAACGGTCTCGGCGTGATCCTCGACTGGGTGCCGGCTCACTTTCCACGCGACGGGTGGGCGCTCGCGAGGTTCGACGGGACGCCGCTCTACGAGCATGCCGACCCGCGCCGCGGTGAGCACCCCGACTGGGGGACGTACGTCTTCAACTACGGCCGCAACGAGGTGCGCAACTTTCTGGTCGCCAATGCGCACTACTGGGCGGAGGAATTCCACATCGACGGGCTCCGTGTCGACGCCGTTGCGTCGATGCTCTACCTCGACTACTCTCGGCAACCCGGCGCCTGGGTGCCCAACATCTACGGCGGCAAGGAGAATCTCGAGGCGATCGCCCTGATCCGCGAGGTCAACGATTCGCTCCACGCGCGCAAGTCGGGGATCCTCACCATCGCCGAGGAGTCCACGACGTGGCCCGGGGTGACCCGGACAACTGCAAGCGGCGGCCTGGGCTTCGACTTCAAATGGAACATGGGCTGGATGCACGACACCCTCGACTACCTGCACAAGGACCCGGTCTATCGCAGGTACGCGCATCACCAGATGACCTTCGGGCTCATGTACGCGTGGTCCGAACGCTTCATCCTGCCCCTCTCGCACGACGAGGTCGTGCATCTCAAAGGCTCGCTGCTCGGCAAGATGTCCGGCGATCCGTGGAGGCGCTTCGCCAACCTCCGCGCCCTCTTCGCCTGGATGTGGGCACACCCCGGGAAGAAGCTCCTCTTCATGGGCGGCGAGCTGGCCGAGGA
>DASZJB010000108.1:0-1887 GCA_035948615.1 Candidatus Dormiibacterota bacterium
CGGCGAGACGAGGTGGGTGCGCCCACCACGTCCCTGGCGGCCCTCGAAGTTCCGGTTGCTCGTGCTCGCGCACCGCTCGCCTGGTTGGAGGATGTCGGGGTTCATGCCGAGACACATCGAGCAGCCCGGGTTGCGCCACTCCGCTCCGGCATTGGTGAAGATCGCGTCGAGACCCTCGGCTTCCGCCTGCACCTTCACCTGAGCCGATCCCGGCACAACCAGGACGCGGATGCCGTCGTGGACACGCCGGCCCTCGAGCATCGCCGCGGCCGCGCGCAGGTCCTCGATGCGACCGTTGGTGCACGAGCCGATGAAGACCGTGTCCAGCTTGATGTCCTCGATGGCCATGCCCGGTGCGAGACCCATGTATGCGAGAGCGCGCACAGCCGACTCACGCTCAGCTGCGTCCTCGAAGGAATCCGGGTCGGGAACCCGCCCGGTAACCGGCACTGATTGCGCCGGCGTGGTCCCCCAGGTCACCGTCGGCTCGAGGGTTGCGGCGTCGATGCTCACCACACGATCGAACGCGGCGCCGGCGTCGCTGCGCAGCTCGCTCCACGCCGCAACCGCCTCGTCCCAGCCGTTGCCGGACGGCGCATAGGGGCGGCGTCTGATGTATGCGAACGTGGTCGCATCCGGGGCGATCATCCCGGCGCGCCCACCGCCTTCGATGGTGAGGTTGCACAGGGTCATCCGTTGTTCCATCGACAATCCGCGAACGACCGACCCGGTGTACTCCACCACGTGACCGGCGGCGCCGGCCGTGCCGATGGCGTTGAGCACCCCGAGCGCCGCGTCCTTGGCGGTGACGCCGATCGGCAGCGTCCCGTCGATTCGCACCTCCATGGTCGATGGCCGCGATTGGCGCAGGCACTGCGTCGCCAGCACGTGCTCGACCTCGGATGTCCCGATCCCGAGGGCGAATGCCCCGAAGGCCCCGTGCGTCGCCGTGTGGGAGTCGCCGCAGACGACGGTCGTCCCAGGGAGGGTGAGGCCCAGCTCCGGGCCGATAACGTGCACGATGCCCTGCCAGCGATGTCCGGCACCGAAGCACGAGATCCCGTACTGGTCACAATTCGCGCGCAATGCATCCATCTGCGCCCTGCTCATGGCGTCGGCGCCGCTGATTCCATCGCCGTCGGTGGGGACGTTGTGGTCCATCGTGGCAACAACTCGTCCCGGCCTGCGCACGGTCCGGCCCTCGATGCGAAGGCTCTCGAATGCCTGCGGGGACGTGACCTCGTGGACGAGGTGGAGGTCCACGTAGATCAGCGAGGGCTCTCCGGGCGCCTCGGCGACAACATGCGCGTCCCAGATCTTGTCGAACAGCGTTCGCGGCGTCATCCAACCCCCGAGGCCGCGCCGGCCGGTGCGCCGGCCGGTGTGCCCGCCACGATCTGCTCCGGGGTGATCCGCGGACCATCGGCGAGGCGGGTGGCCAGGCGGTTCAGCGCATGCACGTACGCCTTCGCGGCGGCAACCAGGATGTCGGTGTCAGCGCCGTGGCCGGCGGTGAGGGCGTCGCCCTGGCGCAGCCTGACGCTGACCTCACCGACGGCGTCCATGCCCTCGGTGATCGCCTGGATTGCGAACTCCTCCAGCTCGGCCTTGACCTGGACGAGCATGTCGATGGCGCGATACGTGGCGTCGACGGGACCATCACCGGTAGAGACCGCTTCGTGGCTAACGCCGTCGCCGAGCAACATGCGTACGGTCGCGGTCGGCCGCAGATTGGTACCGCAGCTCACCTGCAGATGTTCGAGACGGAAGGTCTCCTCAGACCCCTGCCGCTCGTCGGCGACGATCGCCTCGAGGTCGCGGTCGGTCACATCCCGTTTGCGGTCCGCGAGTCCCTTGAAGCGCACAAAGGCGCGCTGCAGCTCCTCG
>DASZJB010000109.1:0-22058 GCA_035948615.1 Candidatus Dormiibacterota bacterium
CAGTCTACCAACGGTTCGGCCGAGCAAACCTCCTGACAGCCATTCCGTCGCCCGGCAGCCCGCGACTCCCGGGCGGCTCCCACAGCCCGGCATACTTTGAGGATGGCGTATCTCCCCAACTCCGATGCCGAACGTCGCGAGATGCTCGATGCGGTGGGGGCAAAGTCGGAAGCGGACCTGTTCACGACGATTCCGGCTGCCCTGCGCAACCCTCGCATCGACCTCCCGCCACCGCTCTCCGAGCAGGACCTGGTCGCCGAGCTCGAAGGACTGGCTTCACGGAACCGATCGCTGAGCGCCTACGACAGCTTCCTGGGCGCCGGTGTCTATCGACGGTTCAGCCCTGCGATCGTCAGAGGCACGATCACCCGCCCCGAGTTCTACACCGCGTACACGCCGTACCAGGCGGAGGCATCGCAGGGGACCCTGCAGACAATCTTCGAGTTCCAGTCGATGATCTGCGCGCTCACCGGGCTGGACGTCGCCAACGCGTCGCTCTACGACGGCGCCACAGCCGCGGCCGAGGCGATGGTGATCGCGGTCCAGGCAACCGGCCGAGCCCGCATCGCGGTCGCCGACACGGTGCACCCCGAGACCATCGCCGTGCTGCGAACTTTCGCGGAGGGACGGCGCATCGCCGTCGACGTCGTCGCAACCGTTGAGGGCGTGCTCACGGATGACACGGTTCGCGCAACCCTGACGTCGGACCACGCAGCGCTGCTCGTGCAGTACCCGAGTTTCGCCGGAACCATCCAGGACCTCGCACCGCTCGCACAGGCTGCCCACGACGCCGGTGCGCTCGCCATCTGCGCCACCGACCTGCACGCCTGCTCGTTGCTGGCGCCTCCGGGGGAAAGCGGCTTCGATGTTGCGATCGGTGACGGCCAGCCACTGGGCATCCCCGCGTCGTTCGGCGGACCGCACGTCGGGTTCATGGCGGTGACTCAAGCGCAGATGCGACGCATCCCGGGCCGCCTCGTGGGCATGACCCTTGACCACGACGAGCACCGCGCTTACACACTGACCCTCCAGGCGCGCGAGCAGCACATTCGACGCGAGCACGCGACCTCCAACATCTGCACCAACCACGCCCTGATCGCGCTCGCCGCGACCGTGTATATGGCTCACATGGGCGCCGGCGGGATGCGCGCGGTTGCCGAGGTGAGCGCGCAGCGCGCCCATCATCTCGCGGGTCTCCTGAGCGCGGTTGATGGTCTGTCGCTTGCGCATCCGTCGACACCGTTTCTCTGGGAGTTCGTGCTGCGCACTCCCCGCAGCGCTGCGGACTTCGCGAAGGCGTTGCGTGCGCGCGGCATCGTCGCGGGACTGCCGCTCGGCCGCGTCGACCCGAAACGTGACGGCGAACTCCTCGTCTGCTGCACCGAGCTCACCACACCGGCAGCGATCGACCACTACGCCGCTGCCGCCGCCGAGGCGGTCGCGTCCGAGCGCAGCGTTGCGATGGCACACGCATGAACGACTCGATCCCCGAAGTCAGGCGCGACGCCGGGTGGGCGGTGGATGAACCGCTCGTCTTCGAGCTGAGCACCAATTACACAACCGGGCCCGCGGTCACTTCCGCCGGCGTTCCGGCGACCAATGATGCGACATCCGTCCCTGATGCGCTGCTGCGGACGACCCCACCGACGGTTCCGGCGGTACCGGAGGCGGTGCTCGCACGCCACTTCGGACGCCTCGCGCGGCGCAATCACAACCTCCACGAGGGGATGTATCCGCTCGGTTCCTGCACGATGAAGTACAACCCGGTGGTCGACGAGCAGCTCGCCTGGCTCGATGGCTTCGCGCAGCTGCATCCGTACCAGGCCGAGCAGGACACGCAGGGGGCGCTCCAGTTGATGTGGGAGCTCGACCGTCTGCTTGCGTCGATCACGGGGATGGCGCGCATGTCGCTCCAACCCGCGGCGGGCGCGCACGGCGAGTGGACCGGCCTGCGCATGATCCAGGCGTACCACGCAGATCGTGGAGACACCGCTCGCACGCGCGTGCTCATCCCCGACTCGGCGCACGGCACCAACCCGGCGTCCGCGGCGGCGTGCGGCCTCGACGTCGTGACCGTGAAGAGCAATCACGACGGCACCGTCGACGTCGACGATTTCTCGAGCCATCTCGACGCGACGGTTGCCGCCGTCATGCTGACCAATCCGAACACGCTGGGCGTCTTCGAGAAAGACATCACGGAGATCGCGCGGCTCGCGCACGATGCCGGTGCGCTCGTGTACTACGACGGTGCGAACCTCAACGCGCTGGTCGGGATGGCGCGTCCCGGTGACATGGGGTTCGACGTCGTCCACCTCAACCTCCACAAGACCTTCTCGACACCACATGGTGGCGGCGGCCCCGGCGCCGGCCCGGTGGGCGTGGGCGAGCGCCTCATCGATTTCCTGCCGACACCGACTGTCGAACGTGATGGCGACCGCTTCTTTCTCGATGGCCGGCGACCCAAGAGCGTCGGCAAGGTGCGTTCGTACTACGGCAACTTCGGCATGCTGGTGCGCGCCTATGCGTACATCCGCGCCTACGGCGATCATCTCCCGTGGGTGGCGCGCGACGCGGTGCTCAACGCACGCTACCTGCAGTCGAAGCTCACCGGACTCTTCGCGATGGCGGTCGAGACACCGTGCATGCACGAGTTCGTGGCGAGCACCAAGGGTGGTCGCGTCGAGGGTCTGCGTGCGATGGACGTCGCCAAGCGGCTGCTCGACTACGGCGTCTACGCACCGACGATCTACTTCCCGCTCACGGTTCCTGAAGCGTTGATGTTCGAGCCCACCGAGACCGAGTCGAAGCAGAGTCTCGACGCACTCGCCGGGATCTGCGCAGCGATCGTCGATGAGGCGGCACGCGACCTCGCCTTCGTCCAGAACGCACCTCATGAGACTCCGGTGAGCCGCGTTGACGAGGTTCGCGCGGCACGCCATCCCGTACTGCGATGGACACCGTGACCACCGCGATCGACACCGGCCTGCGTGATGAGCTGCGCGAGCTTATCGCCGTGCGAGCCTTCACCTACGGCACCTTCACGCTCACCAGCGGGCGCACCAGCGACTACTACGTCGACGGCAAGCAGGTCACCCTCGACGGGAGGGGGCTCTATCTGGTCGCGCGATTCACGCTCGAACACTGCCGCGAGCACGGCATCGACGCGGTTGGCGGTCTGACGCTCGGCGCGGATCCCATGGCGGCGGCGACCGCCGCGCTCAGCGGCGACACGGATCATCCGATCACCGCCTTCATCGTTCGCAAAGAGGTGAAGGCGCACGGCACCGGCCGCCCCATCGAGGGACCGGACCTCCAGCCGGGGATGCGCGTGCTGCTGGTCGACGACACCATGACCACCGGCGGCACCTTCCTGCAGGCGCAGGAGGCGGTCGTCGCCACCGGCGCAACGATCGTCGGCGCGCTGTGCGTCGTCGACCGCGAGGAGGGCGGACGCGAAGCCCTCGAGGCCAAGGGGATCTCGTTGCACGCGCTCTTTCAGCGCAGCGAGTTCAGCCCCCGAAGATCCCCCGCATAACTCCGCCGGTGACCGCGCCCGCGGCCCCTGCCTCGACTGCCTGACCCGGAGAGAACTCACCAAGCGATTGGGCGAGCTTCTGCAGCGGGAGCGACTGGAGCCACACCCGGCCCGGTCCGGTGAGCAGCGCCAGGAAGATGCCGTCGCCGCCGAAGATCTTGTTCTTGATGCCCTTGATCGTGGTGATGCTGAACTGGACGGTGTCCTGGAACAGGCCCACATGGGCTGGATGCACGCGCAGGCTCTCGCCAGGCTTCAGGTCGTAGGTGAGGACCTCACCGCTGAGCTCGCACCATGCCTTTCCCTGACCGCTGATCTTCTCGAGGCGGAATCCATCCCCGCCGAACAATCCGGCGCCGAGGGATTGCTGGAACCCGACCGAGAGCTGCACCCCATGGACGCCGCACACGAATGAATGCCGGTGACCGAGGAAACCCATCCCGGGTTGCGGCGCAACATCGAGCGGGAAGATCATGCCGGGAAGCCGGGCGGCGAACGCCACCATGCCGGGCGCGCCCTGCGCCGAGTACTCGCTCATGAAGATTGAGCTCCCACCGAGCGCGCGTTTGAACACCCCGCCGACACCGCCCCCGCCGCCCATCTGCGTGGAGGTCTGCATGACGATCGACTGCGTCATCCAGGAGAGCTCTCCCGACTCCGAGAAGATTGCCTCGCCCGGGTCGAGCATGATCTCGAGCACGGGCATGGTGGTACCGATGATCCGGTCCTGCATCAAGTAGTCCTCCGAGGTGTCGGTGTCGCGAGGAGTCTATCGGGGCGCGGTGCCGTTGCACGCACCCAAGAAGCGCTCGGAGTTCTTGAAGCCAGGAGAGCAACCCGACGTGGCTGAGAAGGGGCACGATGCCGGTGTGCCAATTCCCCTCATGCTGGCGACCCTGACCGACCGTCGCGACTTCGATGGCGACTGGCTGCTCGAGCGCAAGTTCGACGGCGAGCGCTGCGTCGCGCGCAGACGGAGCGCCGACGTGCGGCTCAAGTCGCGCACCGGCAAGGACCTCACCGCCACGTACCCCGAGGTGCGCGCTGCCCTGGTCGCACAGCGCGCAAGCGAGTTCCTGGTTGACGGTGAGGTGGTCGCGTTCGAAGGTGAGCAGACGTCCTTCAGCCGGCTTCAGCAGCGTCTCGGCACCACCGCGCCCTCCCCTCAGCAGATGGCTGCATACCCGGTGGTCTACTGCGTCTTTGACCTCCTGGAGATCGACGGCGAGGTTCTATCTCACCTCCCGCTCGAAGAGCGTCGCGCTCGGCTGACGCGGGCAATCCGGCCAAGCGCGGCCCTGCAGCTCTCCAAGGCCTGGAGGGACGATGCTCAGCGGAGGTTTGACGACGCGTGCCGTTCCGGCTGGGAGGGGCTCATCGCCAAGCGTGCCGATGCGCCCTACGCCCCCGGGCGTTCGAAGGACTGGCTGAAGCTGAAATGCGTCTGGGAACAGGAGTTCGTCATCGGCGGTTACACCGATCCAACCGGCAGCCGGACTGATTTCGGGGCGTTGCTCGTCGGGTATCACGAGGATGGCCAGCTCCGGTACGCAGGAAAGGTCGGCACCGGCTACACGGCGGCGAGACTCCGCGATCTCGGCGCGCGGCTGCGATCCCTGGAGGCACCGGGACCGTCGTTCATGGACGCAAGACCGATTCCGCGCGGCACGCATTGGACCCGGCCGCAACTGGTCGCGCAGATCGGCTTCGCAGAATGGACGAATGACGGCCGCCTGCGCCAACCGCGCTTCCTCGGGCTGCGCGACGACAAGCGACCGTCCGAGGTGATTCGCGAGCGGCCCCGATGAGAGCGGGGTTTGAGGGCCGCCCGCGGGTCGATGGGGTGATCGACCAAGCTTCGGGTCTGCATGGCTGCTGAATCCGGCGCGGGACCAACCGCCCCTCGGTGTTTCGGCGATGGTGATCCCCTCTACGAGCGGTATCACGACACCGAATGGGGCTTTCCAGTGCCCGATGAGCGTGCACTGTTCGAACTCCTGAGCCTCGAGGCGTTCCAGGCAGGGCTCTCCTGGCGGACCATTCTTGCCAAGCGCGACGCCTTCCGCCGCGCATTCGCGAATTTCGACGCTGATGCCGTCGCGCGCTTTGATCCGGCAGACGTCAAGCGCCTCCTGGAGGATGTCAGCATCGTGCGCAATCGGGCGAAGATCGAGGCGACGATCGGCAACGCGCGCGCCATCCTGCTGCTGCGCGTCGCCGGCGAGCGGCTTGCCTCTATGTTCCGGCCGCGCGCATCACGGCCCCCGCCACCAGCGACGTGGAGCGACGTACCCTCGACGACACCCGAGGCCGAAGCCCTTGCGCGCGAACTCAAAGGCCGGGGCTTTCGATTCCTCGGCCCCACAACGGTGTACGCGCTGATGCAGGCCTGCGGCGCGGTCGACGACCACCTCGCCGCGTGCCCGATGCGACCCGCCGCCGAGCGCGCACGGCGAGCCGCCGGACTGATCTGATCAGCAGCTCACAACCCGAGCGCCGCCTTGGCGATGATCTCCTTCATCACCTCGTCGGTGCCGCCGCCGATGCGGATGAGCCGTGAGTCGCGAAAGTACCGGGAGATCCCGCTCTCGGCCATGTAGCCCATGCCGCCGTGGAGCTGCAGACACGTGTCGGCAACCTGCGTGGTGACGCGTCCGACCAGGAGCTTCGCCATCGAGATCTCCGTGACCGGGTACTCGTCGCGGTTCCATCGCTCGGCGACGCTGTAGACGAAGTTCTTGGCGACGGTGATCTCCGTGTAGAGGTCGACGAGCTTGTGCCGGTTCACCTGGAACCTCGCGATGGGGCGGCCGAACGCCTCGCGCTCCTTGCACCACTTCAGGGTTTCTTCGAACGCGACCTCGGCGCCCGCGATTGACCCGGCGGAGCCGATCAGGCGCTCTCCCTGAAGCTCCCACATGAGGTTGTAGAAGCCCTGACCGACCTCGCCGAGCACCGCGTCGTCGCCCACCTCCACGTCGTCGAAGGACAGCTCTGCGGTGTCGCTCGAATGCATGCCGAGCTTCTTCAGCTTGCGCGAGACGGTGAACCCCGGAAGATTCCTGTCGACCAGGAACAGCGTGATCCCGTGCGCGCCGTCCTCCTGCGAGCCGGTGCGCGCGACCAGCAGGATGAAGTCACAGCGAACCCCGTTGGTGATGTAGAGCTTGCTGCCGTTGATCCGCCAGTGGCCGTCGACACGCTCCGCTCGCGTGCGAATTGCGGCAACATCGCTCCCCGTGTCCGGCTCGGTGATGCCGAGCGCGGCGATCTTCTCTCCGCGGATCGCGGGCACGAGGTAACGCTGCTTCTGCTCCTCGGTACCCCACTTGAGGATGGGTGGGGTCGCCATCTCGGTGTGCACGCTGATGGCCATGCCCACGCCACCCGAGCCGCAGCGCGCCATCTCCTCGGCGAGAACGATCGCGCTGAAGTAGTCCCCACCCTGGCCGCCGTACAGCTCCGGGTAGCGCAGTCCGAGCAGTCCGAGCTCACCCATCCGCGTGAAGACGCTGTCCGGAAAGCCCTCGGCCGCCTCCCAGGCGTCGGCGTGTGGGCGCAGCTCCCTGGCGACGAAATCACGTACCGTCTCGCGGAGCGCGTCGTGCTCAGCCGAGAAATGCACGGAAGGAAGCCTCCATGGCCGAGCGATTGACCTGCATGTCGATTCTGTCACGCGCCGATTGCCGCTGAAACTCTCCCTAGGATGGTGACGATGTCCAGGCGACTCCTCTTCTGGCCCGCAGCCGCAGCCATGGTGCTGCTGACCGCCTGCTCCGGGGCGCCGACGCCGACACCGAGCGCCTCGCCATCGCCGTCGGCCACACCGACGCCCTCACCCACGCCGCTGCCCCCGGACACGCTGTCGGTAGGCGTGCTCGGAATCGGGATCGGGACCTTCGACCTTGCCGCCATTCCCGTCGCCAGGCTCAAGAACGAGGCGATGTTTCATGGCGCGGCGTCGGTGGAGGTCCACTTCGTGACCCATCGCGCAGGCAGAACCCTCGGCTCTCTCACATCGGTAGCCGTGAACCTCGGCCCGGGCGAGACCCTGGCGGTCACCGCCGACTGCACAGACGCCTGCAACGGCGCGACGAGCGTGGCTGCGACGGTCACGGTCGGCTCGTGGCCGACCAGCATCGGACCGATCTTCACCACCGCCCCGGCTCAATATGCGTGCCAACCGTGCCACGCAGGCCACGGCTACGGCGACGTTCACGCGATCCTCACGCCCTCTGACCCTGTCGCTGCCGGCGTCGCGGTGGTCGGCTTCGCGGTGTGCCAGAACAGCGCCGGGGTGATCCTGGGAGGAGGCTCCGAGCAGTTCGTCTGGCAGGCGGGAACAACGCTGTCCGCGGACGTCCCGGTCGTGCTCAACGCGGCCCCGGCATCCTGCTCGATCGGGGCGTCCACGGGCTGGTGAGAAGCGTTCGCTTGATTTGACCTGGTTGCAGGCGTCCGTACTCGATGTGGTACGGTCCGGCGCGGCTCAGGTCGCCAGGTTGTCGTCGAGACGAGAGTCTCCAGAGGGGCAGCAGGGGGTCGAGCCACCGCAAGCCCGGTCAGGGGAGCGATGACCGGAGCCCGACCAAATAGGAGTGATCCGCCTTGCATTTACCCAAGCGGGCACGTGGACTGGTTCTCGGCTTCCTCATGTTGGTGGCTGGACCGGCGACCGCGGTGCTCATCACCACGCCGTCCCAGGGGGCTGCCGCATCCGCCTCGCTGGTCCGTTCGTCAGTCGGTGAGATCGACCGCCTGACCAATGTGACCACGCATCCGGTGATGCTTCGAGTTCGCTCGGCGATGTTCTTCAGGGTGGTCGTGCCCGCCGCCAAGCCGGTGGCGCCGCGCCGCCCCCGGGTGTCCCGGCCGCTTTTCGTGGTTCCGAGCGGGCTCTCGGTCAGCCAGGCGCAGGTGGTGGCTGACATCACCGCAGCCGCCGAGCACTGGGGTGTGAGCGTCTCGTGGATGCTCAAGACCGCGAACTGCGAGTCGCACTTCCACTGGAACTCGGTCAACCGGAGCGGTCCGTACATCGGGGTGTTCCAGTTCCTGATGTCGACCTTCATCGCCAACGGCGGGACCGCAGCCAGCATCTGGGATCCGGTGGCGCAGGCGAACATCGCCGCCAAGATGTTCGCCCATGGCCAGTCCCACGAGTGGTCCTGCGCCTAAAGCTCCCGGCGGCGTCAGACTCAGCGGGTGAGCGCGCAGGCGGGATCCAGCGATGTGGGAGCGTCGGAGCACCTGCGTGAGACGCCGACGTCGCGGCGGAACATCTACAGCGGGCGGCTGCTGACCTTCTACGAGGACGACGTTCGGCTTGCGGACGGGACTCGCGCGCAGCGCGAGGTTGTGGCCCACCCCGGCGCCGTCGCGATCGTCGCCATCGACGAACGCGGCAGGGTGATCCTGGTCCGGCAGTGGCGGCACGCGGTCGGACGGGCCCTCTGGGAGCTTCCCGCGGGCACGCGGGACAGGGATGAGACGCCGGCACGAACCGCCGAACGAGAGCTCGCGGAGGAGACCGGCGTGCGCGCTTCCCGGATCCGTGCGCTCGCCACCGCCCCACTCACCCCAGGCTACTCGACGGAGGTGATGCATTTCTTCCTGGCGACCGGCCTCACCGACGGGCCGACCGACCGTGACGCCGACGAGCGGATGGACGTCGAACGATTTGATGCCAATGGCATCGCCGCGTTGATCCGCGCCGGCGAGGTTGACGTCAAGACGGTCGCCGGGCTGGGGCTTGCCGGCTGGAGCACGGCGACGGATGGCTGATCGACCGTTGCAGGACCCCCTGGAGGCCGATCGCCTGATCGCGCGCGCCATCGAATCCGTCCTCGACGCCGTGCCGGAAATCCCTGGAAGCGACATGCTCGCCGCCGAAGCCAGTCCCAAGGCGCAACCCTGGGCCGAGACGGCAGCACCTCCGGCGAGCGACAAGCGCCCGCTCGAGGCGGTGCTTGCCGAGTACGAGGCGCGAGTGGCCGCCGCCCCGGGCGCGCGCGCCGGCCATCCCAACGAGCCTCATCCCGGAGCCGCGTATCTCGAGAAGCTGTCGCCGGCGCCGCGGAATGCCGCCAAACGCCCGAAGCGACGCTGGCAGGGCGGTCGGAAACGTCGCGGCGGTCGCGGTGGGCGCGGCGGCGGTGGAGGCGGTGGTGGGGGTGGCCCGGCCGCGTGACCAGTGCCGGGGAAGGGCGAGGCGACCGAATCAGCGGTGTCCTCTTCGACTACGGCGAGACCCTGGTCGGGTTCACCCGGCCCGATGAGGCCCTCGGCAAGGCGGAGCGGCGAATCCTCGCCCTTCTGAAGGCCTCGGGGCGAGCGGGCCCTTCGCCGGCCGGCGTTCGCGCCGTCCAGGAGCGGGTGGAGCGAGAGGTGGTCGACCACCAGCGGAGCGGGGATCTCGAGGAGATCGACGTTGCGGCAGTGTCATCGCGCGCCTACGCCGAGGCGGGCGTCCATCTGGATGCCGCTCTCCTCGACGAGGTGCTGCGCGTCGAGCAGGAGGCCTGGTGGTACGGGGCGCATCTCGACCCCGAGGCGGTGCCGCTCCTCGACACCCTCCGCGGCCGGGGACTCCGCGTCGGGCTCTGCTCGAATGCGCCGTACCGCGTCGAGTCGCTGCGCGCACAGCTCGCCTTTCTCGGCCTCGATTCGCACCTCGACGCCGTCACGTTCTCCGCCGAGGTCGGCTGGCGCAAGCCCTCGCCGCGCATCTTCGACGCGGCCTTGCGCTCGCTCGGGACCGACGCGGATCGCACTGTCATGGTGGGCGACAGTGAGAGCGTTGACATCGCGGGCGCGCATGCGTCAGGACTGCGTGGCGTGCTCCTCAGCAGGAATGGCGATCGTGGCCCCGGCGCGGCCGATGCGGTGATAGCGGCGCTTCGAGAATTGCCCGGTGCGCTGCGGAACATGGGCATATACTTGGATTAAGCGTGGAGTTCAAGGAGTACATCAAAGAACGGTGCGCGGAGAGGGGGATTTCCTTGCACCGGCTCGCCCTCCTGTGCGATCTGAATCAGATTTACTTCTATCAGAGCGTCAACAAGAACAAGGACAATCCACCGCCGTGGGTGTTGCGTCGCGCCGCACCGCATCTCGCAGTTCCATACATGGAGCTGATGATTCGCGCGGGCTACGTGCGTGAGGCGGACATCGATGAATGGAGGCAGCACACCGGCAGCTGATTCCGGGTGCCGGCGGGCGTGGACGTGACCCAGCGCGCGATCATCCATCTCGACCTCGACGCCTTCTATGCATCCGTCGAACAGTTGCGACGCCCCGAGTTGCGCGGGCTCCCGGTGATCGTCGGTGGCGCACCATCCGGCGACGGGGCCGCACAGCTGAACCGCGGCGTGGTCAGTGCCGCGTCCTACGAGGCGCGTGCCTATGGCGTGCATTCAGCGATGCCGCTGCGCACGGCGCTGCGCATGTGCCCGCAGGCTATCGTCGTGCCGGTCGACTTCCGCGCCTACCGGGACGCCTCCAAGGCTGTCTTCGACGTCGCGCGCGACTACACACCCGTCATCGAGCCACTCTCCCTCGACGAGGCCTTCCTCGAGGTGACCGGGTCGACCCGACGCTTCGGCACGGCGCAGCACATCGCCGAGGAGATCCGCGACCGCATCCTCGGCACCAGCGGGCTGCAAGCCTCGTTCGGGGTGGCGACCTGCAAGACGGTGGCCAAGATCGCCTCCGACCTGCGCAAGCCGCGTGGGTTTGTGGTCGTCGAACCCGGCGACGAGGCGGCATTCCTGGCGCCGCTGCCCCTGCGGCGCCTGCCCGGGCTCGGACCGGCCGCGGAGCGGGCATTGAGCGGATTGGGAGTCTCGACGCTCGGGCAGCTTGCAGCCCTGCCTCTCGACACGGTGCAGCGGCGCGTTGGGCGCGCGGCGGGCAGCTCGCTGTGGGAGCGCGCCCAGGGGATCGACACTGCGCCGGTGACCATTCCCGGGGCGCCCCGCAGCGTTTCCCGAGAAGAGACCTTCGCTCGTGACGTCGCCCAGCGCGAGGCGCTGCACGCGCGCATCGCCGAGCTCGCGAGCGACGTCGGCGCCCGCCTCCGCACCGGGGGCTGGACCGCTCGCACCATCACCCTGAAGCTCCGGTACTCCGACTTCACCACGATCACCCGCCAGGAGACGCTGGCATCCTCCACGGCGACGGACACCGCCGTCCGCGACGCCGCGTTCGCATTGCTCGACGCGGCCTGGTCGGGTGAGGCCGTACGCCTCCTCGGCGTTGGCGTGACCGGGCTCGCGGATGCCCCGCAGCTCGACCTGTTCGACCAGCCCGTGAACGACCGCATCGACCACACCCTTGACCGGCTGCGCCGGCGTTTCGGGCAGACAGCCATCCGGCGCGGCACCGGCGAGGGGCTGCACGACCTCGACTGGCGTGGCGACGACCTTCGCCGTTGAGTCAGAGTCGATCGATGGCCAAGCCCGCGCCCACCGACGCCGTGCGCAGCCGCCCCCGAACGTGGCTCGAGATGCGCGAACGTATCGAGCAGATCCTCGAGCGGCGCACCGGTGAGGGCGTTGACGTGTGGGCGGCGCGCGTGGCCGCCCTCGGCGACATCGACGAGACCCACCTCCGGTCCTGGCTCACCGAGCGCGGGATCACCGGTTACCCGCAGATGATCCTGGTGATGGAGCGGTTCGGGTATCCGGACTATCTGCTGGCGAGCGCGGATGAGCTCATCGACGGCCAGTACACCGACCGGCCCCAGCTGCGCCCCGTCCTCGACGAGCTGCTCCTGCGCGCCGCCGACCTTGGTGAGGTGGATGTGCAGGCGCGCAAGACCTACGTGACACTCGTCACCCCCAAGCGGACCTTCGCGCTCATCCGTGCCACGACCCGCGATCGGGTCGATCTCGGACTCCGGCTTCCCGGGGTCGACGTTGGAGGACGGTTGCTCGCGGCGCCCCGACTGGGCAACGACTACGTCAACGTCAGGATCGCCCTGCAGACCCCTGACGATGTCGACGACCTCGTGGTCGACTGGCTGCGGAAGGCCTACGCGGCCAACGTCTGAGCCACCCGCGCAGGCGGCACCTACTCCTCGTCGATGTCGTCGAGGTATTCGACGATCTCGCTGTCGTACCGAGCCCTCGCCTCGTTGAGGATCGCGCCGACCATCGACACGCGCTCCTCGGGCCAGCCGAGCTCGGCGGCGAGCTCGATGACGGTCGGGCTCCGGCCCAGCTCGTGACGGGTCCGGACCTCGGCGGCCTCATAGATCTCCGTGTCGCGGACGAACGCCTCGTCACCGGCGCGCTCGATCGCGGCGAGCTCGATGGTGTCATCCATGTGAGAGGCCACCAGCCGGCCGACAAACCGATCCAGCCCCTCGGCATCGCCTCCCTGGGCGGCGTACTCGAGGACGGCGACGACACCGGCGATGGTCCCCTCCTGGGTGAGATCGCTCACCTCGACCCCCCTGCCACGCCTGGCCTCGGCGAGCTCGATGATCCCGGCAAGCTGATGCTCAACCAGCTCGTCCAGCGCCGGCCCTCTGCCATTGACGCGCACGTTGCTGAGGAGCGCCGCCGTTGCGGGCTCGCTCAACGCGGGCAGCGACCGCACCTTCGCATCGAGGATCTCGATGTCGGACACCTCGCTCCTGGTCACGATGCGGCGCTCCTGAGGTCGTCCTTGCGGCCGAACCGCGCGGCAAGCTGCTCGCAGGCACGTGCGGTCTCCCGTCGAGCGGGACCCTGCGAGGCGAGCTCGACCGCGCCCGCAAACGGACGGCCGCTCACCGAGTACCGAGCCGACATCACCACCTTGCACCCGCCGACCACCTTGCGAATGGTGACCTCGAGGGTCAGATCCAAACCTTCCTCGAGGGTCAGCACCATGCGCGTCGGCGGCGTCAGCTCGGTGCACACGAGCACGCCGCGAAGGTGACGGCCCACCAGCCCGGCCTCGACCTCATAGCGCGCACCCACGCCGGAAGACGGGCCGCCGATGTGGCGAAGCCGCCTGATCGCCGGGAGCCAGTCGGCGTGTTCGATGTCCGCGACCACCGCGAAGGCTTCCTCGGGCGGCACCGGCAGGGTGACGTCGGCGCGTGTCTCGATCATGGTGAGACGCCTAGTACATCACTGTGGCGAACACGTCCGCCGGTTTGAATCCCAGACGGTCGTAGACGCGCAGCGCAATCACGTTGTACTGGTTGACGTAGAGGCTGCAGCGAGGCACCTCGCGGAAGACATGGGCGCAGATGGCGGCGAGCCCTGCCCGCGCGATTCCCCGCCCGCGGTACTTCGGGGCGGTGTACACACCCTGGATCTGTACAACCTCGGGCGTCCACGCGGAAAGCTCCGCCTTGAACAGGACCTCGTGCTCGCGCATCCAGATCCAGCTCCAGTGACGCTCGATGAGGCTGAGCATGCGCATCCGCCACGCCGGCGCATCGACCGCGAGCGGGTCGATGCCCATCTCCTCACGATGCATTCGCGCGGCGGCGACGATCAACGCATCCAGGTCGCCACGCGTCGAGAGACGGACGTCCTCGGCCGGCGTGCCTCGAAGATCGCCGCGATCGAGGACCATCAGCGGCTGGGGGTCGCGCAGCTCGCGCGCGCGTCGAGCCGGGCGAAACGCGTTGTGCAGAGCCATCACCGAAGCTCTGGGGCCGACCACCATGCGCGGCTGTGCTCCGGCGATCAGCGCCTGCGCAAGCGGCGCCGCCGCTTCGAGGTCGGGGATGTACGGCACCACAAGCGACCATCCCAGCACCACCGCGGTCAGCTCGCTGTCCTCGAAGGCGCCCCACCAGTCACCAGCGTCGAACCCGAGCCGCAGCTCGCTGCGCAGATAGACGTTGCTGACCGGCTCGCGGTCGATGAGCGCCCCAAGCTCGCCGGCGTGTGCCGCTCCCAGGCGCGTGACGCGAAGGGCAGAGCGCGTTGCCATGGGTGCGATTCTCCTCGCATCAGCGTCTACTCAGGCGGGATCGCTTGGCTAGCCTCGGCGGTGGCTCCGATGCCGCCGGCCTGAACGAGGTCCTGAACAGCTGGACGTGGGCGTGACCCCTGCTTCTCGTAGGATCAGGCGATGCTGGTGCTCATGAACGTTCAGGCGACTCCCGACCAGATCGCCAACGTCATCAAGCATGTCCGCGAGCGCGGCTTCGAGCCGATCGAGCTGCCCGGCGCCGATCGGCTTGCGATCGGTGTGCTCGGCAGCAACCCGGGGGCGATACGCGACGCCATCTGCGATCTCCCCGGTGTCGTCGACGCGATCCCGGTGAGCAAGCCGTACAAGCAGGTCACCCGGGAGTGGCATCCTGAGTCAACCGTGGTCGATGTCTCCGGCGTCCGCTTCGGCGACGGATCCTTCGTGGTCATCGCCGGCCCGTGCGCCGTCGAGAGCCGCGAGCAGGTGCTCGCGACGGCGCGGGATGTGGCGGAGGCCGGAGCGAGCATGTTCCGCGGGGGCGCCTTCAAGCCTCGCTCCTCGCCGTACTCGTTTCGCGGGCTCGGCCTCGACGGGCTGCGCCACCTTGCCGACGCCCGTGAGGCCACCGGGTTGCCGGTGGTCACCGAGGTGCTCACCCCCGCGGACGTGGAGCTCGTGTCCGAGTACGCTGACATGCTCCAGGTCGGTACCCGCAACGCTCAGAACTTTGCGCTGCTCGAGGCCGTGGGCAGCGCGCGCCGACCGGTGCTTCTGAAGCGCGGGCTGAGCAACACCATCGAAGAGTGGCTGCTCGCCGCAGAGTACGTGGTGGCTCACGGCAACCCGAACGTGGTCCTGTGCGAGCGAGGCATCCGCACCTTCGAGGCGGCGACGCGCAACACCCTCGACCTGAGCGCTGTGCCCGTGGTCAAGTCGCTTTCGCACCTGCCGGTGATCGTCGATCCCTCCCACGCCACCGGCCACCGCCACCTGGTTCCACCGATGGCGCGCGCCGCAATCGCGGCGGGCGCGGACGGCCTCATGATCGAGGTGCACCCTGACCCGGAGAACGCCCGGAGCGACGGTGCACAGTCCCTGACGCCGGCGGCGTTCGCGGAATTGATGGGATCGATTCGCCGCCTTGCCGTCGCACTGGATCGACAGGTCGCAACAGCTCCGTCACCGGTCTGAGCGCCAACCCCGGGGTAGGATCGTCCCCGTGGAGTTCCGCCGATGACCACCATGTTCCAACCCAGCCCGCACGACACCAGCAATGGCTCGCTCGTGCCCACCGCTCTGCACTGCTCGCTGCGCGGATGCGCAAGCACGAGCGCGCAGCGCTGCGCATACAGGGACCGCCGCGGCCGCCAGTGTCAGGCCGCCTTCTGCCAGGCACACAGCGTGTCCTTCTCGGGCACCAGCTACTGCCGCCGCCACGCCGGCACCGTGCAGGCCATCGGCGAGCTCGCCAAAGACCCGAATGGGTTTCCTGACCTCAACGATCGCGCACCGTCGCTCGTCAACTGGATCGCTCGCGATCTCGATCAGAGCGTCCGGCGCCTGCTGGGCCGCGCGGCCCGAAGCGGTGAGAGCGTCATCGTCGACGAATCCGTCCGTCTGGCTCACGACCCGGCTCGCAAGGCTCGCTGGGAACGGAGCTGGCGGATCGTCGAACACACCGGCCTCATTCTCAAGGTGACCGTGCACGTCGCCGAGGACAACGACTCGCTGGTGCACGTTCGCGTGGGTACGGAGATGGTTGCCGATGGCGTTCCCCCGTGGATCGCTCGCCGCCGCGAGGGCCAGGAGGTCGAGGCCGCGATCGACGTATCGCAGCGGCAGCTCTTCTACCGGTTCCTCGAGGAGAACATCTCCTCGGCGGTGCTGCGCTTCCGGGCTCGCGGCGACCGCGCCCCCTGGGGCCGCTGACCGCTCAAGCCGGAACGGCCTCGGTCTCCGCGCCGAGAACGCCCAGCAGGCGGCCGAGCAGCTGCTGACCCTCGGTGCCGGGAGCGGCACCACTGCTCTCCGAAAGCTCCTGCGCGATGGCGTCGAGCTCGCGAAGCGCCCCGGGTGTGTCGAGGTCATCGTCAAGACGCTCGAAGAATCGCTGCTCGTGGCGCCGCGCGGCGTCGTGACTGATGGTGCCGCCTGCCTGGATGGCGTCGAGGTAGCGGCGGTGCCGGGCCGCGGCTGCGCCGACTTCGGCATCGTCGTACCCCCACGACTCGCGGTAGTGGTGGGACGCCAGGAGCAGGCGCACCGCGGCGCCCGGCACGCGAGCGACCAGGTCACGGACGAAGACGAGGTTGCCGAGCGACTTGCTCATCTTCACGCCCTCGTGCTTGACCATCGCCACATGCGTCCAGTGCCTGACATAGGGCGCGATCCCGCCCGCCTCGGCCTGGGCGATCTCCGATTCGTGATGCGGAAAGATGAGATCGTCGCCGCCGCCGTGAATGTCGATCGGGTGGCCGAGCGCCCCGGTCGACATCACCGTGCATTCGATGTGCCAGCCGGGGCGACCCCGGCCCCAGGGACTTGGCCAGCTCGGCTCGCCGGCGCCCGACGACTGCCAGAGCACGAAGTCGAGCGGGTGCCGCTTGCGGGGGTCGTCGGGATCTGCACCCCGCTCCCGGCTGAGCTCGAGCATGGTGGCGTGGTCGAGCCGGCTCAGACGTCCGTAGTCCGGGTACACGCCTGAGTCGAAGAAGATCCAACCGTCGACGGCGTACGCGTAGCCGCCCGCGACGAGGCGCGCGATCAGGTCGACCATCTCATCAACGTGCTCGGTCGCGCGCGGCGCCGCATCAACCGGGAGAAGACCGATCTCCGCCATGTCGTGCTCGAACATCCGCCCCTGCTCCCTTGCCAGGTCACGAAAATCGACGTTGCGTTCGCGTGCCACCCGCAGGATGTCGTCATCGACATCGGTGACGTTGCGCACGCTTCGCACGCCGAGACCCGCGTCGCGAAAACGGCGCTGGAGCACGTCGAACACGTGATAGACGAAGGCGTGACCGAGGTGCGCCGAGTCATACGGGGTGATACCGCAGACATAGATGCCAACCCGTCCGTCCCGCGCTTCGAAGGGCACCACCTCCTGGCGGGCGGTGTCGAACAGTTGCATGTGGTTCGATTCTACGGTGCGCTCGACGGCGCCTCTCGCGGCTGCTCATGCTCGAGCAGACCACGCGCGGCCTCGAGCACCGCGACGCTGCTCTTGAAGCTGAGCCGCGCTTTGGCATCGTCGAAGCCGAACCACGCCGCTTCGGCGATCTCGGACGGGTCCGGGCGCAATTCCGTACCCTCCGGCACATCGACGACGAAGTGATGGACCCGCTTGAAGACCAGCGAGCCCTGGTTGGGCCGCCGGTACACGTACTCGGAAGCGGGCAACGGAGCGCGCAGCACCAGCAGGTCGCGAGGGATGCCCGTCTCCTCGGAGATCTCGCGAAGCGCAGCCGCCTCGGGTGTTTCGCCCCGCTCGACGATGCCCTTCGGGAAACCCCAGTGCCGTCCGTCGCTGATCAGGCACACCTCGTATCCGTCCGGCCTCCGTCGCACCATGACTCCCCCGGACGAGATCTCGTTGGGGCGCATGGGCCGGCGGGGCATGACTGCACCGTACTCCGGTCCGCCTGGAGCCCGATTGCTATGATCGGGTGCTTCGCGGCCCCGTGGTGTAGCCTGGTCTAACACGCCACCCTGTCAAGGTGGAGATCGTCGGTTCAAATCCGATCGGGGTCGCCACGCGAGGCCGGGGAGAGCATGAGGCTACGCGAGAATGAAGCCTCATGGACTTCCACCCCCCCGACGAGTTGCGCGGCAGAGTCGTGTCGCTGCGTCGTTATCGACGTGAGGATTGCGGTGCAGTCAAGGGTGCGATCGCCGCGAGCCTCGACAGCCTCCGGGCGTGGATGCCGTGGGCGCAGTCATCGCCGACCGACGAATCCGTGATGGGCTTCCTCGAGCCTTCGATCGAGCGCTTCGGTGGGGATGCGGCTGCCAACTACGCGATCACGTTGTGGGATTCCGGCGAGTTCGTCGGCGGATGCGGGTTGATGCCGCGCGTCGGGCCTGCGGCGCTGGAGATCGGCTACTGGGTGCACGCGGGATACCACCGCCGCGGCATCGCGACCGAGGCCGCGCGCCTGCTCACCAATGCCGCCCTGGCGATTCCCGGCGTTCTCAGCGTCGAAATCCATTGCGATGCAGGCAACGTCGCGAGTGCGAGCGTGGCGCGAACACTCGGTTTCCGGCTGGATCGAGTCGTGCCCGACGCACTCGATACACCAGCCAAGACCGGTCACTCGATGGTCTGGATCAGCGAACGACCGGTCTGACAGCGCGCGTCAGGTGATCTTGATACCGGCGAGGTCGGGTGGGTCGGGGTACTTCGGCTCCATCTCGGTGAGCGTCTCGATGAGCAGCCGGCTCACCGCCCAGTTGCGGAACCACTTGTGATCCGAGGGAATCACGTACCACGGCGCACTCTTTGTCGACGTGCGCTCGATCGCCTCTGAGTAGGCGGCCTGATATTCCTTCCAGAGCGCGCGATCCTCGATGTCGCCGCGCTGGAACTTCCAGCGTTTCTGAGGGTCCTTGAGGCGTTCTTCAAAGCGGCGCCGCTGTTCATCCTTGGAGATGAGCAGGCAGCATTTGATCAGCGTCATGCCACCCTGCGTGAGCAGCGATTCAAACGTGGTGATGTCGTCGTAGCGCTTCTTCCACACCCGCTTGGGGACGAGCTTGCGCACGCGCGCGACCAGCACGTCCTCGTAGTGGGAGCGATTGAAGATGCCAATCTCTCCCGCACGCGGCGTCGCCCGATGCACCCGCCAGAGAAAGTCATGCGCCAGCTCTTCGGCCGTCGGCGGCTTGAACGACGTGACCCTCGTGCCCTGCGGATTGACGCCGCTGAAAACGTGCGCGACGGTGCCGTCCTTCCCCGACGCATCGGTCCCCTGGAGGACGAGGAGCACCGATCGCCGGCCCTCCGCCCACAGACGCGTCTGCCATTCGACGAGCGCAGGCATATCGTCGACGAGGGCGGCGTCTGCGGCCTCACGTCCGCCACGCAGCGGACTGGTGTCGGCGGGATCGATGGTGGCGATATCGATCTTCGACCCGGGTTTTACCGACCACACCTCGCGCATCGCTGCTGAACTCTAGTCCTCGGCGGCGGCGACCCGTGCACCAAGATGTGACCGCAGCCAGGCGGTGAGGTCGCCGAGGACCTGGTCGCGCTCGGGCTCGTTGAAGATCTCGTGCCAGAGGCCGTCGTACATCTTCAGCGTCTTGTCGCGCGATCCTGCACGATCGTAGACGTGCGGGCCACATCCCGGATCGACGAGACCGTCCGCCGTGCCCTGCATGACCAGCAGCGGTACGCGCAGCGACGGCAATCCGGCGTCGACCCGCTCCATCGCATCGAGCCACTCCGCTCCAAGGCGCGCGCGGATTGGCGTGCGAAACACGAGCGGGTCGTTGTTGTACGCGTCCACCACGACGGGGTCGCGGCTGATGCGGTTGAGCGGCAGACGCAGGACCCCGATGTTGGGCGCGATGCGCGACAGGGCCCGGCCCACGACGAGCGTGAATCTCGACATCTCGCGCGGACACGCTGCGGGAGCCGAGAGCACGAGTGCGTCGATGGCGCGTTCGGGTCGCACGGCGAGGTCGAGCGCGATGAGACCCCCCATGCTGTGACCGAGCAGCACCACCCGCAGCGACGGCCAGCGTGCGCGCGCCTGCGCGATCACGGTCGCCAGGTCGTCGACGTAGTCGCCGAAGCTCACCACGCTGGTCCGCTTCCCTTCGCTGCGGCCGTGTCCTCGGTGATCGGCGGCGCGAACCGCGATCCCGTCGGCGACCAGCCGGGCAGCCACGGCCGCGTACCTGCCGGTGTGCTCGGCAAAGCCGTGGGCAAGCACCACGACGCCGGTTGGTGTCCCGGCGGGAACCCACGTCAGCGCATGGATGCGGAGTCCGCGGGCGCCGATGAAGGAGTCCTCCTCAGCGAGTACCTCGGACACGTCGCCGGTCACCTTCGCATCGCGAGCCTCGCCTCGCGATTCAGGTCACGACCCAGTTGCTAGCTCACCCGCACCCGCGGATCGAGGACGGCGTAGAGAGCGTCGACGACGATATTCGCGGCCACGACGAAGAAGGACGCGACCAGCACGATGCCGATGACCACGGGAAGGTTCTGCACCTCGATCGCCTGGACCACCGCGAGTCCAAGCCCGGGTAAGCCGAAGATCGATTCGGTGATGATCGCTCCACCGAGCACCGTCGCCAGGTCGATGCCGAACTGCGTGACGATCGGCGTCAACGAGCTGCGCAACGCATGCCGGTACACGACGCGTCGCTCGCTCAACCCCTTGGCACGCGCGGTCCGGATGTAGTCCTCACCAAGCGTCTCGAGCAGCGAACTTCGCGTCAACCTCGAATAGGTTGCGGCCGTGATCAGCGCGAGCGTGATCCAGGGCAGGATCAGGTCGTGTGCCCACTCCAGCGGGTTCGTCGTGATCGGCGTGTAGCTCCCGGGTTTGGGGAAGATCGCAATGCCATGGATGGTCAGGAGGTAGTAGAGGACATAGAGGAGCAGCAGCCCGAGGATGAAGGTCGGCATCGAGACCCCGGTGAGCACGAATACGGTCGCGCCCCGGTCCCACAGGCTGCGTGGCCGGCGTGCGGCGAGGACTCCGACACTGATACCGAGCACCATCCAGATGACCGCGGACCCCACCGCGAGGGAGATGTCGATGGGAACCGCCTGCGCGATGATGGTGGTCACGGGAAGGCGGTTGTTGTTGGAGATGCCCAGGTCGAAGTGCCCGGGGATCGGCACCAGGCGCTCGAGGTAGTGCCAGTACTGGACGATGACCGGCTGATCGAACCCGTACTCCTTGTTGATGTTGGCGAGCAGCGCCGGCGTCACCGCCCGTCCAGCGAGCTCGCGTGCCGGATCGACACCGGGCCGCGCGTAGTAGAGGACGAAGACCAGGGTGATGATGACCCAGAGGGTGATCAGACCCAGGACGATGCGACGGATCAGGAAACGGGTCATGCCGCAGCCACCTTCGCCGCCTTCTTCTTCCTGCGGCCCGCGAAGATACGCTCGGTTCGTGGGTCGAGCGCGTCACGTACGGCGTCTCCGAGCAGGTTGAACGCGAGCGTGGTCAGGAGCAGGAAGAGCATCGGGAAGATGTAGAACCACCATGCCTGGAACCCGACGCCCTCCGCGTCCGAGAGCATGTTGCCCCACGACGGTGTGGGCAGCGCGATGCCGAGGCCAAGGAAGGAGAGGGTTGCCTCGAAGATGATCGCGGTGGGAATGAGCAGGGTGGCGAGCACGATGACCGGCGCCACCAGGTTGGGGAGGATGTCCACGAACATGATGCGCAGATTGCCCGCGCCCAGCGAGTGCGCTGCCTCAACGTATTCCTTCTCACGTTGGGACAGCGCCTGCCCGCGCACGATCCTGCCGATGGCAGCGAACGAGAAGAACGCGATGACCAGAATCGTCAGCGGCAGGCTCGAGCCGAACACCGAGACCAGGACGATGGCGAAAAGCACGTAGGGGAACGAGAGC
>DASZJB010000110.1:0-18946 GCA_035948615.1 Candidatus Dormiibacterota bacterium
ATCGGGAGCGCGTTCGGCGGCCGGGACCACACCACCGCGTTGCATGCGATCGAAAAGATCACTGAGCTCATGCGTGAGGACGTACGCCTCCAGGGTGAGGTGCGCGCCATTCGCGAGCAGCTCCACAACCGTTGACAACCCTGTTGTCGGAGCCCGGGACGGCATGTGGACAAAGTGCGGAACCCCACTGTCGGTGGACAACCGGTGCGCAACCGATGCCACTTGCGCACAGGCCGGCAACGCTCCCGGAGCCGCGATGAGATCACTTCCCGGGTTGTCCCCCATGTCCCCACCACTACATCGTCTACTGATCTCTAGACTCTGCAGGTCATACTCATTGAGTCTGGTGATAACGCAGCCCCCAGAGAGGAATCGTCCATGAAAGCGACCGTCTCGTCCTCGACCCTCAGTGGTGCTCTCGGGCTCGTGTCCCGCGCGGTATCGCCCAGATCGACCCTGCCTGTGCTGAGCAACGTGCTGCTTGACACGGGCAGCGATGGTCTTCGCGTCACCGCGACCAATCTCGATCTCACGATCTCGGTCGTCGTGCCGGCGACCGTGCTCGAGGAGGGACGGATCACGGTGCCGGCCCGGCTGCTCGGTGAGTTCGTCTCGTCGCTCGGCGACGCCCCGTGCACCATGGAGCTGGAACCGACGACGCAGGTGTTGAAGCTCACCGGTGGCGTCCACCGGGCCAACGTGCACGGCATCGACGCAGTTGAATTCCCGCCGCTTCCGGCGCGTGACACCGAGACCTCGGTCGAGGTCGACTCGATCACGTTGCAGAACGCGATCACCCAGACGGTGATGGCGGCGAGCTCCGACGAGACGGCACCGGTGCTCACCGGTGTGCTTCTCCAGGTGGAGGGCGACCGGCTCACGCTCGCGGCGACCGATCGCCACCGTCTTGCGGTGAAAACCATCGATGTCACCGTGCACGGAACACCACCGGTCACGTCGGTGATCGTCCCGTCACGGCATCTTTCGGAGGTCGCTCGCGCGGTGAATCCGAACCGTCCGACGGTCGGCATCGCCTTCGCGCACGCGCGCAACCAGGTGTTCTTCACGCTCAAGGATGTGGAGATATCGTCGCGTCTGATCGAGGGGACCTACCCCAACTACAACCAGGTGATTCCCGGTGAATCGACCACGACGGTGAGCCTGCCGACGGCTTCGTTGCTGCGTGAGGCGAAGACCGCCGCGGTGCTCGCACGTGACGCTGCGAACCCGGTCCGTCTGCGCATCGGCGACGGAACGCTCACGCTGCTCGCGCAGACCGCGGAGGTCGGCGACGATGAGGCTCCGCTCACCGCGAACGTGCAGGGCGACGACGTGCAGATCGCCTTCAACGCACGCTACATGCTCGACGCGCTGTCGGCGCTCGACTCCGATGAGGTCCAGCTGTCGTTCAACGGCTCGCTGCAGCCGGGCGTCATCCGACCCGTCGGGAAGGACGACTACCTCTGCATCATCATGCCGGTGCGGGTAGCCTGACCTTTCACATCGCCTTGAAGCGGATGCGGCGTACCAGGTCCGATCCGACACGCTGGTTCAGCGCATCGATGACACGCGGAGCGTCCATCTGCAGCTGATGCGCGAGAGCGCTGTTGGCAGTGGCGATGACGAGCACGCCTCGATCGAGGCGCTCTGCGCGGCAGAGCGCGGCGAGTCCATCGCCGACAACATCGGCGAGCGCGAGACGCAGTCGCTCCTCGCGTACCTGCACGCGAACACCCAATCCGCGCAGCGCCGGATCGATGAGATCGGAGAGGCGCTGTTCGGTCACCGGCGTACATCCTGGGTCACCGCACCCCCACGCACGGTGAAGTGCAGCACGTCGTCAAATTCAGCGACCTCGGTGAGCGGCTCCGTTGTCGTCACCAGCACCTGGTGCGATCCCGCCGCAAGCAGCGTGAGCAGGCGCCCCCGGCGCTCGGGATCGAGTTCACTGAGCACGTCATCGAGAAGGATGACCGGCGCGACGCCCGTCGTGTCCTGAAGGTACCGGACCTCGGCGAGCTTGCAGGCCAGTACGATGCTGCGCTGCTGACCCTGCGAAGCCGTCCCGCGCGCGGCCCGGCCGTCCAGGTCGAACGCGACGTCGTCGCGATGAGGCCCGGCGAGCGTGACGCCGCGAGCGACCTCCTCGGCGGAATGGTCGCGCAGCGTGTCGAGCAGAACCTGCTCAGCAGCGGCGACGCTGTCGGGAAGCGAGGAGACGTGCGCCGGAGCGTAGCGGAGCGAGATGCGCTCGAGCTGAGCGCTCAGGTCGTGCAGCGACTGCGCCGCGAGCGGAGCCAGCGCTTCGACGAGCCGCGAGCGAGCGAGCCCCAGCCACGCACCGTGATGTGCGAGCTCGCCACTGAAACTGCTCAATGAGTCGAGTGCGCCACCACCCTGGCGGAGCTGATGGAGGAGGGCGTTTCGCTGCTCGAGCACGCGGCGGTATCTCGACATGTGCGCGACCGCCTGGGGGTCGGTCTGAGCGAGGATGACGTCGAGGAAGCGCCGGCGCCCATCGGGTCCGCCGCGCACCAGGGCCAGGTCCTCCGGCCAGAAGAGCACGACCGGGCACACACCGAGCATCGCGCGCGCCGGGCGCGGTTTGCCGTCGACCGCGGTCACCCGTGACACCCGTGCGGTGGAACTGTCCCGTTGAAAACGGACCGACAGCGTGACGTCCGCGGGCGGGCGCGCCACGTCTGCCTCGGCGAGCGCCGCTTCCTCGCTCCAGAGCAGCAGATCGCTGCTGCTCGTGGTTCGCGGGGAGCGCGTCAGCGCGAGCGTGGCGATGGCCTCGAGCAGGTTGGTCTTGCCCTGCGCGTTTTGGCCATGAATGACATTGAGTCCCCGGCCGAAGCGCACCGTCGCCTCGGCGTAGTTGCGAAAGCAGTGCACCCTGAGACGGACGATGGCGCAGCGCGGCGCGCTGCTGCCCGCCGGCTCGGATCGTGCATCGACGTAAGGAGCGTCGACGCTCACGCGGCTCGTCCAGCCATGGACGCGATCAACCCGGCAATGCGCCGGGTTGCATCGGGGCGGGCTGCAGCCCGCACCGCGGAGCGCATGGTGGCCAGCGCGTCCGATCCGGGCGCGGCCAGCTCCGCGACGGTGTCCACAAGCTGTTCGTCGCGCGGGACGTACCGGCCCGCCCCGATGTCCACCACCCACTCCACGTTACCCCGCTCCTGACCAGGGAGATACCACACGAGCAGGAGCGGCACCCCGCAGCAGAGCGCCTCAGCGATGGTTCCGGGTCCCGCTTTGGAGACGACGACATCGCCGGCACGCATCCATTCGGCCATGTTGTTCACATAGCCCAGCACCCGCACCGGGTGTCCCGCGGCGGTGTGCAGTCCCGTGAGGGCGGACTGCGCACGCTGGTTGCGTCCGCAGATGACCACCAGGTCGAGGTCCAGCGACCCCGACGCGATCGCGCGCGCGTGCTTGACGAGTCCTCCTGAGCCGTCGGCGCCACCGCAGACGAGCACCACGAACGTGTCTGCGCGCAGGCCGAGTCGCTGACGAAGCGCGGCGATGCCGGCTGGGTCGCTGGGGACCTCGGTGAACCGCCGGTCGACCGCCAGGCCGAAGTCGTAGCAGCGTGACGCGGGAATGCCCGCGCGCCGGCAGTGGTCGAGCCCTCCCGGAGACGGTACGACCACAGCGTCGACGTCCCGGCATGCCCACGCGATGTGGATGTCGACAAGGTCGGTGATCACCGTGATCACCGGGATCCTGCGGGCCTGGGCGCGTACCGCACGCACGCTGACATGGTTCAGCAGGGGGTGGAAGGACACGACGCAGTCGGGATCGATGCCCATGATCGCCTCGGTGACGGCGGTGGTCACGGATCGAAGCACCGTCCGCTCGAGCAGGGCAACCGCGGCGCGGCTGTTGGTTGAGTGGTAGAGACCACCCCAGAGCCAGCGGGCATGCCGCGTGATCGGGCCGTACAGCCCGGCGGTGCCGCCGATAACCCGCGGCCTGGCGCTCGTGAACGGGTCGAGGATGGTGATCTCGAACTCGCCCGGCGACGACTCGAGCATCTGGCGCTCCACCGCCGTCGCAGCGGCGCGATGGCCGCCGCCGGTGTCCGCGATGAGAAACAGCAGGCGCCTCATCCGCTCACCGCGACCGAGACCGCCACCAGCGTGCCAGGCGCGAAGTCGGTGATGACCTGAGCGCCGCTACCGTCGGCATTTTCGACGTACGCCTGGAGGATGCCACCCGCGTTGGCGCTGAGGTAGACGAGCTGACGTCTCGATGGGGCGACCACGACGGTGCCGAGCGAGCCGAGCGCCGGCCCTGAGACGATCGGGATCTGCTCATCACCCGCAACACTGACGAGCACGAGGGTGGGGGTGCCGACCGGAGGCCGGTTGATGCCGAGCAAGGTCCCGTTGGCCGTGAAGCCCACCGGCTCGATGGACGGGTCCAGCAGGCGCGGGGGTGTCGACGCCGCGCCGATGCCCGTGATCCATACCCCCTGAGCACCTGGGGCCGAGCGGGAGAAGGCGAGCTGCGAACCGTCGGGTGAGATTGCGGGGTTGCTCGATACGCCCGTCACCAGGGGCACGGGGTAGCGAGCGAGCACCACCGAATCGGCGAGCTCGAGGTGCTCCCCGTCCGATGCGCCGGCGACATCGAGCACGAGCTGCTCGCCGAGCGGGCTCCAGACCGCGGGAGTCACCAGAGGATCGCCGGCAGGGAGATCGGTCAGCGCGCCGGTGGTCGGGTTGAAGAACGACACCCTTCCTGCCCTGGAGAACGCCAGCGTCGATCCATCAGGCGACCAGGACGGCAGCGATGACTTGTCGAAGCTGATGACCACTGCGCCCGTCGCCGGGTCGAGCACGAGCAGCACCGGACCCGACCCGTTGACGGTCTCGTCGAACTCGACAACGGCGAGCCAGCCACCCCCCGGCGAGAGCGCGGCCGCGACATACGTATAGAGCGGCGCTCCGAAGGCGGCGGCGCCGCAGCCGGTCCTGCGCGGGCAGCGCGGGGCGACCAGCACGGCCTCGGTCGCGATCGGCTCCCCTGCCGCCGCCGGAGCCAGCGGCGACAGCAGCACGGTGCTCGCGCCCTCCCCGGGGACGCCCGCGAGAACGACGACATGAGGCCCCGGCGACAAGCCTGCGGTCGTGAAGGTCGACGCTTCCCCGGCCACCAGGGGTTGGTGATCAGCGTCGGTCGCCGTCGCGGCCACCCTGAGGCTGTAGGTGACGCCGGCTTGCAGGGTTGCTCCCGGCAGCACGACGAACCGGCTCGGGTCGCGGAGGTTGCGAACCACGCGCGTGCCCGGGACGGCCGGACTCAGGCTGATCGCCGCCTGGGTCGTATCAGCCGCCATCGCCGTCGAGAAGGTCACCGAGATCGGTGCGTCGACGGGCACTCCGTGGGATCCATCCGCCGGCTGCAGTACGCGGATCACCGGTGCGGGTCCGGTGGTGATCGTCCAGTGGTGGTCCACCGAGTTCACCACCCCGCTCGGGTCACGGATGCCGCCTGCGAGAGTGAATGTGTACGACGCGCTCGGGGCGAAGATCGCCCTTGGGTGGAGCAATGTGAAGCCGGTGTCACCGGTGAGCCAGACGATCCGGCAGGGCGCCAGTGGACTGGCATCGAAGGCAGCTTCGAGATCACAGGCATGGATCGGCCGGTTCACCGAGAACCGGCCCCTCACCGATGCGGTCTCCACCGGCCGATCGAACTCGACGGTGACCGGCGCATCGGCGGCCACGCCGACCGCCCCGCGGTTGGGGATCAACTGGATGATCTGTGGGGGACTGCTGAAGCACCCTGACAGTGAGGTGCACATCAGCCCGGCGCAGCCCCAGAGGGCGGTCCGGCGCGCGCCGGAGGCGAGACGGGTGCGCCCGGGCCGGCTAGTACGCGCGGTTGAGCGCGGCGTCGACGTCGATGGCCGCGATGGCGCTGTCGCCGCCCTTGACCTCGATGACCGACTGCCGATCAGTGGCAAGCGAGGCCACCGCCGTGGTCGCCTTGTCGAGGGATCGCTGGGATTCGGTGTACGTGCCGAGGATGTCGCCATCGCGAAGCAGGATGATCCCCGCCTCGCTCGGGGTCTGCACCACGACCGACCCGCTCACGTGCTCCTCGGCGAGATATTCGAGCAGGGCCTCGAGGTTGACAAAGCGACCGAGCAGCCCGCTGTAGAGGTACGGCGAGGTGAACAGCTGGGCGAGCGCGGTGACCGTGTCTGTCTCGAGCTCGATGACGTCGATCACACCGTCTCCGGCGTCCATGTGCCTTCGTATCTGGAGGAACGCCGCCTCACCCTGGACGGCGGTGCCGTTGGTGGACAGCGCCTGCAGCGCCTGTCCCTCGTTGAGCAGGATCACTCCGCTGTAGCCACTGCCGCTCAGGTTCACGTATCCGGTGTGTCGATCCGATCGGAGGGTGCGCAGGAGTCGCGGGAAATCGACGAACGCGCTCTTCAACCCTTCGTAGTGCGCCCGCCCTGACGGGAGCGGATAGACGCGCACCCCGGGCGTACCCGATGACGAACCTCCAGGTGTACCGGCCAGCGGCCGGTCCGGCGACGCCGCGGGTGCCGTGGGAGCCGGGGCCGATGGCGCGGGCTGATACGAAACCGGTTCTGGAGCGGGGTCGTACGCCACCGGTGCGGGCGCCGGCTGGAATTCGGGCATCGGAGCGGGCTCGGCCGGAGCCGGCGTATAGGTGTCGGCCACGGGCTCCTGGGCCGGTGTGCTTCCCGCTATCGCGTATGCGGGCTCCTCGATCGGCTCCGGGAGGCTCGGCGCCGCAGCCGGGGAATAGGCGTCGGACGACGAGTACGCCGGCGTGGCCTCGGGCCAGGTGGAGGCGCCGGTCGAGGCCGCGGCCGCAGGAGTGCGGCTCTCCGAAGCGGCGATCAACTCGGCCGGAGAGGCCTTGATCGTCTCCTCGGCGGGGAGCTTGGCGCGCGGATCGAACTGGTAGGACCCGTCGTCCCAGCCGAGCGCGTCGATGACCACCTCCTCGCCCTGTCCGCCCGGTCCGTTGGCGTGGAACAGGTGCCCGAACAGGAAGTACAGCGAGCAGTTGTCGCCACCGTTTTCGATGGTCAGGGTGCCGGTCGCTCGCTCTGCCTGCATCGATTGGAGCAGCGTTGCGAGCCCGCCGTCACGAAGGGAACCCTGGGTCTGCACGGGTGCCGGTCTCCAGTTTTGTGAGGGAGGACCGTCCCGAATGAGGCGGTCCGAATTGGAGTCGGCCCGTATAGTAGCAACCCTTCACCGTTCCGAACGAGGTTCCATACTCCAGAATCACGCGGGCTCACTTCGAGGGATTGGCGTGGATGGACAGCAGGTGCGGGTGCTCGTGGTCGATGACGACGCGCTCGCCCGCCGAGCCGTGCGTCTCACCTGCGAGAGCGAGGGCTACACCGTGCAGGAGGCTGAACGCGCCGGCGATGGGTTGGCCCGCCTCGAGGTCTTTCACCCGGACGTCGTGCTGCTCGACCTCGTCCTTCCAGATCTTTCAGGGTTTGACCTCTGCCGCGAGATCCGCCGTTCGGGGCATCGGATGCCGGTGATCATCCTCAGCGCCAAGCACGACGAGATCGACGTCGTGCTCGGCCTGGAGATCGGAGCCGACGACTACATCGCCAAGCCCTTCCGGCCGCGAGAGCTGCTGGCCCGGATCGGGGCCCACCTGCGCCGCGCCAAGGAGCAGCGCGGTGATGACAAGCCGGCAGATGGGCGCCTGGTGTTTCGCGACTTGGTCATCGACACCGCGGAGCGCCGGGTGACCCGGTCCGATCGGGACATCGTGCTCACGCACACGGAGTTCGATCTCCTCTCGTATCTGGCGTCGAATGCCGGGAAGGTGCTCTCGCGAGAGCGCATCCTCAGCGCGGTCTGGGGCTACGAGCACCCGATCGAGACCAGGGTCATCGACGTGCACGTGCGCAACCTGCGACGCAAGATCGAGCCCGACCCGGCGCAGCCGCGCCACATCCTCGCCGTGCCGGGAATCGGCTACCGCTTCGCGGGGGTCCGGCGCTGACGGTCCTCGCGGACGTGAGGTGGCCGCAAAGTACACTCGGCATGGTGCGCACTCCTCCGATGCTCGACCCCCGCGAGCCCGCAGTCCAGGGAGGACGGAAAGATCCCCTCTCGGCGATCACCGTCGGTGCTCTCTCGGTCATCGCGGCCGGCCTGTTGGTGGCGGCGATCCTGGCCACGTACACGTATTCGACGCCGAACGTGGAGCTGCCCCTGGTCATCGCCATCGTGCTGTTCTTCGTCGTCCTGCTCGGTGCCAACCTCCTCCGTCTCGCGGTGCGCACCCTGCGCCCGGGGCGCTGACCGATGACCGAACACCCTGGCGCCGGCCCGGCGGGGTCGGAGCCGGCAGGAGCCGACCGCCCGACGTTTCCGTCGTACGAGGAGTTCGCATCGGACCTCCTCGAAGCGGTTGACGCCGCCGGGCTCAGCATCGAGGACGTTCGCCACCATTTGGAGCCCGGGCTCGGCGAACGCCGCTTCGAGTGCACCGTCCGCCTCACCGGCGATCCACCGCCGCGCTACCACGTGCACGTGAGCTACACGTGGGACGCGCTGCTCACGTTCATCTCCGCGTATGGCCCGGGGGCGGACTGCGAGCTCTACCACGATGACGACGAGGCGCAGGACTGCCCGCATCAGCAGATCACCCCGCAGGCGTTCGTCGACGTCGAAGCCGAATTCGTGCTCGGTGACGGTGGCTATGAGCTGCACGATCTCGATGAGGTCGGCGGCTGGGTCGAAACCGTTCAGACCTTGCTGGGCAAGGCGTTTTCGGAGGACGACAAGCCGAGCGTGCACGTCGGCATCGCGGTGCTCGGGACCACCACGCTCGTCGAGAAGTTCACCGCGGAGCACTCCTGGTTCCTCGACTTCGAGAAGCAACCCGACCTCACGACGCTCGCGAAGCAGATCGACACCGCGCTCAAGCTGGTGCCGCAGCTGGCAGATCGCCTGCCGATCTAGCGCTGCTCCCTCGACGACGTGGGTCTGAAGCCGGCCGCCTCGAGCAGCTGACGCTCGAAGGGGCGGTTGCGGAGCTCGGGGTGAGGGACTGTCAAGCCTGGTTCGTCGACACGGATCTCGCCGTGCTCGCCGAGCATCAGGATGTCGGCATCCGCGACGCGCGGGCCCCATCGGTACGTGGTACGCCGGCCGGCGGCGACCTCGGCCCTCTCGCAATGGGCCAGCCAGTCGCGCGGGCCCCAGGGCGCCGGGCTCAGGAGCCGGACGACCTGGTTGTGAAAGTCACCCTGCCGGGTGACGCCGACCGGGCGGGTGAGGATCTCCGGTGAGACCGCTTCGATCGTCACGCTGCTTTCGGTGAGCGCGCCTCGCAGGCGGGCGAGATGCTGACCGCGATGGCCGATGTTGCTCCCCAGTCCCACCCATGCGGTATCGGTCGAGATCGGGTCAGCGGTCACCCGGTCGGCCCCGGAATGGGCAGGTCACGGAGCGCCTCGGGCGTCCCGCGCACGACCGCGTCGGCGGCGCGCAGCGCGCGTACCGTCTCGGCCACGTCGTGGACGCGGACGATGTGGGCTCCGGCCTGCACCGAGAGCACAGCCAGCGCGAGGCTCGGCTCGAGCCGGTGGGCCTGGTCGGTCTCACCGATCAGCATGCCGGTGGTCGATTTTCGGGACGGACCGATCAGGACCGCATGACCCATGCCCATCAACTCCCCCAGGCGTCGGACCAGCTCGAGGTTGTGCGCGGGCGTCTTCGCGAAGCCGAAACCGGGGTCGACGATCACCTGTGAGGAGGGGATACCGGCTTTCTCGGCAACCGCCAGGCTCTCGCGCAGCCCGAGGCACACGTCCTCGAGCAGGTCCCCGTACTCGATGCCGTGCTGGTTGTGCATGGCGACAACCCCGGTTCCCGGGTGGGCTGCGATCACCGCGGCCATGTCGGGATCGCCGCGCAGTCCCCAGACATCGTTGACGATCACCGCTCCGGCGTCCAGAGCCGCCGAGGCCACCACAGCCTTGCGCGTGTCGATGCTGATCGGTACGGGAAGGCGTCCGGCCAGCTCGCGAATCACCGGCAGCACGCGCGCCATCTCGAGCTGTTCCGGCACCTCCTGGCGGGTCTTCGACGGCCTCGTGCTCTCGCCCCCGATGTCGACGACATCGGCGCCGGCCTCGGCCAGCGACTGCGCTCGCGCGACCGCTGCGCTGACGTCGTCTCCAACCCCGTCCCCGGAGAAGGAGTCGGGGGTGACGTTGACGATGCCCATCACGAGAGTCCGCTTCCCGAACTCCAGCCGGTGACCCGCGACCTCAAGCGGTGGCGGAGGTCCGCCTCGAGACATCAGCACCGATCCGATCGCGGCGCCCACCTCGGCCGCATTCTCACTCCAGGCGGCGAGCTGCGCCGGGAGCGAGCCTGCGGTCATGAGCGGCATCAGGAGCACGGCTCGATCGCCGTTGGCGCTGCTGACGACCTCGCCGCCCCCGTCAGCCACAAGCCGCTCGAGAACCCGGGTCTGATCAGAGCTCAGACCGCGGAGCGCGAGGGCCTCAACCGCCCCTCGCCGGGCCAGCACGGTGAGCTTCTCGGGGGGCACGCCGAGGGCGAGCACGGTCTCGCGCAAGGCGTCGGCGGGACCGGGCAGCAGCGGGCGCACGCTGTAGCGAGCAGCTGCCTCGGCGCTCCCCGCGCCCACGTCAACTCCCGCCGGCCGGGATGTCCGCCGGTTGCAACGCCCCGGCCTGGCGCTTGGGCACCATCACGCGACGCGTGAAGATGCACACCCGCTCGCCTCGCTGATTGAAGGCGCGGGTCTCGACGGTGACGATTCCGCGGTCCGGCTTGCTCGACGACTCGCGCTTGTCGAGCACGGTGGTCTCGGCGTAGATGGTGTCGCCGTGAAAGGTCGGGTTCTCATGCTTGAGGGACTCGACCTCGAGGTTGGCGATCGCCTTGCCGCTGATATCGGCGACGCTCATCCCCAGTGCGAGGCTGTACACCAGGTTGCCGACCACGACGTTGCGCTTGAACTCGGTCATCGTCTCGGCGTAATGCGCGTCGCTGTGGAGCGGATGGTGATTCATGGTCAGCAGGCAGAACAGGTGGTCGTCGGCCTCGGTGATGGTCTTGCCCGGCCAGTGCTTGTAGGTGGCTCCGACGTCGAACTCCTCGTAGTAGCGGCCGAACTGCATGTGTTCAGACCTCGACGGTGAGCGCCTGCGTGTCCATGGTGCAACCTACTCTACGTGGCCGCGAAGCGATCCCGCCCCGACGCGTCGATCGACACCGCCACGATCATCCACGGCGAGGGACTCGCGGTGCTGCGCACCTTGCCCGAAGGATGCGCCGGGCTCGTCTACGTCGATCCGCCCTTCAACACCGGCGGCGCTCGCAGCGGCTTGAAAACCAGCGCCACGGCCGACGCGACGGCGTCGCGCCTCGGGTTTGCGGGGCGCCGCTATCGCGTCGAGCAGCGGACGGGCCCGCGCTATGACGACCGCTTCGACGATTACCTCGGCTGGCTCCGTCCCCGGCTCGAGGAGACCCGACGCATTCTCGCGCCTCAGGGGAGCCTGTACTTCCACATCGACCCACGCGAGTCGCACTACTGCAAGGTGCTCCTCGACGACATCTTCGGCCGTGCGTCATTCCTCAACGAGGTGGTGTGGGCCTACGACTACGGCGCACGGTCGACGCGCCGGTGGTCCGCAAAGCACGACGTGATCCTCGTGTACGTGAAGGACCCGCGGGCGTATCACTTCGACGCATCCGAGGTGACCCGTGTGCCCTACATGGCACCGCGCCTCCAGACGCCCGAGCGGGCCGAGCGCGGCAAGCTGCCGACCGACGTGTGGTGGCACACCATCGTGCCGACGTCATCGCGTGAGCGCACTGGATATCCCACCCAGAAACCGCTCGAGATCGCGCGCCGGATCGTGGCGGCGTCCTCGCGTCCGGGTGATCTGGTCGTCGACTGGTGCGCGGGGAGCGGCACCACCGGGGCGGCCGCCGCCGAACTGGGCCGGCGGTTCCTGCTCGTCGACGATCAGGCGGCGGCGGTCGAGGTGATGCTCCGCCGGCTCGCCGGTGTGCCCGGCCTTCGAGTGATCAACCGGTGAGGCGGTGGCGCTCCAGCAGTCCCTTGGCGATGATCAAGCGCTGAATCTCGTTGGTCCCCTCGCCGATGATGAGGAGCGGCGCGTCGCGGTAGAGGCGCTCGACGTCGTACTCCTTTGAGAAACCGTATCCACCATGGACGCGGAGCGCTTCGCTGACGACCTCGAAGCAGGTTTCGCTGGCGAAGAGTTTGGCCATGCCGCACTCGACGTCGGCACGCTCACCCGCGTCCTTCTTGCGCGCGGCGAAGTTGGTGAGCAGCCGCGCGGCCTGGATCTTGGTGGCCATGTCGGCGAGCTTGAACTGGATGGCCTCGTGCTGCACGATCGGCACCCCGAAGGCGTGCCGCTGCTGCGCGTACGCGATCGAGAGCTCGAATGCCCGTTGGGCGACTCCGACCCCCCGGGCCGCGACGTTGACGCGACCGACCTCGATTGCGGCCATCATCTGTTTGAACCCCTGTCCCTCGACTTCGCCGAGCAGGTTGGCCGCGGGCTGCCGGTTGTCCTCGAAGACGAGCTCGGTCGTCTCGACGCCCTTGTAACCGAGCTTCTCGATACGCCGCGATGACGTGAACCCCGGGTACTGCTTCTCAGCGAGGATGCACGACATGCCGCGGTGCGGTGGTGACGCGTCAGGATCGGTCTTGACAAGCGTTGCCACGACGGTCGAATGCTCGCCGTTGGTCGCCCACATCTTGGTTCCGTTGATGACGTACTCGCCGTTGTCACGTATCGCGCGCGTCTGGATCGCCTGAACGTCCGAGCCGCAGTTCGGCTCGCTCATCGAGAAGCCGCCGTGGAATTCGCCCGTCGCCATCCGCGGCAGGAAGCGCTGCTTCTGCTCCTCGGTTCCGAAGTTGTCGATGAGAAAGCTGACGATGAAGTGCGTGTTGATGATCCCCGTGATCGACATCCATCCTCGGGCGATCTCCTCGCACACCATCGCGTAGGTTGCGTAATCGAGGCCGGTGCCCCCGTACGCCTCGGGGATGGCGAAGCCGAAGAATCCGAGCTGCTTCATCTGCGCGACGATCCCCTCCGGGTAGGTGTCGTCGTGGTCCAGCTCGTGGGCCACGGGGATGATCTCGCGTTCCACGAAGTCGCGGACCATGGCGACGATCTCGCGCTGCTCTGTGGTCATGTCGATGGACACGAACCGAGTGTAGTCGCCGGGGTCGCGCATCAGGCCCGAGCCATCCCGAGAATGTGCACCTGTGCGCCGTGCAGCCGGGGCGTGGCGAGGACGCGCTCGACGCCGAATGACAACTCGAGCAGCGGCCGGTTGAAGGCGATGTATGACGGGTCGCCGTTGTAGGTCAGGTCGGTGCGTCCGAATCCTGCCGCGTTGAGCAGCCGGTGCAGACGGGAGCCGGTGTTGGCGCGGTAGCGCACCGGATAGGCGTCGCGTTCACCGCGACCGTAGAGTCGCCGGGTCAGGCCGGCGTGCCAGCGGTGCGGGATCGCCCTGATCATCCAGGCGTTGTAGTTCCAGGCATTCGGCGTCAGGAACAGGAAGGTGCCGCCACTCCTGAGCACTCGGTGCACCTCGGAGAAGACAAGCCCCGGATGGTCGAGATGTTCGAGAACCCACGCCGAGGCGACGATGTCGAACGTGCCGGTGGCAAAAGGCAGCTCCTCACCGGAGCCCACAGCGCGGGGCGTGAGCACGCGGTTCGCAGCGAGCGCCTCCGGATCCGGATCCACCCCGAACACGGTCGCTCCCGGCGCGCACGAGAGATCGTCGCCATGCAGGCCGTTGCGCCCGCAACCGAGGTCGAGGATTCGCGCGCCGGGGCGCGAGACGGTGCCGACCATCGCGCGATAGAGGGCCACGCTGTCCACCCAGGAGGGGTTGCGTCGTTGATATTCCTTACGGGCGCGAACCTGCCGCTCGAAGCCTGCTGCCATGCGGCCGGCAGTGTAATCGGCGTTCGTGGCACCGGAAGCGCTGCTAGAGTTGCCGCGATGAGCGAACGGCCGTTCGAGCAATGATCGTCCGCACCGCCGGCAACGGCTCCACTGCCGCGCCGGCGCCGCCGTCCTCCGGCGCGACCGGCCGCTTCGACATCCGCATGCAGGACTGCATCGATTTCCTGAGAGGACTCCCGAGCGCGTCGGTGGACCTGATCGTTACCGACCCCGCCTACTCCGGCATGAACCGTCACCTGCGTCTCGGGCACGGACGCATCGTCGGCCACTACGGCATGCCCGACAACGCGCGCTGGTTTCACGAATTCTCGGACGACCCGGAGTCGTACGCGGTCTTCCTCGGCGAGTGCCATCGCGTGCTGCGTCAGGACCGCCACCTGTACGTCATGTTCGACAGCTTCTCGATGCTCTCGTTGGGTGCGCTGGTACGGGAGTTCTTCGATGTCAAGGGCGTCGTGGTCTGGGACAAGATGCACCTCGGCATGGGCCATTACTTCCGGCGCCGTCACGAGCAGATCGTGTTCGCCAGCAAGGGGCATCGGAAATTGTCGCGGCGAGACATTCCTGACGTCTGGGCGGTCCCGCGCATTCATCGCGCGGCCTATCCCACCCAGAAACCCGTGCAGCTCTTCGAGCTCATGGTGCAAGCCAGTGCCGAGCCCGGATTTCTGGTGTGCGATCCGTTCTGCGGGAGTGCGTCGTCCGGCGTCGCCGCGCTGCTCGGAGGCTGCGATTTCATCGGCGCGGACATCGATGCACGTGCGGTCGACATCGCGAAAAAGCGTCTGGCGACATTCATCGCGACCGGGCGGGACCCGCTCGAACCGGCGCGCCGGCTCTAGCTCATGAAGGCGCCGGCGTCCTGCCGGCGCGGACCCGACCGGTCCGGTGAGGCCAGAAGGCGCGCGATCCTGCGAGCACGAGCAGCGCCGGGAGCAGCAGGGAACGCACCAGGAAGGCGTCGATCACCACTCCGACGCCCATGATGAACGCGAACTCACGGAACGGCTGGACCGGTACGAGTGCGAGCACCGCAAAGCTCGCGGCCAGGGTGACGGCGGCGATCGAGACAGCCCGCGACGCTCGAGGGAGCGCTGCCTGCACCGCCGCCGCCATGTCGCGATCCCGAGCCTCCTCCCAGATCCGGCCCATCACGAAGACGCTGTAGTCCGCGCCGAGCGAGACCAGCAGAACTCCCGCCGTCACCGGAACGAAGAACGTGACGTCCGGATATCCGAGCGGACCCTGGAACACATCCACGAAAACGCCCAGGGAGGCGGCAAGACCGAGCGCGCTCGATGCGATGAGCAGCAACGGAGCGAGCACCGCACGGAAATAGAGCATCAGGACCAGGCTCATGAGCAGCGCGGCGAGGATCGCGACCCGCCAGATGTCGGCGGCGGTGGCGGCGACGGCATCCGCGGCGGTCGGCGTCGCACCCGACCAGGCAATGCTGACGCCGCGCAACCCGGCGTCGGGCAACGCCACGGCCACACGGTGCTGCAGCGTGGTGAGTGATTGGATCGCGGCGGCATCGTACGGGTCATCGCGGAACACGACGAACGCGCGGACGGCATCCTTGTTGGAGGTGGCGAAGAGCGACGCTCCGATGCGCAGCGGCAGCCGGCCCGGACCGACCACGGCATCAACGCCGGGGCTGCTCGTGATCACCTGCTCGACGCGAGTCAGCGCAGCCGTGTCCCCGGCAATCCCCGGCGCCTGCAGGATCAGGGTGGTGGGGCCGATGATCCCGGCACCGAATCCGCTGGCCGCCGCGACTGCCGCCTGACGGGGCACGCTGGTCGCCGGCAGTCCGCTCACCACGTTTGTGCCAAGACGGGCATGAACGAGGCCGCTTGCCGCAACCAGCAGCGCGGCCGCGCAGGCGATGCCCACCACGGCGGCGGCCAGGCGCCGGCTGATCAGCCGGGCCACGAGCTGCCGCGCGACACCCTCGTTCAATCTCCGGCCAGGGGTCTGTGCGGCCCGTCGCGGGGGGCTCGGCCAGAAGGCGACTCGGCCGAGGACGCCGACAACTGCCGGGACGAATGAGATCGACACCAGGCCGGCGATCGCCACGGCAACAGCCATGCCCGGACCCACGACATGGAAAAAGTCAAGATTGGCCCCTACCAGCGCGACGGTCCCGGCGGCGACGGTGAGCGCTGCCGCGATCACCAACGGAACCACCCGGGAAGCAGCGCTGCGGAGCGCGCTCGTCCGCCGCTCTCCGGCGGCGAGCCTTGCGCGCATGGCTGTGAGGGTGAAGACGGAATAGTCCGTGACCACTCCCAGGATCAGCACGATCACGATGGGCGCGAGCTGCGACGGGATCTGCACGCCGAGGGCCTGCGCTCCCCAGCCGAGAACGTGCCGGGCGACGAGATAGGCGATCCCGGCCCCCGCCAGTGGCACCACCGGGGCGATCGGGGAACGGAAGACCACCCCGACCAGGACGGCGATCACCACCACGGTCACGACCTCGAGGAGCACCAGGGCGTTCTCGATGATGTCGCCCTCGCTGATCTGGGCAGGGACGGGTCCGGTGACTCCCACGGACTCCCCCGGCGACCTCGGCACCGCAGCCGCGTATCGCTGCGCGCCGGCGGTGATATCACCCGACTCAGCACTCGACGGAAAGAAGAGAAAGGTCACGGCGGTCGTGGCGGGCCTCTGCGTCGCCGACACCAGGCCAGGGACGTTGACGAGTGGCACGGCGAAGTTGGGCTGCTGGGGCGAGCCCGATGCCGGCCTCGCGCTGTCGACGGCCTGCGCCTGCCGCGCCAGCTTGGTGAGGGTTGCCGCCGAGAGAGTACCGGTGGCGTGGTCGACGACCAGCGCCTGACTGTCCCCGAGAGACGACCCGAAGAGCCGCTGTTCAAGCGCCTGCGCGTGCGTCGCCGGCGTGTTGCTGGGGATCAGCTGCACCAGACCGAACCCGGATGCCGCACCGAAGTCGGGCAGGAACCAGACCGCTGCGATGGTCAGCGCGATCCACGCCGCGATGACCGGGAGCCCGAGATAGGCAGTGAGTCCCGCGTAGAGCCTCCACGGCCAGGGGACCGCGGATGCATCGTCGAGGTTGGCCGGATCCTCGGGCGGCTGGCGTGGGGGGGCCTCGAGCGCCGGCGGAGGCGACGGCTGGCGGCTGGACATGCGACACCCTGCAAAAGCCAAATGTGCCAGGCTAAATGTGATAGTCATGCTATCAGCTAGGGTCGCCCCGGAACCGAACTGGGTCACGGAAGCGCCCGAGGGCGCCCCAGGTCAGCCGGCGACCGACTCCTCGCCGTGCGCGGGCGACGGCGTCAAGCCGGCGGCGACACCGCGCGCATAGAACTGCACGGCGATCTTCCGCGACGCCTCGTCGATCATCTCGTCGCCGAGCATGACCGCGCCCTTGCGATCCACTTCGGTGGCCTGGCGATATGCCTCGAGCATGCGAGCGGCCTTGTCGAAGTCAGCCTGCGCCGGGGTGAATGTCTCATTGGCCGGCTCGATCTGCACAGGGTGCAGCACCCATTTCCCGTCGTATCCAAGCGCCGCCGCGCGCGCCGCGGCCGCGCGGTACCCGTCCACGTCATGGATGGCCAGGTACGGACCGTCGATGACCTGGATCCCCGCGGCTCGCGCCGCCACCGCGAGCCTGAAGAGCACGTAGTGAAAGATGTCGCCCGGGTAGCTGGAGTCGTTCCGCACCGACAGCGAGGGCAGCTGCATCGACGCGGAAAAGTCTGCCGGGCCAAACGTGAGCGTCTCGAGGCGGCTGCTGGAAAAAGCGATCTCGTCAGCGCGCATCAGGCCTTCAGCGTCCTCGATCTGCGCCTCGATGCCGATGCGCCCGACCTGGTACCCCAGCGATTGCTCGAGCTGGAGCAGGGCTCGGTCGACGAACGCCACGTCGCCCGCGTTGCGCACTTTGGGGACCATGATGCAATCGAGGACATCGCCGGCCCCGCCGACGACCTCGCGCAGGTCGTCGAAGGCGAACGGGCTGGTCACCTGGTTGATGCGCACCACCCGCGTCTTGCCATGCCAGTCATGGGCTCGCAGGGCCTCGACCACCTTGCCCCGTGCCGCCGGTTTCTCCAGTGGGGCACACGCGTCCTCGAGGTCGAGGAACACCTCGTCGGCCGCGCTCGCCGCGGCCTTCTCCATCATCCGCGGGTTGCTGCCAGGAACGGCAAGAACCGAGCGGCGAAGTCGGGCGGTGGGCACGGTTTGCCTAGTCCGTCGGGGGCGTGGGCCGATCATCCGGCGAAGACGGCACGTCCTTCGGCGGGGTCTTGCGGTCGTCCGGGGGGGTGGGGCGATCGTCCGGGGGGATCTCCGTTCCTTCCGGGGTCATGCCGCCGAGGCCGCCCATCCCGCCGAACAGTCCACCCAGCATCTGCTGGAACTGCTCGGGTCCGCCGAGATCGTCCTGGACCCGCTCGAACATGCGCGCCATCAACTCCTGGAGTTGCGGGTCCTCGGAGAGCTTCTCCTGGAGACCGCCCAGCTGACTCATGAGCTGCTCCATCTGCACCTCCTGCGCCACCTGCATCAGCACCGGTTGCGAGGCCGCCGCCGCAACCACCTGGACCTGCTGGCGGATGACCTCGAATCCCTTGCAGGCAATGCAGGTGCCCTGATGCTGGCACCGGCACAGCCGGGACTTCAGCTTGTCGAGCTCCGAGTGAATCCCACTCAGATCGACTCCGGGTTGAGAAGCGTCGCCCATGGTGTGATCGTAGTTGACATACGGGTTCGCACCGCGAAGGTTGCATCCGCTGTGGGATCGGGTATAGTCATTCGCAGACGGGAGGCCTCGCGCATCCCCGCGGTTGACGTCGATTGGATCGTCGCCCCGCGTCAAAGAGCTCCGCCCGAGGCCGTCCCGAAGTCCAGTAA
>DASZJB010000111.1:0-8073 GCA_035948615.1 Candidatus Dormiibacterota bacterium
AGCGGCTGTCACGCCGTCCGCGGCATTCGACGCTTCCGCCCGGCCGACGGTCGCCAGCTCGGCGTCGAGCGTGGTGAAGGCCGGATCACCAAGCGCGATGTGCAGCCCCGACGCCGCCTGAGGGTCACCGCGAAGCACCGCGGCGATCTCCAGCGAGACCGCGGTCTGATACGCATCCGTCATGTGAGTGATCGCGGACAGGGTCGGAGTGGATTTTTCAGTGGTCGCGACGAGCGACAGGGCGGTGTTTGCCTCAGCCTGGAGCGACCCAGTCGTACTCGGCGAGTCGAGGACGCTCTCCTCCTCGACGGTCACCGCGGTTCGAAGCGCTATGACCGACTGAGACGCCAGCTGGCGCTGGACCGACCACTCATGAAGGGTGACCAGCGCGACGAGCACAGCGAAGGTCAGAACGGCCGCAGCCGCTCCGCTCACCCAGAAAGGGGTGCCCCGTGCATACCGTTTCCTTCGGTCATCGCCTTGTCTCACTTCCTGCCTCATGGCGGCCGCGGAGCCAGTTTGGGCTCTCTCGACGATCCCACGCTAGGTGCGTGCGCCGTGCCGGCAGGTCGAGTCGGCGCCTCCGCGCAATACCGGAACGGCACTGAAACCCCGCTCCTCGGTGATCGTCGCCCCTCGCGACGTCAGTGGCGGAGCCGCGTCTTCTCGATATCGTCGTGGTTCATGCCGAAGTAGTGTCCGACCTCGTGCAGCACCGTGTCGTGCACCTGGTCGACAAGCTCGGCGTGCGTCCTGCACCACCGCTCGATGTGGTGTTGGAGTAACACGATCCGCTTGGGATAGCCCGACGGGCTGAAGGTCGACTCGGTCGCGCCCTGGAAGTAGCCGAGCACTCGCTCGTCGATGCCGGTGCCGCGATCGTCGGCGGTGGCCTCCTGCTGGATCGTGATCAGAAGGTTGTCGGCGTCCATCCGGGCGCGCAGCGGGGGCGGAATGCTCTCCAGCGCCTCGGCGGCGATGCGCTCGAACTCGTCGGGGGAGACGTGATACGCCACGGAACTGAGAATGTCACACGCCGCCGAGCCATGGCAGGTGGCACTCGATGGGGTCGCCCGGCGCCGCGCGGTGGCGAATCTCGAGTGGCCGATCGGCGGGTCAGGAGGTGGCGCAGCGACCCGGTTGCCCTATCCTCGTCGCCCATGGATCTCCAGCCCAACGGCTACGCCATCGAGGTCTCGGCGCTGCACAAGTCCTTCGGCAAGGTGCACGCGCTTCGCGGCATTGACCTCGCCGTGCCCCGTGGCAGCGTGCTCGGGATGCTCGGGCCAAATGGCGCCGGCAAGACCACCGCGGTTCGCGTTCTGACCACGCTGCTGCGCCCGGACTCGGGCAGGGTCGTCATCGAGGGATACGACGTGGTGCGCGACGCTGCCGCGGTGCGCCGCCGCATCGGGCTCGCCGGCCAGGCGACGGCGATCCAGCTCGAGCTGACCGGCCGCGAGAACCTCGAGATCATGGGCAGGCTCAGCCACATGCCGCGAGGGAGCGTTCGCGGGCGCGCCGCCGAGCTTCTCGAGCGCTTCGACATCGCCGACGCCGCCGATCGTCCTGCCAAGACGTACTCGGGGGGCATGCAGCGCCGCCTCGACCTCGCCGCCAGCCTGATCGCCGAGCCGTCTGTGCTGTTCCTCGACGAGCCCACCACCGGCCTCGACCCGGTTGGACGTCTCGGGATGTGGGAGATCATCCGCGAGCTCGTGGGCCGCGGGACCACGCTGCTGCTCACCACGCAGTACCTCGACGAGGCCGACGAGCTCGCCAACACCGTCGTCGTTGTGGACCGCGGCGAAGTCATCGCGTCGGGGACACCAAATCAGCTCAAGGACCAGGTCGGCGGCGATCTTCTCGAATTCACGGTCCCCGACCGGGCGCGAGTCGATGACGCGGTGCACGCCGTCGCCGGGCTGTCCGACGCAGCGCCGAGCGTCGAGACGGACAGCAGACGGGTCAAGGTGGCGGTCGGGAGTCGCGGATCCACGGCGCTTGTGGAGGCGGTGCGCCGGCTCGACGCCGCCGGCGTCGCCACCGAGGACCTTGCGCTCCACCGGCCCTCGCTCGACGACGTGTTTCTTGCCGTCACCGGCCACGCAGCCGAGATATCCGTCGACGGCGAGGGCAAGGGCCGCAAGAGCCAATCAACAGGAGAGACGCCGTGACCGCCATCGCCGAACCCGCGATCACACGAGCCCGGCCCGGCGCTGGGCAGATGGCGCGCTGGGCGATCAGCGACGCCCTGGTGATGACCCGACGCAATCTCCTGGTGTGGATGCGCGTTCCGGCCTACATCGTGTTCACGGTGGTGCAGCCTGTCATCTTCGTGCTGCTCTTCCGGTACGTGTTCGGCGGCGCAATTCAGGCGCCCGGGTCGGGCGGATACGTCAACTACCTGATGCCCGGCATCATCGGACAGACGGCCGCGTTCGCCACCTTCGCGACTGCGATCGCACTGGCGCAGGAGGCGACCAAGGGCGTTATCGACCGTTTCCGCGCCATGCCCATGGCGCGCTCCGCCGTGCTCGCCGGCAGGCTGATCGCGGACTCGATTCGCATGCTGATCGTCATCCTCGTGATCATCGGGGTCGGTTACGCGGTGGGCTTTCGTTTTCAGAATGGCGTGGGTGGCGCCGTCGGCATGGTGCTTCTCGCCGAGGCGTTCGGGATCGCGGTGTGCTCGGTTTCCGCATTCGTGGGACTGGCGATCAAGGATGAGGAATCGGTGCAGGCCTTTGGTCTGATCTGGATATTCCCGCTCACGTTTGTCAGTTCCGCGTTTGTGCCGATCGCGACCATGCCCGGCTGGCTTCAGGTGTTTGCCAACAATCAACCGGTGACGCTGGTGATCAACGCGATGCGCGCGATGGCATTGGGCGGTCCGCACTTTCCGCTGAACCCTGCGCTCTGGGAGAGCCTCGTGTGGCTGGCCGGCGTGATGATCGTGTTCGTTCCGCTCGCTGTGCGCAGCTACCGCAAGGTCGGTTAGACCGCCTTATCAAAAGACGATCTACGCCCCTGAACCCTCCTCGATGGCCCGGTAGCTCGGAGCTTCGCATCGGCCTCGGCTGCATGCGCCTCTCCAATGACACAGATGCCGACGACTCGTCCGCCTTGGACACCATCGCGGCCGCCGCCGATGCGGGCATCACGATCTTCGACACCGCGCACGCGTACGGCGCCGGAGACGCGCCGACGGCTCGCAACGAGCGGCTCGTTGCCCAGGCGCTCCGCCGCTGCGGCGCGGACGGGCACGCCAGGATCATCACCAAAGGCGGCATGACCCGTGCCGGCGGCGGGTGGATTCCGGACGGTCGGGCCCGGGCGATCCTCGCCGACTGCGAGGCCAGCCTCACAGCCCTCGACGGGTTGACCATCGACCTCTACCTCATCCACGCGCCGGACCCGCGAACCCCCTGGACCACGTCGGTTCGCGCGCTGGCAACGCTGCTGCGGGAACGCGCCGTTGGTCACGTGGGGCTGGCGAACGTCAACCGACGGCAATTGGAGGAAGCGTGCGAGCTCGTCGATGTCGCCGCCATCCAGGTCGGGCTCAGCGTCCTCGACGACAGCGCCGTGCGAGGTGGGCTCGTCGATTTCTGCGCCGCGCGCGGCATCGCGGTGATTGCCCACTCTCCGCTCGGCGGCGTGCGCCGGGCACAGTCGCTCAGTCGCCGTCCTGAGCTTGCCGAGATCGCGAACACACGAGCAGCGACCCCCGAGGAGGTCGCGCTCGCGTGGGTGCTTGATCTGTCGCCGGTCGTGATCGCAATACCGGGAGCTCGGCGTCCGGCCACGGTCCGCTCAGCCGCTCGAGCGGCGACGCTTCAACTCGAAGCGAGCGACCGGGCGCGGATCGTGAGTGGCTTCGGATGGCCGCAACCGGGAACGACCGACACGGCAGCGACGCCCCCGGGTGATGCCGAGGTTGTCCTCGTGATGGGTATCCCGGGCGCCGGCAAGAGCCGTCACAGCGAGGACTACGTGGCGCACGGATACGTTCGTATCAACCGCGACGAGCGCGGCGGCTCGCTCCGGGAGCTCAACGACACGCTCGATGACACGCTGTCGTCAGGCCGGCAGCGGATCGTTTTGGACAACACCTACCTCACCCGCGTGAGCCGGAGCCACGTCATCGAGACAGCCAGGCGGCACGGCGCATCGGTTCGGTGCATCTGGATCGACACCCCGCTGGCTCAGGCTCAGGTCAATCTCATCGAGCGCCTTCTCGAACGGTTCGGCAAGCTGCCCGAACCCGAGGAACTGCGGCGCATGGGACGCCGGGAGCCGGGGATCATGCTCCCGACCAGCCAGATGCGCACCGTTCGCGAACTCGAAGCTCCGTCGATCGACGAGGGATTCGTCGACGTGCGGCGGATCCCATTCCAGCGCACGCCCAGAGCATCGCTCTCGACCGCGGTCGGACCTCAAGAGGCTGTCTTCGTCGCCGCTGCGGCGCTGAAGGTGAAGGGCTGGGAACGAACAGTCGCGCTGGCGGCCCCCGAGGCGCCCCACCTTGTGTTCGAGTGGAGACCCGGCGAGACCGATGAGATCCTCGATGCCGGCGTGGATCGGCTGTCCGCGTACGTCCGAGGCAGCGTGGTGTCCGCGCTCTGCCCCCACCCCGGAGGTCCGCCGGTGTGCTGGTGCCGGCCGCCGCTGCCCGGGCTCATCCTGGCATTCGCGCGACCGCACGGCATCGACCCGGCTGGCTCGACGCTCATCGGGGCGAGCCCCGCCCACCAGACGCTCGCCACGACGCTCGGCGCGCGCTTCCTCCACGTCTGAGGCGCTCGCAGGGTCGGCCCGCAGCAGGGCAGATGTGGTGTCAGGGGTGCGACGGGGCGGGCGGTGCGTCCTCGAGTTCGAACATGAGGTCGTCGAGGTAGCAGTAGTACCAGTCCTCGCCCGGCTCGTATGACCGGATGATCGGGTCACCCACCGATTTGAAGTGCTTCGTCGCATGCTTCCCGGGCGAGTAATCGCAGCACCCGACGTGTCCGCATTCCTGGCAGACGCGAAGATGCACCCAGTCGTGCCGGCCGGCGGCCACGCACTCGACACACCCGGTTCCAGAGGGCGCCACGTCGTTGATCTGGTCGAGATGCTGGCAGACGTCGCTCATGGGGCTCTCCTCAGGGCGTGATCAGTGGGCGGTGCATCCGGTTCGCTGAATGTCGTCAATTCGCTGCTCCATCCCATCAACCTCGCGGCGCCGTCGTGGGACGAGGCGAGGAAATCGCGGATGGCTCGGCGCGGATCCGCGGTGGCAAGCGCCGCCTCGTACGGAAAGAGAAACTCTCCCGCGTCCGGGCTCCAAGCGGCCCCGGTGGGACGCACGGTCACCGCACTGATGTCCGGGGGGGCCGGGTACGCGTAGGAAAAGAAGGTCGCGGACGGCACCCGGTGATCACCGGGCCACCAGCCGGCGCAGACCTCCTCCGCGTCCGAGCCGAAATGGGCGATGACGCTGTCACCGGGCAGGGGCTCCACCAGCTTGCCGGAGTATCGCGTCAGGGCGAGGTCGAAGGTGCCCCAGAAGAATTGCACCGGCGTGGTCCGCCCCCGAAACCGCGCGCGATGTTCCTTCATCACCAGGTCGACCATCGAGAGCACGTGCTGAAAGCGCTGCACCTGAGCCCTGTCGTACGTGACATGGGTGTGGTCGTCGGGGAAGGGAATGGGATCCGGTACCTCGGATGGGTGCACTGAGATGGCGACGTCGATTCCCATGCGTCGAAGCGCGTCCATGACATCGCGATAGAAGTCGGCGACCGCACCGCCGAGGGGGCGGCGTTCCGTCTGTCCGTCGCTGGTACGGATCACGAGCACGTGGTCGCGGAGGTCGAGCTCGGCATCGAAGGTGCGCAGGCCGACAGGCAGCGGCGACGTGGTGAGTCCCCTCGCCGTGACGTAGAGGGGCACATTCGCCCAGCCCGGTTCGAAAGGGCTGAGGGCGAGGCGAAGCTTGCCGATCACCTGCGTGTACATGTGAAGCGTGTCGCGAGTGTCGCGCCACTCTGCGTATGGCAGAGCGAGCCACCCGCCGGAGGCGTCGTCCATTCCCCAATGATGATGCTGACGAGCGTGCGGGCGGCGGGCTCAAGACCGGTTGTCCCGCCACGGCCGAGAGGCTACTGTGTCGACGCCGTGACCGACCAACCCACGACGTCTGAGCCGGGGACGCACGGTTCCACCTGGTCGCCGTTGCGGATCGGCGTCTTTCGGGCCATCTGGCTCGCGGTCCTGGTCAGCAACATCGGACTCTGGATGCAGACCGTCGGCGCGCAGTGGCTGCTCGTCGAGCAGCCCCACGCGTCGATCCTCGTCGCACTCGTGCAGACGGCCGACATGCTGCCCGACGTCATCTTCGGGGTCGTCGGCGGCGTGCTCGCCGACATGTTCGACCGGCGCCGGCTGCTCATCGCGGTGCAGGCGTTCATGACCGTGACGGCGGTCGCCCTCACGGCGCTGACCTTCGCCGGGCAGATGCCGCCGGCATTGCTGCTCACCTTCACCTTCGTTCTCGGGACAGGTTCGGTCATCTCCTTGCCGGCGTATCAGTCGCTGATCCCTGAGCTGGTTCCCCGGACGCAGGTCGCCGCCGCGTCGACGCTGGGATCGATCAGTGTCAACCTGGCTCGCGCCATCGGACCTGCGATCGCCGGTGTCCTGATCGCGCGCATCGGGGTCGGTGCGGTCTTCGCGATCAACGCGGCCACCTTCCTTGCGTACTGCATCGTGGTCGTCGCCTGGCACCCGGCGGTCGAAGCATCGACCCAACTCCCCGAACGGTTTGCCTCGGCGCTGCGCGCGGGCGGGAGGTACGTGCGGTATGCGCCGGTGGTGCGCCGGATGCTGCTGCGCACTTCGCTGTTCCTGGTGCCCGGCAGCGCGTTGTGGGCGCTGCTGCCGCTGGTGGCGACGCAGCGTCTGCACATGGGTGCCAGCGGCTACGGGCTGCTCCTCGGGGCGCTGGGCGTCGGCGCCGTCGCCGGCTCGTTTCTCCTGCCCCCACTCCGGGCGAAGCTGTCGGCGAATCGCCTGCTGCTGGCCGCCAGCCTTGTGTATGGGGCAGTCATGGCCGCGATCGTTCTCATCCCGACGGCGGTTCTCGCCGTTGTGCTCCTGCTGCCGGCAGGGCTCGCGTGGATGGCGGTGCTGTCGACGATGAACGCATCGCTGCAGCTCTTCCTGCCCGAATGGGTTCGCGGGCGCGGGCTCTCGGTGTATCTGACCGTGCTCTTCGGCAGCCAGGCGGTCGGTGCGGTCGTCTGGGGTTTCGTTGCCGCGCCGAAGGGCGTGACTCCGGCGTTTCTCATCGCTGCCGCCCTGATGGTCGGCGGCGCCGCGACCATCAGGATGTGGCCGATGATCGACACCGCCGGCATGGACCGGCGAACCGTCACCCGATCCGAGCCGCAGCTGGCATTCGACGCGCTCCCCGACCAGGGTCCCATCGTCGTCAGGATCACCTACACGGTCTCGTCGGAGCGTGAGCGCACCTTCCTGGATTCGATGGCCCGTGTGCGGCTCTCGAGGCTTCGCACGGGGGCGACCCAATGGGGCTTGTTCCGCGACGGGGAGAGCCCCCACGAGTTCGTCGAGCTGTTTGTGGTCACCTCGTGGGACGAGCACCTGCGCCAGCACACTGACCGGCTCACCGGGACCGACGCTGAGTACCTGGATTACGCGCGTTCGCTGTCAGACCCGGAGCCGCGCACGTCACACCTCATCGCCACCGAGCTCACCGGTTAGCTCGCGGTATCGACATCCTGCATCTCGATCCACACGAGACCCTGCAGGCCGAGCCGGAAACGCCCTCCGGCGCGCACGATCACCATGAGCACAGCCTCGCACGCGCTGCATCGCAGCACCGCACCCGGCGAGCGTGGAGACATGTACAGATGCTGCGCACCGATGGCTCCGACCGATCCGCACGCGGCGCAGGCGCCTCGGGCCGTGGTGAGCTCGTGAACAAAGAGCTCCTGGAACAGCCCGGCCGCCGCGTTGCCATCGAGTCTCAGCTCCTGCTCGGTCATCTCAGCTCATCCTCCGGTG
>DASZJB010000112.1:0-6398 GCA_035948615.1 Candidatus Dormiibacterota bacterium
CTCCGTGTTGGTGACCGGCTCGCACCCCGGAAACCCGTTGACTCCGCCGTGCTGTTGCCGGTAGGCGAGCAGCTTGGGAATGTCGAGTCCCTCGCGGGAGTAGACGCCGCCGGTCACGTCGGCAACCGCGCAGATGGTGAATCCCGACTCGTGCATGAGCTGGCACGCCCAGCTGCCCACGTTGCCGAACCCCTGGACCGCCACCGTCGTCTGCGACGGCTCCATACCGAGGCGCTTGCACGCCTCGATGGCGATGATGTTCACGCCGCGGCCGGTGGCGCTCGGACGACCCTCGCTTCCGCCGATCTCCAGCGGCTTGCCGGTCACCGAGGCCGGGACGGAATAGCCGGCTTGCATCGAAAGCGTGTCCATGATCCAGGCCATGATCTCGGCGTTGGTGTTGACGTCCGGCGCCGGGATGTCCGACTCGGGTCCGACCAGCACGCTGATCTCGGCGGCGAACCTTCTGGTGAGGCGTTCGAGCTCGCGGTGACTGAGGGTCGAGGGGTCCACGGCGACACCGCCCTTGGCACCGCCGTAGGGCAGGTTGGCGAGCGCACACTTCCAGGTCATCCACATCGCGAGCGCCTTGACCTCGTCGATGTCGGTGGCCGGATGGAACCGCAGGCCGCCTTTGGCCGGTCCGCGAGTCACGTTGTGCTGAACCCGATATCCCTCGAACATCCGAACGCTGCCGTTGTCCATCTTCACGGGGAAGCGGACGACGAGCTCCCGCCGAACCTCACGCAGCACCGCACGCAACCCGGATGAGAGATTGAGGATCTCGGCGGCGTTGTCGAACTGGCGCTGAGCGTTCAGCCAGGGAGAGTCCACCACCGCCGGCGCGGCAAGAGTGCTCACGGTCACGAGCCTAACAGGCTCACAGCCGAGTGGACGCCGCCGTGGAACGCGCCACCGCCGCCTCTATACTGCCGCGAATGCCCGAGAGCTCCGAGGTCGCCCCGAAAGCCGTCAGCGAGGCGCTCGCGTCGGGCGCGATGCTTATCGACGTTCGCGAGAAGTCCGAGCACGACGACATGCGCATTCCCGGTTCGGTGCTGATTCCGCTCGGCGAGCTGCCGGCTCGTCTCGCCGAGGTGCCCACCGACCGCGACGTCTACGTGCACTGCCGGATGGGCGGCAGAAGCGCGCGCGCCGTCGATTACCTGCGCACGTTCGGGCGGCCGAAGTCCTACAACGTGACCGGGGGGATCGAAGCCTGGGAGGAGGCCGGCCTCCCCGTGGAACGCTGAAAACAACGTCGGCTGGGACTGGTGATGCCTAGGCGCGTCGTCGGGGACCGGCACCTTCAGACGACTACAGCTCCAGACGGTCGGGTGCTGACCTTCGCGGAGTGGGGCGATCTTGAAGGCAGTCCAATGATCTTTCTGCACGGGACGCCGGGCTGCCGCCTCAGCCGTCACCCAAACCAGGAACTGGTCCGCTCAACTGGCGCGCACGTAGTCATCTACGATCGTCCGGGCTACGGAGGGTCCGACCGACATCCTGGGCGTCGGATTTCAGACTGCGTCCCGGACGTCGTGGCAATCGCTGACGCGATGGGTTTCGACCGATTCGCGGTGAAAGGCGGTTCCGGAGGGGGTCCGCACGCTCTCGCTGCTGCGGCACTGCTGGGCGACAGGATCACTCGCGTTGCCTGCAGCGTCGGACTGGCTCCGCACGAAGCGTTTGGTGAGACGTGGACTGATGGCATGGACCCCGAGAATGTGAAGGAATTCGGCTGGGCAGCGTCGGGCGAAAGGACGCTTGCGGCCGAGCTGACGCGGGAGGACGCCGCGATTCGGGAGAGGGTGGAAATCGATCCCGCGAACGTGCTCGGCGCGTTCGAGTTGCCCGATTCAGATCGTGCCGTGCTAGCACAGTCGGACTCGTCCGAGGTCACCCGCGAGGAAGTCGATGAGGAGACCCGCAATGGAGTGTGGGGGTGGGTAGACGATGACCTGGCGTTCCTACAGCCATGGGGATTCGATCTGGCAGCGATCCGGGTTCCGACTGCCGTCTGGTATGGGCTTGACGATGTCATGACCCCTCCCGCGCACGGACAGTGGCTTGCGACCCACGTACCTGGAGCGCTGGTCCGGGCCCAGAAAGGGGGGCATTTGGGCTCGGAGAGCGCCATGGCGGAACTCAATCGCTGGCTGATTGATGGCCGTCCTTGGGATCGAACCTGAAGGAGGAATCAAAACCCAAAGTGCGAGCCACAACACTTGGAAGAAGAGGACCCGCGGTCGGCGTCATCGGTCTGGGGTGCATGGGGATGACGGCGTCGTACGACATGCGGACTCCCCGCGATGACGCAACGTCGATTGCCGTGATCCACCAGGCACTCGACCTCGGCGTGACGCTGATCGATACTGCCGACGCCTACGGACCCTTCACAAACGAGGAGCTGGTCGGGCGAGCGCTCGCGGGTGCCCACCGTGAGCGCGCCGTGCTGGCCACCAAGGTCGGTCTGGTCATGGGCGACATCGGCGCGAATCCCGCTCCGGGGACCGCATCTCCAGGAGCCGGCCGAGACGGCCGTCCCGAGCACGTGCGCGAGTCGATCGACGGCAGCCTGAGACGGCTTGACGCCGAGTATGTCGACCTCTACCAGCTGCACCGTGTCGACCCGAAGGTGCCGCTGGAGGAGACCTGGGGCGCGATGGCGGAAACCGTCGCGGCGGGCAAGGCGCGGCACATAGGCCTCTCCGAGGTGTCGGTCGCCGAGATCAGACGAGCGCAGACGGTGTACCCGGTGACATCGGTGCAGTCCGAGCTGTCGCTGTGGACCCGTGACGTGCTGGCGGAGGTGCTGCCCTATTGTCAGGAGCAGGGCATCGCGCTGATCCCGTTTTCCCCGCTCGGCCGGGGTTTCCTCGTCGGGCGGTTCTCGTCATTCGACGACCTGCCCCAGGACGACTTCCGACGTCAGCTGCCCCGCTTCCAACAGGACGCTTTGCGTGCCAACCTGGCCATTGTCGGCGGAGTGCGCGCGATCGCAGAGCGGGCCGGAGCGAGCCCGGCTCAGGTTGCGCTGGCGTGGGTGCTGGCTCAGGGGCGGCAGGTGGTCCCGATACCGGGGACCAAGAACCCGAAGTACCTGGCGGACAACGCGGCCGCAGCCACCGTCGAGCTGAGCGCGGCGGACCTGGCCGAGCTCGACGCTCTCCCGGAGCCCGAGGGAACCCGCTACTGACCTGACCGTCGGGCGCTCAGAGTACGGCGAACTCGGTGGACCCGACCAGTTCCCCGCTGTAGGTGATCGTCACAGAGTAGTTGCCGGGTGCGAAGCCGCCTCCCGGGGGAGTCAGCGGGATCACCGTGGCACCTGTTGGGCTCAGCACGTAGGCGTTCTGGATGATCGTCTGCGCCGGCTGCCCCAGGGTCACGACGACCTGAACCGGAGCCTGGCCGGCCGATCCACCCGAGTTCACCTCGATGTCGACCACCGATGTCCTTGCGGGGAATGACACCTGGGTAGCCGGTACGGCGCTGCCGGCCGCGGGCGCCGAGGCGACCGGACGGACGCCGGTGAGGGAGATCTCTCCTCGTGCCGGCGAGGGCGCCTGCACCGCCGCGCCACCGTGGAGGAGTCGGACCGCGATCACGGCGATCAGGACGAGGCCGATGAGGCTCGATCCGGCGATCGCGAAGGGCGTCCTCGAAAGATGGTGTCCCGGTGGCGGTGGGGGCTCCGGTGGGCGCAGCGGGAGCGATGCGTGTGGCGGTGCGACGATCGGAGCACGAACCGGCTCCATCGCGGCGGCGAGGGTCCAGGGGCGTCCGATCGATTCGGGTGCGGGTGGTTGTGGCGGAGGTGCTTTCGCCTGGGTCACCGGGGGACCGAGACGCGCCGCCACATCGACGACGCCGTCGATGGCGCTGGCGAGACGGCCACGCAGGAGCGAACGCTGATCAGGCACTGCTCACTCCGGCGGCCGAGCGGCTCGGCAGGGGCATCGCCCAGTCGCGCGATCCCGGGTGGGTTGCGCGCCAGACGAGGGCGACGAGTCCCAGGAGGAGGATCAGCGCCACGGTGCTCTCGTTGAGGGTGACCAGCGGGTTGACGAACGACGCCGCGGTGTACAGGGCGAGGAGCACGAGCGTCAGCGCCGGGGCGCGGGGCGCGAGCACGGCAACGGGAACCGCGAGGAGCATCAGGCTGTAATCGCCGAGATGCGGCGAGAGCATGACCGACAATCCGACGCCGATCGCCACCGCGGGGACGGGGTTGCGTCGCAGCGTGTCGTGGAGCACCAGCATGGTGGCGACTGCGACCACCGCCAGCGCCATAGCGGCGACCCAGGCGGCAGGGTTGCTGGCGAGTGGCCGCGCCACGAGCGCCGGTATCGAGTTGCTCTGCAGATCGAGGTGCGCGTATGCCGGCGCCGTCACGAGCCCGACGGCGTCAAGGAGGTGCCCCGGTCCCGCGACGGCGATCGACCCGAGCAGCACCACCGCCGTTCCCGCAACCAGAGCTCCGAGCATCCGCCACTGCCGGGCGACAAGCAGGATTGGGGGGACGAGCCAGACGAGCTGCGGTTTGAGGAGCAGCGGCACCAGGAGCAGCCCGGACAGGACGGGACGGCCCCGGTCGAGGGCCACGATCGCGAGTGTCGCGGCGAGCAGCATCAACCCATCCGACTGACCCAGCAGGATCCCGGTTCCTGCTTCCAGCGAGAACACCGCGATGGCCACGAGGCCAGCGGCAAGCGGGCCGCCGAGGTGCGGTGAAGCGCGCCGGGTCAGGATCGCGGCGGAAATCGCCATCGCCGCGACGTTGAGCCCGATGAAGATGTCGGTTCCGGCCTGCAGCGGCAGGACCGCGAGTGGCTGGATCAGCCAGGCCAGCAGCGCCGGGTTGACGAAGGGCACCGGGAACGTGGCGCTCGCCGCCGGGGTATAGCCGAGCAGCTGCGCCTGAGCCGCTCCAAGCGCGCCCGTGCAGTAGACACACGAGGATCCCCCGTGAACCACCCGTCCGGCGGACGCGATCGCGAGGTAATCGACGGCGGAGCCGCCGCCGAACGCGGTGTGCAGGTCGGCGATGGATCTGACCACCAGGTACACGGCGCACACGGCGGCTGCGGCCATGACCCATCGCCACCTCGAGGGTGCGCTGACCATCCGCGGCCAACCTAGCAGAGCCAAAACGAATTGGAACCCGGTGTGCGAAACCGTCACCCGAGGGATATCCACTCGTTCGAGCCGGTGCTAGCATGCGCCGGGGTGAGGAGCGCATCGGAACGGGCCGAAGACGAATCGATACCGGGTGGGAGCGAGGCAGGGGTCGCGCATGAGGGGACTGTCGCGTCCGACTACGGCGCCGACTACTACGCCCACTACGCGGCTGCCGGTGTCAGCTACGAACGAAACGCGTTCTGGCTCGACTTCTTTCGCAAGATCGCCGACCGTCTGATCGAGGATTTCCACCCCAAGACCGTCCTCGACGCCGGGTGCGCTATCGGGCTGCTTGTCGAAGCGCTTCGCGACCGCGGTGTCGAGGCCGAGGGCATCGACTTCAGCGAGTTCGCGGTCAATCACTCTCGCGAGGACATCCGCCGCCATCTGACGGTTGGATCGATCACCGAGCCGCTGGCCAAGCGCTACGACATCATCACGTGCTTCGAGGTCCTCGAGCACATGCCTCGGCAGGACGCGGATCAGGCCATCGCCAACCTCTCTTCCTTCACCGACGAGATCATCCTGACGTCGACGCCGGAGCATTTCCGCGACCCGACGCACACCAACATCCATCCGCAGGAGTACTGGACGGAGCGCTTCGCGCGCCACGGGTTCATCCGCGACGTGGACTATGACGGCGCCTACATCGCACCCTGGGCTGCGCGCTACCGGCGTTCGTCGGCCCCGATCCATCGCGTCGTCGCCGACTACGATCGCGCCTACTCGCGGATGCTTCATGAGCTGCAGGAGCGCAATGCGGTGGTCGTCGACCAGATGCGCGAGCTCAGCGAGCAGCAGGCCCGCCTCGACGCACTCGAAGGCAGGATGGTGTGGAGCGAGCGACGGTCGGTGCGCCTGGCGATGCGCATGGACGGTGCGGTGGTAAAGGCTGCGCCGCCGGGATCAAAAAGACGGCGCTTTCTGCAGTCGGCGATCCGAATCCTCGATCGCTTCGGCGGGGGTCCGCCGGCGTCCTGACCGGTTCCCGCCTCGGCGGGGCGCCGCCACAACCGTAGGATCGGGCGGTGCCCGACCCCACCTCGTTGCCGGCGCTCGCTCCCATCGCGACCGTCGTCGTCCTGCTCGAGGTCGCGGCTGGAACCCCCGTCGCGGCGTACGCCGTCGATGCGGTCGGCAAGGTCGGACGCGGGTTCGTTGGCACGACATCGCTCATCTGTGCCGGTGTGATGGCCCTCGATCTCCTCCTCGAG
>DASZJB010000113.1:0-6628 GCA_035948615.1 Candidatus Dormiibacterota bacterium
CGACCGGGATCGCCACGACGTCCCCGCAGGCACTGACCATCCCGTCCGGCGAGTACTTCGTCATGGGTGACAACCGCAACTACTCGAGCGATTCGCGCGTCTTCGGACTCGTGCCGCGCAAGAACATCCTCGCCAAGGCAATCCTGCGCATCTGGCCCCTCGACCATTTCGGCGGCCTCGGCGCCGGACCGACGATCGAGCCGCTGACCAGCACCGCGCTCGCGATTCCAGCGCTCGGGATCGCTGCTCTCGAGGCCTGGCGCTGGAGGCGCCGGCGGATGCGCAGACCAGTTGCCGCGCGGAGCCGTCCCCCGGCCGCGAGTCCGCTCGACTAGCGAGTCAGCCGTTCACCCATAAGGCGTCGACGCCACTCCATTCGACCAGCTCGGCGGATTGAAAGAAGAGCGCCACCTCTTCCGCGGCGCGTTCGGGTGAGTCGCTGCCGTGCACCACGTTATTGCCAATACTGACCGCAAGGTCGCCGCGGATGCTGCCCGGCGCCGCCGCCGAAGGGTTGGTTGCGCCCATCATCGAGCGCACCTGCGCGACCGCGTCGTCGCCCTCCCACACCATGGCGACGACCGGCGCCGAGGTGATGAAGTCGATGAGGCCCGCGAAGAAGGATTTACCACGATGCTCGGCGTAGTGGCGTTCCGCCAGGTCACGGTCGATGCGCATCAACTTCAGCGCCACGAGATGGAGCCCGCGGCGCTCGAAACGCGTGATCACCTCGCCAACCAGGCGTCGTTGCACCCCGTCGGGCTTGACCAGAACCAGGGTGCGTTCGACGCTCACGGCGCGCAAGTCTGACATGCGGGCATCAGACCGCGATCGCCTTCGCGAACCGGGTTTCGCTGCGAAACGGCCCGACCACCGCGGCCCGAAGCCCGTTGCTGAGCAGGCGGGCGGCGAGCTCGCTGACCTGGATGGCCTCTACCGACTCCAACCGCGCCACGAGCTCTTCGGGCTCGACGATCTTCCCCTGGAGCAGCATCTGCTGCCCGGCGTATTCGCAGAGCGCCGAGGTGCTCTCCAGCTGGAGCAGCAGACGGCCCTTTGCGTACTCCCGTGCCTTGGTGATCTCTGCGTCACCCACCGGCGTCTCAGCAAGCTTGCGCAGCTCGACGACCGATGCTTCGAGCGCCGTCGCAGCCTGGCGCGGTTCGCACGCCAGGCCGATCCCCAGCACACCGGTGTCGGACATCCGGCTCATGAACGAGTGCACGTCGTAGACGAGGCCGCGGTGCTCGCGGAGCTCGAGAAAGAGACGGCTCGACATGCCCTCGCCGAGGATCACATTGAGGATCTCGGCGACGTGCCGGTCGGGGTCGTTGTACGAGGGCGCCCTGGCGCCGACGAGGATGTTGGCCTGCTCGGCGCTGCGCCGGACCACGGTGAGTGGCGGTCCCGACGGCGGCGTGGCGGCCAGTGGTGGCCGTGGCGGCGATCGGCGCCTCGCCGCCCAGGCGCCGATCGCCTCGTCGATTATCCCGGCAGCTTCTGCGGTCGCGAAGCCCCCGGCGACGCTCACCACCAGCGTTGCGGGCAGCACGTGTTTCTCGAGATGACTGCTGCAGTCGCCGGCGGTGAACGAGAGCACGGTCTCCTCGCGGCCGGCGACATCCCAGCCCAGCGGATGGTCCGGCCACATCAGCGCGTCGAACGCGATCTGCACGTAGTCCTGGGGGTTGTCCTGGTACATGCGCAGCTCTTCGATGACCACCTGGCGTTCCTTCGCGACCTCGGCGGCGTCCAGCGCGGGGCTCAGAAGCATATCGGTGAGCACCGACACGGCCAGACCGAGCTTGGCTGTGGGGACGCGCGTCCAGAAGATCGTCGCCTCCCGATCGGTGGCGGCGTTGAGCACACCGCCGACGCCTTCAATGGCCTCGCTGACGTCACGTGCGGTCGGATATCGCCTGCCGCCCTTGAACACCATGTGCTCGACGAAGTGGCTGATGCCGCTCTCGGCCTCGGTCTCGTAACGCGAACCGACCGCGACCATGAACGCGATCGCAACCGACGCGCGGCCGGGGAGTGGGACTGATGTCAGCCTGGTTCCCCCGGACAGGGATTCGACGGCGAATTCGGTCAGTACGACCGCCCGGATGACCGGCCCTGGCGGGCTCCTTCGAAGCGCTCCGGTGGGCCGCCCTGCGCTGGACCGGTGGGATTGATCACCACGCGGCGCGCCGGCTCTCGGCCGGTGCTCTCCGTGGTCACATCGGGATCGTCGGCGAGGGTCATGTGAATCACCCGACGCTCATAGGCATGCATCGGGTCGAGCGTGTAGGGCTCGCCGGTTCGCTTGACACGGAGGGCGAGGCGCTCGGCGAGCTCGCGGACCTGATCCTCACGGCGGGCTCGATAGCGCTCCACGTCGAGGATCACGCGGCGGGTCTCGACCCCCTCCTCGCCGAGCATCAGGTTCAACGCCGTCTGCAGTGAGCGCAGGGTCTCGCCCCGCCATCCGATCAGCAGACCAAGATCGTCGCCTGCGATGTCAAGGATCACCGGTCCGCCGGATGACGAGCCGGCCGTCCCCGTCCCGCGCCGGACGCTCACCCGGCAGGGCACCTCCATGCGGGTCAGCAGCTCCTCGAGAAGTGCCCGCGCGTTCGCGGCGTGCTCGTCGATCCGGTAGACGCGCACGCGACGCTCCCCGGTCGACAGCCGCTCGCCGGGGAGCGCACGGCTCTCCGGCGACAGCACCTGCACCTCGACCTGCTCGCGGTTCGCCCCGAGCTGGCTGAGCGCGTTGCTGACAGCCTCCTCGATCGTCGCCCCGCGCGCCTCGACCCCATCCTCGGTCTCCGCTTCGACCGACGTCACCCTGCTCTCGCTCACCACTTCTCCCTCGACGCTGCGCTCAGCGGCGCCGCCTCCGTCTATTCGGTCTGTTGGGTCGCGCCAGTGAGCGCGCGGTCGCGCTCTGTGATCGGACCGGTGGCTCCTCATCGGTGGCGGCCCCTGCTTTTGGCCTGGTGCCGTTGGCGCCGGGACGGGTGCCGTTCCTGGACGGGACGACCGCAGCCTTCGTTGCGCCCGCCCCGGTCTTGGTCGTGACCGGGGTGCGCGGAATCGTCAGCGCGGTGACGCGATTGGCACCCGGGAACCAGGAGGGAACCACCAGACCGTTCCAGCCGAGCAGGTGATACTGCTGCGCGACCATGAACATCGTTCCCGTTGCCCAGTAGATGGCCAGCCCCTGCGGAAACAGGAAGCTGAACACGAAGATCATCACCGGGAAGATGAACGACATCTGCTTGGTGACGCCCTGCATGGAGCGCTCCTGGTCGGACATGTCCGGACGCGAGGGAGGCATCATCATGCGCGACTGCGCGAAGGTGAACAGGCCGGCGATGAGGGGCAGGATGAGCAGCGCCGGGTGGGTGAGCACACCCGCGAGGCCGCTGCTTCCGGTGCAGCACGACTGCTGGGCCGACTTGGTCAGGTCATCGATCCACAGGAATCCCCGGTCGCTCACTGAGAGGGTTTGGGTCACTGACCTGATCGACTGATAGAGCCCGATCAGCACCGGCATCTGCACGAGCGCCGGGATGCAGCCGGTCAGGCTCGAGAAGGGGCTGATGCCGTGCTCCTTGTAGAGCGCGTTCATCTCCTGGCTCAGCCGCTGCGGTTCTTTCTTGTACTTCTTGCGCAACTCCTGGAGCTGGGGTGCGACCAGGCGCTGCTCCGCCTGGATGCGTCGTGACGTGCGCAGCTGCCAGCCGAACACCGGGAAGAGCACCGCGCGGATGCCGATGGTCAGCACGATGACGGCGAGCCCGAAGGCGCCGATTGCCTTCAGCGGGCCGACGTGCGTGAAGACGTTGACCAGCTCCTGGAGCACCCACGCGAACGGGTACTGCAGGATCGAGAAGATCGAGAGCGGATTGAATCCGCCCGAGGTGGCAGGGGCTGCGGCGGCGATCATGCGGCGCTCCCATGCTGAGTCGCGTCACGGTGGACGCGGCGCGCAGCGCGCCAGCTGATGTACGTCTCCGGCACCGGGTCGACGCCGCCCTCGTGCCACGGGTGACAGCGTGCGATCCGGCGCACCGCGAGCCACCAGCCGCGCCGCGCCCCGAAGCGCCGGATCGCCTCGTAGCCGTAGTACGAGCACGTGGGCTCGTAGCGGCAGGAGCTCATCATTCCGAAGAGAGGGCCGATGGTGACCTGGTAGATGCGAATGAACACCAGGCTGGCGCGTTTCACGTCCTCGCCCTGCGTAGCGCCGCGCCCGAAGCGGAGCTGAGCGCCGCCGCCAGGGCATTCCTCAGGCTGACGAACGGCATTTCGGCGGCGCGTCCCTGCAGGCTCACGACCATGTCGAGTCCAGGATGCTCCATCAGGACGGGCGCGATGGCCGCACGCAGGCGGCGCCGCGCGCGATTCCGGCCCACCGATCCGGTGGCCCCGGGCACCGAGAAGGCAGCCCGCGACACGGCCGGATCACCTTGAAGTACGCGGACTCGCACGGCGCCCGAGCGTGCCTCGCTCCCGGTTTCCCGCACCGCCGCAATCCGGCGTCGCCCGGGAAGGCGATGCCGCCGGTTCATCGTGTTGGTGCCGGAGTCAGGCGCTTGCGGCCTTTGCGACGGCGTGCCTTGAGCACCTGACGTCCGCCCGGCGTCGCCATGCGTATGCGAAAGCCGTGCGTCTTACGCCGGTAGCGCTTCTTGGGTTGGTACGTCCGCTTGATGGCCGTCTCTCCGAGACCTGATCGCGTCGGGGGCGCTCTGGGCACCGCTGAGCCCGACGGGGTTGCGTCGCGAGTATACCAAGGCGACGGTCGACCACCCTTCCTTCCGACGAGATGCCGGCGAGTTGCAGTGGAATACCCGAGCAATTGCCGCGACGAGATCACAGGATGGTGGTGCGCTCGCTCCGCTTGTGACCGGGGCCGCGCATTGCTAGACTCCGCAGGCTGCAGCGGGAGCGGGAAGCCCCTCACTTCGTCTCACCAAGCCCCCCGGCCACCAGCGGCCATGCATTTATCCACTGATGTGCACAAGCTGTGGATAACTGCGCTGTGATCGGCAGGCCAAGGCGAGGAACGAGTGGATCGAACAGTCGGCGTCGGCGCAGTCGGTGATCAGACGCAGCGCGTTGAGCCCATCATCGAGAGTGGGAATTCGACGGCGAGCATGGATCCGCAACAGCTGTGGCAGGTCGCCCAGGAGGAGCTTCGATTCCAGGTGGTGCGGCCCGGATATGAGGCCTGGCTTGCCAACGCCGTTCTCGTCGACTCCGACGGGCACACGTTCACCGTCGGCGTTCCAACCATGTTCGCGCGTGACTGGGTCAGCGAGCGCTACGTCCCGCTGATACGCGAGACGCTCTCGGGCGTGCTCGGGCGCGACTGCGAGGTGATCATCACCGTCGACCCGGAGAGGTCGCCGCTCCCGGAGGCGCCGCCTCACGTCCCGGATCCGACATATGCGTATGTGAGCGAGCCCGAGGATGGCGCCAACGATTCGCGGCTCAACCCCGCATTCACGTTCAGCACGTTTGTGGTCGGTAACTCCAGCCGCTTCGCCCACGCCGCATGCCGCGCCGTCGCCGAGGCACCCGGCAAGGCGTACAACCCGCTCTTCCTGTACGGCGGCGTGGGTCTCGGCAAGACCCACCTGATGCACGCGATCGGTCATGCGGTCCGCGAGACGCATCGAAACGCGAAGGTCGCGTACGTCACCTCCGAGAAGTTCATGAACGAGATGGTCGCCTCGATCGTCGAGAACCGGCCGGCAGAGTTCCGTATGCGCTACCGAGGCGTGGATGTCCTGCTCATCGACGACATCCAGTTCCTTGCCGGCAAGGACCACACCAGGGAGGAGTTCTTCCACACGTTCAACGCGCTGCAGGAGTTCCAGAAGCAGATCGTGGTGAGCAGCGACCGGCCGCCCAAGGACATCCCCACCCTCGAGGACCGCCTGCGCAGCCGCTTCGAAGGTGGCCTGATGGCCGACATCCAGCCGCCGGATTTCGAGACCAGGCTTGCGATTCTCAACACCAAGCTCGGGCCGTACAGCAAGCTCGTGCCCGACGAGGTGTGCTCGTTCATCGCGCACCGGATCCAGAAGAACATCCGCGAGCTCGAGGGCGCGCTCATTCGGGTGCTCGCTCACGCGTCGATCAACGGCCAGCAGATCACCCTGGAGACCGCTCAGCAGATCCTGCGTGACGTCATCCCCGTCCAGGACTCGACTCCGGTGAGCATCGAGACCATCCAGCTGGCGGTCGCCGCGCATTACGCCATCTCGGTCGAGGAGATGAAGGGCAAACGCCGCGACAAGAACATCGTCTTCCCGCGTCAGGTGGCGATGTACCTCATCCGCGAAGAGACCGAGTCGTCGCTCCCGATCATCGGCAGCGCCTTTGGTGGCCGCGACCACACCACAGCGCTGCACGCGATCGAAAAGATCACCGAGCTGATGCGTGAGGATGTTCGACTCCAGGGTGAGGTGCGCGCGATCCGCGAGCAGTTGCACAACCGTTGACAACCCTGTTCGTGGAACCTGGGACGCCATGTGGACAAAGTGCGCAACCCGGCTCCCGGTGCGCTGCTGGTGGACAACAGATGCCACTTGCGCACAGGCCGGCGGCGCTTCCGGAGCGGCGGTGA